>NZFT01000065.1 GCA_002690755.1 Phycisphaerae bacterium
CGATCTGGGCCTTGATCTGCTCGATCCTGCCCTGGATCTCGGAGGTCTTGCCGGCACCCTCCACGATGGTGGTGGTGTCCTTGGTGATGGTCACCTTCTTGGCTCGACCGAGTTCGCCGACCTCGAGCTTCTCGAGATCGATGCCCAGTTCCTCCATGACCGCGGTGCCACCGGTGAGGACCGCGATGTCCTCGAGCATCGCCTTGCGACGATCGCCGAATCCGGGGGCCTTGACCGCCGCGACCTTGAGGACGCCGCGGAGCTTGTTGACGACGAGGGTCGCGAGGGCTTCACCCTCGATGTCCTCGGCGACGATCAGCACGCTCTTGCCGCTCTCCGCGACCTTGCCGAGGACCGGGATGAGGTCCTTGGCGGAGCTGACCTTCTTCTCGTGGATCAGGACGTAGCAGTCCTCGAGGACGCACTCCATGTCCGTGTTGTCGGTCACGAAGTGAGGGCTGAGGTAGCCCTTGTCGAACTGCATGCCCTCGAGAAGCTCGACCTCGGTCTCGAGGCTCTTGCCTTCCTCGACGGTGATCACGCCGTCCTTGCCGACCTTGTCCATCGCCTCGGCGATGATCTTGCCGATCGTATGGTCCTGGTTGGCGGAACAGGCGCCGACCTGGGCGATCTCGGTGGAGTCGCTCACCGGCTTGGACATGGAAGCGAGCTCGGCGACCACGGCGTTGACCGCCTTGTCGATGCCCCGCTTCACGGCGTTCGCGTTCGCGCCCGCGGTGATGTTCTTGAGGCCTTCCTGGAAGATCGCTTCGGCGTAGACCGTCGCGGTGGTGGTTCCGTCGCCCGCGTCCTTGCTGGACTTGCTGGCGACTTCCTTCACCATCTGGGCGCCCATGTTCTCATAGGCGTCGGCGAGTTCGATCTCCTTGGCGACGCTCACGCCGTCCTTGGTGACCGTGGGGGCACCGAAGGACTTCTCGAGGACGACGACGCGTCCCGAGGGGCCGAGGGTGACCTTCACGGCCTTGGCGAGCTTCTGGATTCCGCGAAGAATTCGCTCGCGGGCGTCGTTGTCGTAGGCAATCTGCTTGGCAGCCATGGTTGTTCCTTGCATTCGAATCCGTCTCGGCGACGCCGACGACGGGGGGGGGTTCTCACTCGAATTCGTCAGCCGATCTCGATCCACGCGACCCGTTCGCACTCGATGATGTACTCGTGCGATCCATCGGTCACCTTGAGCAGGTCGTCCTGCTCCTCGGGGATCAACATCGCATTCCGGACCACCAGGGTCTCCGCACCCTCGAATTCGATTCGAAGGTCGCGGCCGTTGAGGTCGCTGAATGCTTTTCGAAGCTGATCGGCTTTCACGAATTCCACTCCTCGCGGGACCGTCCCGCACCGTCCTTCTTCTGGTCAGTCGATGACGCCGAGGATGTCGTCCTCGGTCATGATGAGGTACTCGTCGCCCTCGATCTTGATCTCGGTTCCGGCGTATGAACTGAAAATGACGGCATCACCCTTCTTCACGGTGAAGGGAAGGTATTCGCCGGTGTCCTTGTTCAGATTGCCACTGCCAAGCGCGATGACCTTTCCGGTCTTCGGCTTGTCCTTGGCGGATTCGGGGAGGAAGATGCCGGAATCGGTCTGGGTCGCGGCCTCCTCACGCCGGACGATGAGCTTGTCGCCGAGCGGTCGCACGTTCATAAGTACTTGACTCCGAAGAAGAGAAACAGGAAAGGAAGGGTCCCGGTCCGACGCCGGGGTTCTTGCCGTTCGCGTGATGCGCCACGATGGGCGTCTCTCGGTCACGCGGCCGGCCATTGATCCGAATAGTGTCGCCGGACCACCCGGCGGAGGGTTTCGAGCATCGGTTCGATGCCCAGAGGTCGATCGAGCACCGCGA
Organism: Phycisphaerae bacterium; assembly: GCA_002690755.1. GTDB lineage: Bacteria > Planctomycetota > Phycisphaerae > Phycisphaerales > SM1A02 > UBA12014. The sequence goes on from NZFT01000065.1 coordinate 1,865, forward strand.
AAACGCCGTCGCGAAGTGCGTCATTGAGTCCCCGGACGCTCTCTCGTCGACTCGGCTGGGGCGGACGGACCAGCACCACCGGCGGCGCGGGTTCGACCCGGCGGAGGATCTGCAGGACCTTCTCGCCGGCCGCCCGACGGTCGCCGTCGGCTTCCATCGGGAGTTCGAGGTCGATCAGGGCGATGTGGATCTCCTCCTCCTCGACCAGACGGGCCGCTTCCCGGCCACTCCGCGCCTCGAGGCAGCGAACGCCGAGGGGATCGAGGAGTCGGGGCAACCCCGCCGTCGGGCCACCTTCCCGCCAGGTGGCGGAGAAAAGCAGGTTGAGTCGGCGGCGAGCCACCGAATCGGTCCTGGGTGAGGTTGGAGGGTTCATCTCGGGCATCTGATCTCCGAGGAAGGGAACAACCCGCGTGCCGAACCTCGACGCCCGACCATCCGGTGAGAGACGATCGGATGGATTCCGGCGCTCGACCTCCGGTCCGCCCCTGAGACCGTGGAATCAGGCCGAAACCCGGGATTTTCCACCCACCGGAGGCGGATCGGGCGGCGGGATCACCCGGACATCACGGCCTCGCCCGAGCTTCCGATCCATCCGGTCGGGGTCCGAGGACGCTCCTTCGCTGCCAAACTGGCACGCGTCGACGGCGGGCCGTGTCAATCGCCCTCGCTTCCGCGTACCTTGTCCGCTTCCCGAATCGACGATCACTCGCCGCCTCGGTCCCGAAATCTCACATCGCCCTCGAACGCCCGGAACCTCGCTTCATGCCTGTCCACACCATCGCCGCCCTCCTCGACGCCCCCCAGGACCACCTCGGCCAGACCGTCACCATTCGTGGATGGGTCCGCACCCGACGCGACGCGAAAGCCGGGCTCAGTTTCCTCCAGATCTCGGATGGTTCCTGCTTCGCGACCATGCAGGTGGTCGCCCCCGGCGACCTCCCGAACTACCAGTCCGACGTCCTTCGGATGACCTCGGGCGCTTCCGCGATCGTGACCGGAGAGGTCGTCGAGAGCCGCGGCAAGGGTCAGTCCATCGAGGTGAAGGCGACCGCACTCGAGGTCGCCGGCTTCGTCGAGGACCCCGACACCTACCCGATCACGCCGAAGCAGCACAGCTTCGAATACCTCCGCGAAGTCGCCCACCTTCGCCCCCGTACCAACACCTTCGGTGCGGTCGGACGGGTGCGGAACTGCCTCTCGATGGCGATCCACGACTTCTTCCAACGTGACGGGTTCCAATGGATCCACACGCCCATCATCACCGCCAACGACTGCGAGGGCGTCGGCGAGATGTTCCGCGTCTCCACCCTCGACCTCGAGAACCTTCCGCGGACCGAAGACGGCGCCGTCGACTTCTCCCAGGATTTCTTCGGCCGCGAATCGCATCTGACGGTGTCCGGACAGCTCGCGGTGGAATGCTGGTGTCTCGCCCTCTCCAAGGCCTACACCTTCGGACCGACCTTCCGCGCCGAGAACTCGAACACCAGCCGCCACCTCGCGGAATTCTGGATGGTCGAACCCGAGATCGCCTTCGCCGATCTCGCCGACGACGCGGATCTCGCGGAAGGCCTGCTCAAGCACTGCTTCCGGACGCTGCTCGATCAACGCGCGGACGACCTCGAGTTCTTCACCGAACGCGTCGAACCGACCTGCATCTCCCGGCTCGAGTCCTTCGTCGACAGCCCCTTCGAGCGGATGGACTACACCGACGCGATCACCATCCTCGAGAAGGCGATCGCCGGTGGTCACGAGTTCGAGTTCCCGGTCGCGTGGGGCACCGACCTGCAGAGCGAGCACGAACGATTCCTGGTGGAGGAACACGTGGGAAGGCCGGTGGTCCTGATGAACTACCCCAAGGACATCAAGGCCTTCTACATGCGGATGAACGACGATGGTCGCACCGTCGCGGCCATGGACGTCCTCGCCCCCGGCATCGGCGAGATCATCGGCGGAAGCCAGCGGGAGGAACGACTCGACGTCCTCGACGCCCGGCTCGACGAGATGGAACTGCCGAAGGAGGAGTACTGGTGGTACCGCGATCTCCGCCGCTACGGCTCCGTGCCGCACGCCGGATTCGGACTCGGTCTCGAACGCCTGATCGCGTACGCCACCGGCATGGCGAACGTCCGCGACGTGATCGCGTTCCCCCGAACCAAGGGCTCCGCCGACTTCTGATCCGCGAACCCGAAGACCCGGCGACGGAGCCTCTCGAATGATCGATCTCGACCAGCACCGCGTGAAGCCGGGGGACCGACCGAATCTCTCGGAGATCCCCGCCCGCCAGGACGCGGGGCTCGACTCGAAGGCCGACGGCGAGGCGCTGCTCGCTTCGAACGTCGAACGGATCGACGAACTTCAGGGCCGACTCTGGGCGGAAGGCCGAAGATCGATCCTGCTCGTGCTGCAGGGCATGGACACCTCCGGCAAGGACGGCACGATCCGGAAGGTCTTCACCGGCGTGAATCCCGCCGCGTTCGAGATCCACCAGTTCGGTGTCCCCGGGCCGCACGAGATCGCCCAGGACTATCTCTGGCGGGCCCACGCCCGCGTGCCCCGGCGAGGGCGGATCGGCATCTTCAACCGATCCCACTATGAAGACGTCCTGGTGGCCCGGGTGGCGAAGCTCGTGGAGAAGTCGGTGTGGAAACGTCGCTACGACCACATCAACGACTTCGAACGAATGCTGCACGACGAGGGCACGTCGGTGGTCAAGTGCTTCCTGCACATCTCCCGCGAAGAGCAGTTCGAACGCCTGAACGCGCGAATCGACGATCCGCGGAAGAACTGGAAACTGAGTCCGTCGGACTTCACCGCCCGCGCCGACTGGCCCGAATACCGCGAAGCCTACGAAGACATGCTGGCGCGATGTTCCACGAAGCAGGCCCCCTGGTACGTGGTACCCGCGGACCGGAAGTGGGTTCGAAACGTCATCGTGTCGCAGTTGATACTGGACACCCTCGAGAAAATCGACCCGAAGTACCCGAAAGGCGTCGAGGATCTCGAGGCGCTGCGGACCTTCGCCCGAGACCACCGCGACGCCAACGGGTAGGCTTCAGCCATGAAATGCAACATCGATGCCAAGGGGAAGGCCGTCCGTCTGCTTTCCGGTCTCGCCTGCCTCCTCGCCGGCGTGCTGGTGCTCCTGCTCGGGGGCGTCGAGGGACCCATGCTCTTCGTCGGCATCGCGCTGCTCGGCAGCGGCGGCTTCATGACCTTCGAAGGCTGGAGCGGATGGTGCGCGGTTCGCGCCTTGGGATTCAAGACGCCGCTCTAGGCCGAGAACACGCCTTCATGGGCGTCGCCAGCGGTCGGAGGTAGTCTGCGTGCATGAACACGCACGATCCAGACCGCCGACGTCTTCTCATGTCCACCGCCGGGCTCGCGGCGCTTCCACTCGCGGGTGCCGTCGCCGAAGGCAGTACCCCCATGTCGTCCGAACCGGAATCCGCCTCGAATCGAGACACGCCCACCGACGCGGAGATCACCCCCGCGATCATCGCGGCGGCCGAGCGACTCGCCGGCATCGAATTCACCGACGCCGAGCGCAAGACGATCGCGGCGACGGTCGCGGAACAGATCGACCTCTTCGCGATGCGGGTGGACGCCGGCGCGATGCCGAACGAACTCGCGCCCGCCCTGGTCTTCCGGGCCCTCCCCCCCGGCCGCGGGCTCGACCTCGCGACATCGACCGGCGATCCCGATCGACTTCCCGCCGACCCGGGCCCCCTGCCGGCGGATGACGAGACGATCGCATTCTCGACCGTCGAACGACTGGCGGGGTGGATGCGACGCGGTGATCTCACCAGCGAACGGCTCACCCGGATCTATCTCGACCGGATCGAGCGGCTCGACCCGAAACTCGAGTGCATGATCACGGTGACCGCAGACCGCGCGGTACAGCAGGCGAAGCAGGCCGACTCGGACCGCAAGGCGGGGATCGACCGCGGTCCGCTTCAGGGAATCCCCTACGGCGCGAAGGACATCATCGACGTCGAAGGGATCCCGGCGACCTGGGGCGCCACGCCGTTCAGGGATCGGATCGGCACCACCACCGCGACGGTGATCGAGAAGCTCGACGCGGCGGGCGCCGTGATGCTCGGCAAGACCGCGGTGGGCGCCCTCGCCTACGGCGACATCTGGTTCGGCGGACGCACCAACAATCCCTGGAATCTCGAACAGGGATCCAGCGGCTCGAGCGCCGGAAGCGCGAGCGGAACCGTCGGCGGGCTGATGGCGTTCGCTCTGGGCACTGAGACGCTCGGCTCGATCGTGTCACCGTCGATGCGTTGCGGCGCGACCGGACTCCGACCCACCTTCGGCCGGGTGTCGCGGGCGGGTGCGATGAGCCTCTGCTGGTCGCTCGACAAGATCGGGCCCATCTGTCGAAGCGTCAATGACACCGGGATCGTCCTCGACACGATCAACGGCTACGACCCGCGCGACGCCTCCAGCGTCGGCGTTCCCTTCGCCCACGACCCCGACGAAGGCGTCGCCGGTCTTCGAATCGGGTGGAATCCGGCGTGGTTCGAGAACGCGAATCCGGCCGATCGACTGGCGATCGATCATCTTCGTGAGGCGGGATGCGAACTCGTCAGGGTGACGCTTCCCGATCTTCCCTACGACGCCCTGCTGCTCACGTTGTTCGCGGAGGCCGCCGCCGCGTTCGAATCACTCACCCGTTCGGACGATGACGACGCCTTGAAGTGGCAGGCCCCCCAGGCCTGGCCCAACAGTTTCCGCAAGGCGTGGTTCATCCCCGCCGTCGAGGCGGTGCAGGCGGATCGCGTCCGCCGGCAGGCGATGGACATGATGGCGGACGTGATGGACCGCGTGGACGCGCTCGCCACGCCCGCCTTCGCCGCGAACCTGCTGCTGATCACGAACGCCACCGGTCATCCCACACTCGTTCAACCCGTCGCCTTCGACGGCGGAAGTCCGCACGGATTCACGCTCATCGGACGACTCTTCGACGAAGGAACCCTCTGCCGGCTCGGGCGTGAACTGGAACGACGCTTCGACGTCGCGGACCGGCATCCGGAACTCTGAATCCGGCCACGGCCGGCGGATGGAATCGAACATGCGATCCGACTCGAATGCCCCGCTCGTCGAACCCGTGACCTGGGGTGGCCGAACACTCCGAAGACTGATCCACCGCACCGCCGGCTTCGCGGGTCTCCGACACGTCGTCGATCGAGGGTGGCCGCGCTTCGAGGGCGGTCCCGGTGACGTCGGTCCACCGGTGGTGCTCGTGCACGGATTCGGCGTGGACGGAACGACCATGCTTCAGCTCGGTCGACGACTGGTGAAGCGGAATCGGGTGATCGTCCCCGACCTTCCGGGCTTCGGCCTGCATCCGCGTCACGATCCGACGACGATCGACTTTCCGCACCTGCTCGAATCGATCGACGATCTGATCTCGACCCTCGATCTTCCGGCCCCGGTGCTCGTCGGATCGAGCATGGGTGGGGCGATCGCCGGTGGTTACGCCGCATCCCGCCCCGACGCCGTCGCCGGGCTGGTGGTGATCGGACCCGCGGGAATCGAACCGCCGATCGACACCGAGATCTTCGCCGCGGCGAAGCGGGACGAGCACCTGCTCCGCATCGAATCGACCGCCGACTTCGCGCGGGTCTACGACCTGAACTTCACGAAGGCCCCCTGGATGCCTCGATGGATGAAGGGCGTCGTCGCCCGGGAGTCCGCGCATCGAGCCGATGATCACGAGATCATCCTGCGGAACCTCGAAGAAGTGATGCTCGGAAGTCCGGATCGCTTTCACACCGTGACCTGCCCCACCGAGATCGTGTGGGGCGGGGACGACCGGATCATCCATCCGTCGGCGGCTCCGTGCTGGCAGGCGGCGATCCCGCATGCGAATCTCACCGTCATCGAACGGGCCGGCCATTCGACCATGGTCGAACGCCCGGACGAGATCGCGACGATCGTCGAAAATCTTCTCGCGCGGATCCGGTCGACGGCGCACTGACCACGCGAATCAGTCGAGCGGCACCCGATCGACCTGCGGATATTCATCCACCCAGACCGGATCGATCCCGGTGACGAACTGGATCCGGGACGGCCGACCCGCTCGGAAGCCTACCGTCGCGGTGCCCGCGACCGAGACCGGCTCCGCGTCCAGATCGAGGATCTCGAGGGACCACACCCGCTCGAACCCTTCGAAACAAGGCGGACACGCCTCGGGATCGATCGGCGTGAAGCGGTATCGACGCGGACCGAGGCCGATCGGACCGTTGCCGTAGAGAAGTTCCTGCAGATCGATCTCGTGGACGCCTTCGCTGGCCATCAGGCCCTCGCGATGCAGGTCGAGATCGACCGCGAGATCGACGATCGGCGGCAGCGAGGATCCCGGCGACACCGCCTCGATCGAGGCGCGGTCCACGATCCGGAGATCGATGGCGAGACCTTCCTGCGTCGGCTTCGTGACGATTCGGAAGGACTCCGGCGGTCCTGCGTAGTCGAGTTCGAGGTTCGGTTCCCCCGCCGCGGGATCGAGTCGGAGCGAGCCGACGGCCCGGTCGTACCGCGGTTGGCCGCTCACCGCGACGTAGTCGAGTCGCCCGCCTTCGACGGAGGCGACGGCGCCGCCGAACACCTGGCCCTGCGTCGTGTTCAACCACCAGCGGAGCNGTCCCGGCGACGCGACCTCCGGTCGTTCTCCGGCGACCTGTTCACGAACCCCGAGTCCACGATCGGAAGCCTGCCGGAGCACGAGGATCTCGGCCTTTCGCGCCGCCCGGTCGTCGATGACCATCGCGAAGGGATCGAGGATCGCCTGCGGATTCTCGATCGGATTCGCTTCGAGCACCAGGAGCTTCGGCCGGGAACCGATGGCGATGGTCCCGAGCTCCGGTCGTCCGTTCGCCTCCGCGGGAATCCGCGTGAGGTTGGCAAGCAGTTCGATGTTCCCCTCGCCGGCCTTCACCCGTGCCGCGAGCATTTTCGAGAATGCGTCGAGCGCTCGCCCCTCGGGGGAGATCGTCGCGAGCCCCCGAACGCTCGAGGGCCGCGCATTCGGGACGGCCGCGATCAATTCCGCCGCCGGAATCTCCTTGCGAAGCGTCCGGGCGGACACGCAACGGGCCCCCCTGGAATCGACCACCGCCTCGGGCAGGATGACGCCGCCGATACCGGCGAGCAGCGTGTCGACCAGACGCCCGCCCTCGAGCCAGGCGGATTCATTCCCACCGCCGATCACCAGCGGCGCGACCATGACGTATCGACCGCGACCGGTGACCACCACGTCGTTCGGTCGCATCACGATGTTGCTCGCGGCGTAGATGCCCTCCACCGCGCCGTCCTCGATCGCGACCGTGGACTCGTCGAGCGCCATCGCCTCCCAACGACCGTTTTCGCCGCGAACGAAGTCGGTGAGAATCGTCGCGCCCGTGATCAACAGCCGCGGTGAGGGCAGGGTCGCGCCTTCGAACCCGTTCGGTGCCGGCGGACCGGCGACCCCGGCGTCGCCGCCCGCAGGCGGCGACGTCGCGGGCGGTCTTTCCTGCCCGGAGGACGTGAACGCGAGAAGACCCGTGAAGAGCAGGGCCGCGGCGGAAATCAGGTGTCGTCGAAGATGCAGCGGTGTCATGCCGACATGCTACGGTGCCGGAAGCGACCTTCGCCGAACCCTTCAGGGCAATTTTCATGTCGATCCCGTTTGCCGGCCTTTCCGCACTCCTCGTCACCCTGTCGCTCGATGGCGGCGTCCCCGTCGCCTCGTCGAAGGCGGGCGTTTTCGAGGCGATTCCCGTCGAAGGACTTACGGACGCGGTCCGCATCGAACTCGATGNGCTCGGGACACCGTCGATCGAGGCGGATGATCGGAACGACGCGTTCGCGGCCCTCGGGTTCATGCATGCGCGGGATCGACTCGTCCAGATGGATCTGACCCGACGCAGCATGGCCGGGGAGCTGGCGGCGCTCGTGGGCCCCGCGATGGTGGCGGCGGACCGGACCCCGACGCTTCAGCGGCGCCGCGAGCTCGCGGAACGAATCGTCACGGAACTTCCNGACGCCGAACGGGCCCTTCTCGAGCATTACACCCGCGGCGTCAACGCGGCCATCGCGTCGATCGATCCCCCGCCGGCGGAGTATCGGCTGCTCAACATCCGTCCCGAGCCATGGCGTCCGTCGGACTCGGTGCTCGTGATGCTCGCCCTCTTCGACAGCCTCCAGCGGTCGGCCAACGCCGAACCGGACGTCGGGCTTCTTCGCGAGACGGTCTCCCCGGAAGTCGCCGCCTGGCTCCTCAGCGTGCAGGGACGATGGGATGCCCTGCTGATCGATCCGGCCGACGCGGAGATCATTCCCGATCCACCCGACCGCGGAGCCTCCGCACCCGACGCCGGACAGGCATGGCTCGCCGACCCGCCGACCCCCGACCTCCGGCCCGGTTCGAACAGTTTCGCGGTCGCGGGTCGACTGACGTCCGATGGACGCGCGATCCTCGCGAACGATCCGCATCTTCGGTACTCGACGCCGGGCATCTGGTACCCCGCCGCACTCGCCTGGAAGAACGTCGATCTCGTGGGCATCACGATCCCTGGAACGCCCGGGTTCCCGATCGGCTCCACCGAGGCGGTGGCGTGGGGACTCACCAACACCACCGGCGACTTCGAAGATCTGGTCCTGATCGACGTCGACCCCGACGACCCCGGGCGATATCGCGTTCCCGGCGGATGGGAGGCGTTCGACGTGCGCCCGGTCGAGATCGAAGTCCGGGGTGCGGACCCCGTCGTCCTCGAAAGTCGCTGGACGCGATGGGGTCCGGTGCTGGAGGACACGCCGTGGTCGGATCGACCGGTGAGTCTGCTTCGAGTCTCGGATCAGCCCGGCGCNGTGAACCTCGGACTCGTCGATCTCGGCGAGGTCGACGACGTCGATGCGGCCCTCGACGTGGCCGCCCGGTGGCATGGCCCGTCGCAGAACGTNCTGATCGCCGATCGCCACGGTCGGATCGGCTGGACCCTGAGTGGATGGCTTCCCGATCGCCGCGGCTACGACGGGCGAAGCCCCGTGATCCACGACGCGACCACCGGCTGGTTCGGCCCGCTGCCGGAGGCCGATCGCCCCCGGGTGGTCGATCCCGAGTCGGGTTTCCTCTTCACGGCGAACAACCGACTCGTTCCGCTCGAAGCCGCCGCCAAAATCGGCAACAACTGGGCGGACGGCGGACGTGCCTGGCGGATCCGTCAGGACCTGACCGCGACCCGGCCGGCCTCCGAACTCGATCTGCTCGCGATCCAGCTCGACGAGACGATCCAGCGGTTCATCCCCTTCCGCCGCCTTCTGATCGAAGCGCTCGAGTCGATGCCTCCCGAGCCGGACCGCGACGCCACGCTCGAGATCGTCCGCGACTGGGACGGCCGCGCCGCCGCCGACAGCGTCGCAGTGCCCGTGGTCGAGGCCTTTCGCCGGTCGGTGATTCGACGAACCCGTACCGCGATCTTCGACCGCGTGATGTCGGTACCCGACCTCGACGAATCGTCCCGCCGATCCGCCGCCTCCGCGATCGGCGAGAACATCTGTCTTGCGACGCTCGAGCGGCGATATCCCACCCTGCTTCCCGCGCGGCTCGATTCCTGGGATCAGGTGCTTCGTGATGCGGCGACGAAGGCGACCGACGCGTACGTCGAGGATCCGGACACCCCGTGGTCGGAACGAAATCGAGGCGTCTTCCCGAATCCCCTCGGTGCGGTCAATCCACTGATCGGTGATCGCTTCGATCTTCCTTCGGTGACGCAGGCGGGGCACTGGGGCGCCGTTCGGGTGCAGAGCGGATCGTTCGGCGCCTCGGCCCGGATGATCGTGTCGCCCTCGGATCGATCCAAAGCCATCCTCACCGTGCCGGGAGGACAATCCGGCGATCCGCGATCGCCGCACTTCGCGGATCGTCACGATGCATGGGCGGATGCCGATCCCGCACCCATGCTGCCCGGAACCGCGATCGAGACGATCGAACTGATTCCAGCCTCGAACTGATCGATGATCCCGCCCGGAGTCGGGACGGCTTCAGGGTCGCGTCGCGGTCGTCCCGGGACGCTCCCAGTTGATCGCCAGAACCATCGGCGATCCGGATTTCTCGAGCACGCTCATCGGTATGACGATCGTCGAGACACCGCGCTTCGCGGTGACACCGACCCCCGGAACGGTCTGCACCAGATTCGCCGCGACCGACGCGCCGGTGATCTCCACCGCGATGGTCAGGTTCTCGTTCAGTTCGACCTTCTGGATCGTCTGGTCGAGCGCCTTCTGCATCGCCGTCCGCTTCTTCGCGGAGACGTGGAGGGCGCGATACCAGCGAGCGTCGTCACCACGCGGAATGACGACCCGGACGGTACCGCCGTCCGCGGCGAAGTCCGCGGCATCCACGACCAGGTCTTCGAACGACACGTCGTCGATGGACTCGAAATCGCCGACGGTGATCGTGAGCTGGGCGCCATCAGTCCACTTGACGCCCTTGGACGCCGTCGGTCGGATCGTGGAGATACCGGGCGTGGTCAGTGCCGCGACGGTCATCGTGCCCTTGCCGCCGGCGTCCATGACGATCCGAATGCCCGCGGGATCCTGCGATGAGCAACCACCGGCAAGCACCGCCATCGCGACGATCGCGAGCGGGATCAGACGGGCTCCGTGACGATTGAGGATCGGAATGCCTTGCATGTCGAATGCTCCTGCCGGGCGGACGAGGTGGACGGCCCCTTGCCGTTCGGGAGGGAGCGTACCGCGCCACCCCCTTGTGACGAAAACCGGAGTACGCGGTACCGTGATGCTTCCGGAGGTCCTGATGCTCGCCATACGCCGATTCTTCAAGACGATGCTCGGCGTGGCCACGCCGATGCAGATCCTGCTCGCGTGCCTTCTGGGCTCGATGCTCGGATTCCTGCCGGTCCCGGGCCCCGGCCTCGCCGCGTCCATCGTCCTCGTATTCCTCCTGCTGGTGCTGAACGCGAACATCTTCCTCGCGGGCCTCGTGACCTTCGGGACCAAGATCGTGGCGCTCGCGGCGGCGCCGATCGTGTTCGAGGTCGGCCGATTCCTGATCGACGGTCCGACCGAGCCGGTCGCACGACTGCTCGCCAACGGACCGGTCACCGCCTGGCTCGGATTCGACGCGTACCTGGTCATCGGCGGGCTCGCGGTCGGGTTGGTGACGGGTTTCCTGGTCGGCGTGATCGTCGGGCGAATGGTCCGGGACATCCGGAACACCCTCGGTCGACTCGAACGCGAGAACGATCTGGTCGCGTTCCTCGCCGAGCGTCGGACCACGAAGTTCGCGGCCTGGATCCTCTTCGGCGGAATTCCGAAGGGTGGCTTCTCGGCGATGGCCGATCGACGTGGCTCACCGATCCGGATCACCGGCGTCATCGTGGTGATCCTGCTCGCGGGAATGGTCGTGATCACCGCATGGCTCGCATCGGGCGAGGTGGCGAGGCGATCGCTCGAACGTGAGCTCACTCGATTGAACGGCGCGACCGTCGACGTCGAAGACGTCCGCATCGACTGGTTGCAAGGTCGGACCACGATCGTCGGCCTCGCGGTCTGTGATTCGACGGCCCTCGACCGGGATCTCCTGCAGGCCCGGGAGATCGCCGCCGATTTCGATCTTGCGGCGGTCCTCCGACGAAGACTCGCCGTGGATCTGGTGCGGACCGAGGATGGCCGGAGCGACGTCGCCCGAGCACGCCCGGGACGAATGGAACGTGATGCCGATCCGACGTCGGAGACGGCGGGAACGACTCCGCCGGAGGGGGGTGCGGAGGATGCGCCGTCTTCAGGCACCGAGCTGGAGTCCTATCTCCGAACCGCCGAGGCATGGCGTGAACGACTCCAACAGGTCGGACGCGTGCTCGAAGACCTCGCGGATCGAATCCCGAGTTCCCTCGACCGCGACGGATCCGGCGCGGAGACGACGACGGACGCCTTCGAGGCATGGCTTCAGCGGGAAGTCGACCGACTCGGATACGCCGGTGTCCGCGCAACCCATCTGATCGACTCGACGCCGACCCTTCTGATTCGAAGGATCGAGGCGCTCGGGGTTCGCCGCGACGGGGGCGGTCCCTTCGGCGATCTGTTCGACATCGTGGCCACCTCGTGCTCCACCCGACCGACGCTGGTCGAGGCTCCACCGAGCCTGAAAGTCGCCGCACGCGACGAGTCCCTCCTCATCGAGTTCGAGCTGGGGGGCCTCGCCCGCGTTGCGAGCGACAATCGATTCGACGTCGCGATGCGCGATCTCCCGGCGGGCATCATCGTCAACCAGCTCGTGGCCACGGATCCCTCCCCTTTCGACGGTGGAAGCATCGACGCGGGCATCGTCGGTACGTTCCGCCTTCGACCCGAGGTCCGCATCACGGCACCGATCGACGTGACGCTTCGCGACGCGACCATCCGGATCGGCGGCGAGTCGGCCTTCATCCGTGAACTTCCGGTGCGCATCGACGCCATCGGACGACTCGACGACCCGTCGATCATGATCGACGACCGGCGGCTCGCCGACGCCCTTCGGGACGCCGGCGCCGAAGCGCTCGCGTCCCGCGCCCGGGAAGCGGCTGACGAACAGATCGGCCGAGGCCTCGACCGACTCGAAGCGGAGACGGGAATCCGACTTCCGGACGAATTGCAGGAAGGAATCGGCGAGGCGATCGGTCAGGGACTCGGGAATCTCTTCGGCGGCGGGGACGACTGAATCGGACGCCGCGGCTACCGTGACGATCCATCGACGATCTCTTTCATTCCTTCCCTTTCGCCGGACCGCCTCCATGACCACGACCAGCCCCTCGATCCCCGACATCGAGTCCGTTCGCCGTCTGTACCCCGGACTTGAAACCGACACGGTGCTGCTAGAGAACGCCGGCGGTTCGCAGGTCCCGTTGTTCGTCGCCGATGCGATCCGGGACCATCTCCTTCACGACTACGTCCAGCTCGGCGCGGGTTACCCGGCGAGCGATCGCGCCACGGCCACCGTCGAACGCGCGCATCGTTTTCTCGACCGCTACGTGAATGGTGAAGGAATCGGACGAGTCATTCTCGGTTCGAGCTGCACCAGCCTCATGCACGTGCTGTCACACGCCATCGCGCCGACCATCGAGGCCGGCGACGAGATCGTGGTCTGCGAACAGGGGCACGAGGCGAACATCGGCTGCTGGCTCGAACTCGAAGCCCGCGGTGCCGTCATCCGATGGTGGACCGTCGATCCGGAGACGGGCTCGCTCGATCTCGACACGCTTCGGGCGGTGCTTTCGGATCGGACCCGTTACGTCGCGTTCCCGCACGTTTCGAATCTTCTCGGCGAAATCGTCGACGTCGAAGCGGCGACCCGACTCGTTCACGCCGCCGGCGGCCGTGTGATCGTGGACGGCGTCGCCTACGCCCCCCATCGGGCCATCGACGTCCGCGCCTGGGACGTCGACTTCTACGCCTGGAGCACCTACAAGGTCTACGGGCCTCACATGGGCGGACTCTTCGCGAGGAACGACGCGCTCGCCGAACTGCAGGGGCCGAACCACTTCTTCATTCCTCGGGACGAAATCCCGTACAAGTTCGAACTCGGCGGCGCGAGTCACGAGGGTTGCGCGGGAATCTGCGGCCTCGCCCGACTGCTCGCCATCCTCGCAGGGGACGCGGAACCCGCCGCCGACATCGCGGCGACCTGCGACTTCGAGACGGTTCGGAGCGCTTTCGAAACCATGACCGCGATGGAGGCGCCGGTACAAGCCCGACTGCTCGAACGGCTCGGGCGACATGATTCCGTGAAAATCATCGGACCGAGTTCGTCGGATACACGTGTCCGCGTATCTACGATTTCGATGCTCCACGAGTCACTCGACCCTGGCAGGATCGTCGAAATCGCCCATGCCGCCGACATCGGAATCCGTCAAGGGCACATGTACGCCTACCGGCTCTGCGAGCGGATGGGCATTCCGGTCGATGCCGGAGTGGTCCGAATCTCCGCGGTGCACTACAACACGGTTTCGGAAGTCGATCGTCTCTGCGACGTCCTCGATGAATCGTTCGCTGGTTGAACGTCGAACAGGTTCTGGGACGCTTGCCACTCTTTTTACGAACCACGCGTGAAGTGCTCGGGTATCGAACCCCTTCCTGCCGATCTATCGAGAGACATGCCCTCAAGCACCCACCAGAAGATCATCAGCCGCCCGATCGAGATTGAGGCACCCCCCCGGACCGGTGACTGCGACGTCACCGCGAGTGGTCTCATTTCCGAGGACGAGGGGCCGATGCCGTCGGCGGACAGTCTTCGCGCCGCGAGAAGCATGCTTCTCGCGGAATACGGGCCCTGCGTCGCCTGTCACGCTGAAACGCTGATCGCCGCCGCCCGCCGGCTCGACTCGACCCGCTGATCCGGGAAGCGACCCGATCGACCCACCGGTTTCCGAAAATCGCGGAACCGCAGGCGATATGGGACATCCACCGATATTCCGAAGAATTGAGTCTTGGCGATCGTCGCCTTCGTGCGATCATTGTCCTGGAGCATCGAACCATGAAGATTTGTGCGCATTCCGCCGTCCTCGCGACCCTCCTGGCCATGACGACGTCCGCCTCGGCGGGTGACGGTCTCTCCGTCATCGAGACCACGCCACGTCGCGCCGTCCTCGATGCCGCCACCGATGCGATCATCCAGGTGACCTTCGATCGCGCCGTGGATCCAGCGACGCTGGGTGTCGAGACCTTCCACGCGTTCAGCCGCGGCGCCGGACCGCTCACCGGCACCCTGTCGGTCTCCCGCGACGGGCGGACCGTCTCGCTCACGCCGCTTCGCGACGCGAGCCCGGGAGAACCCGTGACGGTCACGCTCGGCCACGGCCTGCGAGGCCTCGATGGATCCTCGCTGCGTGCGCGCGGGCATCAGTTCCGATACTGGACGCAGGCCGGCGCCGGCGACCTCCAGTTCGAGATCGCACAGTCGATCACCACCCGCGCCTTCCCCGGCGAAGACGTCATCCCCTACGGCGGAACGGCGACCGACCTCGATGGCGACGGCTGGATCGATCTCTCGATCGTCAATGAAGCGACCGACGACGTCCGGGTCTTCATGAACCTGGGCGACGCCACCTGTCGCGTCGACTCCTTCCTCCAGCCGGGGAATGCAATCGGTTCGGTACCGAGTCCATCCGAAGCGGCGGATTTCAATCTCGACGGACTGCCTGATCTCTGCATCGCGAACATCGCCGGCGACAGCGTCTCCGTCCTGCTGGGCAACGGTGATGGAACCTACGGACCGGCCCAGACGCTCGACACCGGCGACGGGGCCCGCGGCATCACCGTCCTCGACCTCGACGGCGACGGCGACCTCGACATCGCGAGCTCGGCGTACTACTCGAACAATCTTCGACTCCTCTTCAACGACGGCACCGGAGTGTTCGGCGGACTGACCTCGCTCAATCCCGGCATCAACGGGGAATGGAGCATCCAGGCCGACGACATGAACGGCGACGGACTCTTCGACCTGGTGATCGGCGGTCAGAGCCAGGTGCGGGTCCTGCTCGCCAACGCAGGCGGCGGATTCACGAATCACAGCACGCGTTCGGTCAGCGGACGCACCTGGCAACTCAACCTCGCGGATCTGGACGGCGACGGGGCAGTCGACGTCGCCTGTGTGAATTCCTTCGCGGACGAAGGCTTCGTCTTCCTCAACGACGGCCGTGGAGGCCTTCGTCCCGGGGTCAGCCACGACACCGACCCCTTCCCGCTCGCCAGTGATCTCGGCGACCTCGACGGCGATGGAGATCTCGACTGGATCACCTCGAGCTACGGTGGCGACTGGTTCCTGTTCCTCAACGACGGGATGGGCGGTTTTCAGTTCCACTCCAGTTTCGACGCACCGATCGCGGCCAGCTGCTCGCTTCCGGTCGACATGGACCGTGACGGTGACCTGGACCTCGTGTTCGTCGACGAACTCGACGATTCCATGATCATCATGAGCAACGGCGGATACGACCCCCCCGGACCTCTCGGGGATCTCGACGGGAACGGGTCCGTCGACGGTGCGGATCTCGGAATAATGCTGGCGGCCTGGGGCGTCTGTCCGGCGCCCTGCCCCCCCGATCTCGACGACAACGGACGAGTGGACGGCGCCGACCTCGGTCTCCTGCTCATCGACTGGAACTGAGCCCCGCGGCCGCACCACGAAGGAGCCCCGACGATGCGGGGCCTCGGTGTGATCGTCGGGATGCTGGGCCGGCAGCCTCGGGACCGGCGGACCCGGGTCAATCCCAGCGGAAGACGCCCTTCTTCCAGGCGTACACGTACGCCACCACGCTGGTCGCGATGAAGAACATGATGCGACCGAGGAAGAGCGCCGACTCGGAGGACTGCGGCTCCAGCTTCGCGAAGGTCACCGCCCACGGGTAGAGGAAGATGATCTCGACGTCGAAGACCAGGAAGGTCATCGCGAGGATGTAGAACCGGACGTTGAATCGCTTCCGGGCCGATCCGATCGGATCCATTCCGGACTCGTAGGCGAGACCCTTCACCGCACCCTGGGCCTGAGGGCCGATCAGCGACGTCGCCACGATGTTGATGACGATGAACAGGAACGCCATCACGATGATGACCCCGATCGGGATGTAGCTGGTGATGCCGTCGAGCGCGAGGGTGATCATGGGTGGGTCTGGATCCGAAAACGATGCGGAGCGGACCGACGATGCCGCCGGGGGTGTGGAGAGGATACCGATCCCGGCTTGATCGCGACGGAGCGGTCCGCCGTGGGAGCATCGCCGAAGCCCCCCGAATACGCTCTACGCATGCCCGAAGCCCCCAACGAAACCCATCCCGTGGTCTTCCTGCATGGTTGGTGCGGCCGAGCCGACGAAGTCGACTCGATCCGAGCCACCCTGCCGGGACCGGTCCTCCCGATCTCCTGGATGCCCGCCGGGGGTGATTTCGACCTCGAAACATGGCCGACCGAGCCGGACCCCGAAGGCGGTCGGGAGATCGCGAAGGGATTCGCCGATGACGTCCTGCGGCGGGTTCGAACCACGATCATCGACGCGGGATTCGTCGGCGCGACCGTGATCGGACATTCTCTCGGTGGTGGCATGGCGTGTGTCCTGGCGAAGGATCCCGATCTGGCCGTCAGGCAGGTGGTGCTGCTCGATTCCAGTGCACCGATGATGCCGGATCGACGTCAGGACTACATCGATCGAATGCTCCCCTGGGTGGACCGCGTCGCGACCGGGGGGCGATTGCTGGCCCAGGCCGGATGGATCGCGGAAGCCTCTTCGTGGGTCCCCGATTTCTTCTCGCTGGAGGACCAGGGCCCGGCCCGCCTGCACATCGAGCGGCGATTCCTCTTCACACCGGTGGTCGAAGCCGCCCTCACCATCGCGGGCGGCGTGCAGTGGCCGATCACCGAATCCCTCGAATCGATCGACTGTCCCGTCCACGGTCTTGCGGGTGAGCATGGTCGGATGCCGGTCGAGGCGTTGCTCGCCTGCCGGCCCGACGCGAAGGTCGAGCGGATGGAAGGCACCGGGCACTATCCGCATCGCTTTCAGGCCGAGCGGACCCGAAAGTGGCTCGCGACCGGCCCGTTTGCCCCCACGTCGGCCTGAGCATGGATCGGGCCGGGCGATCGAGGATCAAGCGGCGCGACCGATTCGACGAAGCATGAGGACCAACACCAGGCCGAAGATGACGAGACCGCCGAATCCGGCTCCCACGATGAGACGCAGTCCGCCGATCGCGCGATCCACGATGTCCACCGCGGTTTCCTGAGCCGCTTCGATCGCCGAGCCGGATTCCGACGCGACCATCGCTCGCAGCGCATCCATGGTGTTGTCACGTTCCGCCGCGACACCTCGAACCAACGCCTCGCGCTCCTCGCCGACCGCGGCCAGAACGAGCTCCCGCTCCGACTGCAGGATCTCGATCGTCTCCAGCCGCTGGCGTTCGAAATCCTCCTGNACCGCCACCCGCTCCTGCTGCACCAGGACGAGCATGCGATCGAATCCATCGTCGACNACCTCGGTCACCTCGTCCATCGCGTCCTGCGAGAGCCGTTCGATCGACGCCACGATCGAATCACCCTTGTCGTCGAGCGACACGGGGATCTCCCGGATCGCCCCGTGCACGGCCTGCATCTCCAGATCGAGAAGATCCAGGCTCGACAGCGCCCGATCGACCGCGTCGTCGTCGAGCACCTGCCGCACCGCGAAATCCGCCTGCCAGCGCAGGTCCTGGGGGAAGTCGTCGAGCGCCGAACCGAGCCGGTAGTAGGCGGCACCGGCGATGAACTCGAAGGTCGCCACGGAATCCATCAGCGTCCGCAGCCGATCGTCTTCCCGCGCCACCGGGGAGATCGCCGAGGGCCTGGCGATGGTGAGACTGGTGATCGCATGTTCGCTCGCGAGCTCGAGGATCAACGACTCCGCGAGATCTCGATCGAGGAGCATCCGATCCAGCGCGACATCGAGTTCCATGCCGATCGCGGCCAGCATTCGATCGACCACCTCGGGGCGGTCCCCCAACGCCTCGGTCCCATCTCCGTCGCAGAAGAACGTTCGGAGCTGCACCTGAAGCACCCACGAATCCACCGCCGCCGCGATGGGGTTGATCCGAAGGGCGGCCCGTCGAATCTCCGACACCGCGGCGGTCCGGAATCGCATCGCGTTCGCGACGATCACCGGTTCATCGGTTCCGTCGAGAATCTCCCCCATCGCGAGATCGATCTCCTGCGTCGCCGACCTGGCGTAGTCTTGCAGAAGCATCTGCGCCAGCTCGGGTGAGAGTTCGTTCCGCACCGATGGGTACTTCCGGTAGTCATCCACCTTCGGTCGGGCCACCTCGCAACCGACCATGCACACCACGATCCCGGCGAGGACGGCGCGGAACGGGCGATTCAATCCCGGTGCACTCGATCTCGATGGCCTCGATATTCGCATGCCAGGACTCCGGGTGGGTATCGGGGAAGCGTCATCGCCTCGCTGCACCGGTCTCAAGCGTACAATCCTCGATCGTTCAGGGCGTAGCTCAGCTTGGTAGAGCGGCGGCTTTGGGAGTCGCAGGTCGCAGGTTCGAATCCTGTCGCCCTGATTCAGGCCCATCGGAATCGATGATTTCGGTGGGCCTGTTCTCTTGCTCGACATCGATCGGAACGATCATCGCTCGAAGGTGAACGCCATCCGCCCGTCCCGGGTGCCCGTCTCGACCAGCCGGCCGTTCTTCGGAGGTCGGACCCGGACCTGCTTCGCCGATTCGCTCGTGAACTCGACCTCGATGACCTCGGGGGTCCAGGCCAGCCGGGCGATCGTCAGTCCGCCTCGGACCCGAAGTCCCCGGACCTCCCCCGAAGGCCACGCGGCGGGCAACGCCGGCAGCAGGTCGATCTGGAATCTCGGAGGAACCCCCGGCGCGAATGCGTCCGGGAGCGGAACGTGGGACTGGACCAGCATCTCCGCGATGCCCGCCGCCCCGCCGAAGTTCCCGTCGATCTGGAACGGCGGATGGTTGTCGAAGAGGTTGGGCAGCGTCGACTTCACGAGCAGCAGCCGCAGGTTCTCGTAGGCCGCTTCACCGTCGTGCAGTCGCGCCATGAAGTTGACGAGCCAGGCGCGACTCCACCCGGTGTGTCCACCGCCGTTGGCGAGCCGGAAGTCGAGCGACTTTCGAGCCGCGGCCAGCAGCTCGGGCGTGGTCTCGTGATTGAACTGGGCGCCCGGGTGCAGTCCGTACAGATGCGAGATGTGACGGTGTCCCGGTTCCGCCTCGCCGAAGGGTCGCGACCACTCCATCAGACGGCCGTCGTCCCCGATGCTCGGCATCGCGAGCCGGTCCCGCGCGGTCTTCGCGGCGACGACCACCTCGTCGTCGGACGCTTCGAGCACCGTCGCCGCATCGATCAGGTTCGTGAAGACGTCCCAGATGATCTCCTGATCCATCGCATTCCCCATGCCGATGTCGGCCCGCTGCCCGTCCTCGGTGATGAAGGTGTTCTCGGGCGAACTGCTGGGACCGGAAACGAGCCGGCCGGTCGCCGGGTCCTCGCAGAGGTAGTCGAGATAGAACTCGGACGCCCCGCGCAGGAGCGGCCAGGCCCGCTCGCGAAGAAAGACCTCGTCGCCCGAATGCAGGTAGTGCTCCCAGAGGTGCCGGGTCATCCATCCCCCGCCGTGGGGCCACATCCCCCACACCGTTCGACCGATGGGGACCGTGAACGCCCAGGCGTCCGAAGTGTGGTGCGCCATCCATCCGTCCGCGCCGTAGAGCCGTTCGGCCGTCTCGCGTCCACGTTCCGCCAGACGTTCCGTGAAATCGAACACCGGCTCGTGGAACTCCGCGAGGTTTCCGATCTCCGCCGGCCAGTAGTTCATCTGGAGATTGATGTTGACGTGGTAGTCGGCATTCCACGGTGCTTCGAGGTGCTCGTTCCAGATGCCCTGAAGATTGGCCGGCATGGTTCCCGGCCGCGAACAGGAGATCGTCAGGTATCGGGCGAACTGGAAATAGAGGCGGAAGAGCGCCGGATCCTCGGCGCCGGCTCGAAGTTCCTCCAGCCTCACGTCGGTCGGCTTCGCCGCCTGCGGCGAGGTTCCAAGATCGATGGTCACCCGCTCGAAGGGCGGCTGAAAGGAAGCGAGATGTCGATCGAGGAGCTCGTCGAAATCATGGACCAGCGCCGCTTCGGCCCGCCGCTCGACTTCCGCCCGAGGGTCGGCGACGCCGTATCCGGGCATGTTGGTCGCACCGGCGATCACCACGGTGTACGCCCGAACCCGGCGCGCGATGTCCGAATGAATCCGAAGTCCGGCCAGGACCGCGTCGTCCGGCACGGGGATCGCCTCGCCGAATTCGTGGAGCGCCTCCCCGTCGACCACCGCGATTCCCGCATATCGCACCCCGGGATGCTCCCCGTTGATCGCGCGACCGTGCAGCATCCACGAATTCCCCGTGCGCTTCGTCGTTTCATCGCTCCCGACCGCCGTTCCACCTTCGTGGATGCGTTCGCGTCCGAGCGCGACCGCCGCGTGCATCCCTCGAGGGGCGTCGGTCTCCCACCGCACCACGATCACGTCATCCGCTTCGCTCGCGAACATCCGGCAACGATAGCGATGACCGTTCGACGCGAAGGTGGTCTCGGTGACGCCGGTTCCGAGATCCAGTGAACGCCGATAGCCGCTGATCGCGTCGAGATCGTCGACCCAGCGGGTCCCGACCGTGAACAGCGTCTGATGGCTCCGCGTGAGACGTTCGCTCATGAATTCCTGCTGCATGATCCGCTGCGCGCCGGTCACGTCACCCGCGAACCAGAGATCCCGTGCCCGTTGCAGCGCGTCATCCGGCGGATCACGGTGCCGGTCGATCGGCGATCCGGCCCAGACCGATTCCTCACTCACCTGGATCGTCCCCAGCACATCCCCGTACACCATTCCGCCGAGCCGACCGTTTCCAATCGGGAGCGCTTCCGTCCACGCATCGGCCGGACGTTGGTACCAGAGCACGTCGCCACTCGGTGCTTCATCACGACTGGCCGCGATCCGCCGGGTCGCCACGGACCCCGCGGGGATCATGCCGGCGGCGGCGGCCGCGGTTTGGAGACTCGCGTGAAGAACCGGACCGGCCGCCGCGTCGATCGGGCCGGGTTCATCACCGACGGTGAAGTGCCACGCACCGGAGAGATCGAGCGCTCCGTCCGGACCATCCAGACGTGGCGTTCCGTCCCAGATGCCGCCATCACCCCCTGAATCGTGAACGCGGACCGCGATGACGCTGATCCGACCCGGGCGTACCAACGATAAGGGAATCGTGTACCGGCGCGACGACTGCCACGCACTCCGGGGCTGCGGAGGCATGCCACCCGTTCCGCCGATGCGCACCCCGTCGAAGAAGGTCTCGTCCGCATCGTCGATCGCACCCAGCTCCAGGCGAAGTGGCGCTGCTTCCCATTCGGCGGGGACTTCGATCGGAAGGACGTACCA
Source organism: Phycisphaerae bacterium (assembly GCA_002690755.1). Classification (GTDB taxonomy): domain Bacteria; phylum Planctomycetota; class Phycisphaerae; order Phycisphaerales; family SM1A02; genus UBA12014. Next base: position 23,821 of record NZFT01000065.1, read on the forward strand.
CGCGAAGCCGTCGTACTCGGTGAGACCGGACGCCGCGTCACTCCACGCCGATGGCACCATTCGCAGCGACGGCGGATCCGCATGGGCGCTTCCGCCGATCGCGAGGCTCGTGATGATCAGGGAGACCGTGCTGATCAGCGTGCGCTTCATCGTCGCGTTCGACATGAGGGATTCCCGGTCGGCCGCCCGGCCACGGAAGCGTCGCTGGCGGACCGTCATCGATGGTACCTTTCCTTGAATGTTGCGACCCGCGACATCCCGGGACGCATCCGCCATCGCCGCGATCTACGCGCCGTTCGTGGAGGGTGGCACCGTGAGTTTCGAATCGACCGCCCCCGATGCGGCCGAAATGGCCCGGCGAATCGAAGGCACCCTTCAGGAACATCCGTGGCTGGTCGCCGAAGACGATCACGGCGATATCGTCGGATACGCGTACGCGACGGGTTTCCGTGGGCGTCACGCCTACCGTTTCACCGCCGAGACCTCCGTCTACGTCAGCCCCGCGGCGCAGGGACGCGGCGTCGGATCCGAGCTTGCGATCGCACTTCTCGACGCACTTCGGGCGTCGGGCTACCGAACCGCCGTCGCCGTCATCACGCTTCCCAACGATCCAAGCATCCGGATGCACGAGCGGGTCGGCTATCGGGAAGCCGGTCGATTGCCCGCGGTCGGGTGGAAGGCGGGCCGCTGGAACGACATCGGGTACTGGCATCTCGCCCTCGGGGATGGAGATCCTTTGGAAATCCGCTGAACACCCGCGGGGCGCTTCGGCCGCCGGCCCGGGCTCCGATAGGATTTCCCGCGGAGACCCGACCGATGCCACTGCAGACCACGCTCCTCGCGATCGCCCTCGCCGCATCGAACACGCCATCGATTCCCGCCCCTCCGCCCGACGCGGACTGGTGGCCGACGGACCTGCCCGCCCGGGTGGTGACCCCGCTCGAAGAAACGCCTGCGGAGCACGATGCGAGGATGGCGTGGTGGCGTGAAGCTCGTTTCGGCATGTTCATCCACTGGGGTCTGTACGCGATTCCCGGCGGATACTGGGAGGGGCGTCGAACCGGCGGCGCGGAGTGGATCCTCAACACCGTGAAGATCCACCCCGACGACTACATGGCGCTCCAGTCCCAGTTCGATCCGGTCGACTTCGACGCGACGGAGTGGGCGATCATCGCGAAGAACGCCGGCATGCGATATCTCGTCCTGACCAGCAAGCACCACGATGGATTCTGTCTCTGGCCGAGCGATTTCACGACGTTCGACGTCGAAGGCACACCGTTCGAGCGGGACATTCTCGGGGAGCTCGTCGAAGCGTGCCGCGCCGAAGGCGTCGTCCCCTGCCTCTACCACTCGATCATGGACTGGACCCACCCGGACTACCTTCCGCGTCGGGCGTGGGACGATCGTCCGGGCGGCGATCACGACCGGTACGTGGAGCACCTGCATCGACAGCTTGAGGAGTTGATCGAACGATACGGCCCCGGCGTGCTCTGGTTCGACGGCGAATGGGAGGGGTCCTGGACGCACGCCGACGGACAACGGACCTACGACCTCATACGTCGAATCGACCCGCGGATCATCGTCAACAACCGGGTGGACACCGGTCGGACCGGAATGGCGGGACTCACCCGAGCGGGTGGCTATCGCGGTGACTTCGGCACGCCGGAACAGGAGATTCCCGCCAACGGTCTCCCCGAGGGTGTGGACTGGGAGACCTGCATGACCATGAATCGCTCCTGGGGATACCAGTCCTTCGACCTCGCCTACAAGACGACCTCCGATCTGGTTCGAAAGCTCGTCGACATCGCCAGCAAGGGTGGGAACTTCCTGCTCAACGTCGGGCCGGACGAGCGGGGCCGGTTCCCCCTGCAGGCGAAGGAACGACTGGCGGGCGTCGGTCGCTGGATGTCGGTGAACGATGATTCCATCCACGGCACCCGGGCATCGCCGTTCCCGACCCTCGACTGGGGTCGATGCACTCGATCATCGCTTCCCGACGGTGGTGAGCGTCTGTATCTGCACGTGTTCGACCGTCCCGAAGACGGCGTGCTTCGACTCCCGGGCCTCCTGACCCGACCAATGCACGATGCCGCCAATCTCCTCGCCGCACCCGCGGCCGGCCGGCTGCGGGTCGAACGAGACGGCGCGGACCTCACGATCGAGCTGCCCGCGGACGCGATGGTCGATCCGATCGACACCGTCGTGATCCTCGATCTCGTCGCCCCCGCGCTGGTGGTCGAGGGCCCCCGGATCGCGATGGCATCGGGCATCTTCATCGATCCCTTCACCATCACCATCGAATCGCCGGACCCGACCGTGCAAATCCGCTCGACGACGGATGGCTCCGATCCCACGTTCGAGCTCGGCGTCGACGCCGCTCGAATCGAGATCGATCGGACCACCACGCTGCGAACACGTTGTTTCCACGAGGGCGAGCCGGTGGGCGCCGTCGTCGAACGCCGGTTCGAGCGCGTGAAACCGATCGGGTCGGTGCAACCGTTCGTGATTCGCGACGGCCTCGCATGGCGGACCTTCCTCGGCGAGTTCGAACGAGTCTCGGATTTCGCCGGGGCGGCGACCGAGGCGGAGGGCGTGGTCGCGACGGTCGACCTCTCCATGCAACCACGCGACGAGAACTTCGCCGTGACGTTCACCGGATTCATCGAGATTCCGGCGACGGGGGTCTGGGCGTTCGCCCTCGACTCGGACGACGGCAGCACGCTCCGGATCCATGAATCGGTCGTGGTCGACAATGACGGCCTTCATTCCGCGCTCGAGAAGTCGGGAACCATCGCCTTGGAGGCGGGACTTCATCCGATCAGAATCGACTACTTCGAAGGGACCGGACAGGACGACCTGATCCTGAAGTGGTCGTCGCCCGGATCCGATACCTTCATGCGGATTCCCACGGAGCGTTTCAAGCGATGACCATCCCCCTCGACGAGAAGTGGCACCGACGATTCCTCGCCTTGAGCGAGCAGATCGCGACCTGGAGCAAGGACCCTTCGCGAGGTGTCGGCGCGGTGATCGTCTCCGCGAACAAGCAGGTGGTCTCGACCGGTTTCAACGGACTCCCCCGTGGCGTCGAAGACCGCCCCGAGCGGCTCGAACGGCCCGTCAAGTACGACCTGATCGTGCACGCGGAGATGAACGCGATCATCCAGTGCGCACGCAACGGCGTCAGTCCGATCGACTGCGCGATCTACTCGTCCTTCTTTCCCTGCGTCAACTGTGCGATCGCGGTGGTCCAGGCCGGGATCCGCACCGTCGTGACGTATCTCCCCGAATCAGGGGACGATCACTGGCTCGAGTCCATCGACAAGAGCCGCGCGGTGTTCGACGAGGCGGGCGTCGAGTTCCTCGAACTCGATCGCCGAGACTGAGTCGTGGTTCTTTCAGCCTTCTTCGGTGCGGATACGCTCGATCTCCCCGCGAACCAGCCGTGAAATCCGACTCTTCGCCTGACGAACCGCTTCGGGCGACATCGACAGGCGTTCCGCCACCTCGGCGGCCGGCACGCCACGACGTCCATAGAGGTCGAACGCCTCCCACGACTGCTCGCTCTGATTTCCACTCGATCGAACCGCTTCCAGAGCTCGTTCGATCACCGAGCGCGTCCACTCCTGAGCCCAGACGTCGTCCACGCTGCTGGAATCATCGATTCGAATCTCGTCGTGATCACCGAGGTTGACCTGACCACCACGCTTGCGCCACCGCGCCCGCATGGCATTGAGCGTGGCGGCCTTGAGGTAGCCGCGGAAGCGACCGTGCGCGGCGTCGTATTCGAATCGATGGGACGCGCGGAAGAAGTTCGCCACCACTTCGTGGGCGACATCCTCCGCCTCGTCGCCACCGGCGCCGGCCCGACCTGCGAATCCCTTGATGAGTGGTACGTAGCGGTCGTAGAAATCCCGCCAACCGATCTCCCGCTCCAGCGTTCCCGATGCGTTCAGCCGTAGAAGCAGGCTTCCACGCGTCCTGAACTCATCCACCCCGATCGGAGCCTGTCGCTCCACCTTGGAAATTTCCGGGGAATCCCCGGGGTTTTCGCCATCCTGTCCATCACCGGTGGGAAGGCGGACAATAGTCTCCGTGGATCCGAATCGGATCCGGTCCCCCGTTCGAAACCGTACGGACTCGCCTTGTTCGAGCATGATCCAGTTCAACGTCGTCCCAGCACGACTTCCCAGGTCCCGGATGAGAAATTTCCCATCCTCCAAGAGCCGGATTGCCGCGTGTCGACGGCTCACCGAGTCGTCGGGGATGCGGATTTTCACATTGGCGTCTCGACCCAGTGTCACCTCTTCGCCCGGCACCAAGTCATGACTGATGAGATCGTTGTTCAAGCGAAGTTGGAGTTCCAGCCGGATCAACTGACCATTCATGTGCTTCCTCGAAACTGACCTTGTATCGAACGCCCAACTTCAATTATGATCGATTCGTGGGTCTGAAGCGGCCCCTTGATCTTTCGACGACCGCCATGATCGCTGAAATCCTTATCTGAAGAGAATTAAACCCATGTACGGCAAGCAAACCGAGACCGCCATCGCTGCAGTGAGCTATCTGGCCGCCCTCTGGAACGGACCCGCCACCCGAAGGGTTTCGGCTGCGGATATCGCGGACGGACGTGGACTCCAACGCCCATTCGTCGCGAAGCTGCTCTCCACCCTCAGCCAGGCCGGAATCGTGAGCGGCTCGCCCGGCCCGGGTGGGGGATACGCACTCGCCAAGGGACCGGAAGAGATCACGCTTCGAGACGTCTGGTCGCTCTTCGAGCGTCCGGACAGCAGCCGCGTGGCATTCGTCGGTAGTGAAATCTGCGGGATTTCCGCACCCGGTGATCTCTCGAACCGAATCGGTCGCGTGGAACAGGCCATGAACTCCCTGCTCGATGAGACGACGTTCGACGTCTTCTGCGGCAACGCGAAGACCGAACCCGACGACGATCTCGGATCCACCGGACTCGAGGACCGCCAGGCCTCCTGACGCTCGCTCCCCGCAGGATCTCAGGACCGATCACGCGTCCGTTCCACCCGAGTTGGAGCGGACGCGTTCTTCATGGTGTCGAATCCTCATTCCACGGACTCATGACCAGTCCCGCGATCGCCCGCGGAAGATCACGCGGTGATGCGATCACCACGTCCGGAGGCGGAACACGATTTCCGATGTCACGACCTTCATCGTAGCCACCGCGAATCGCGATGAAGGGGATTCCCGCATTCTCGGCGGTCTGCGCATCGACACTCGAGTCGCCGACCAGCACGGCCCGGTTCACTTCGCCACCATCAAGGTCGAGCACCACCTCGATGAAGCGCGGGTCGGGCTTGAGCACGCCGGCATCTTCCGGACAACACAGTCCGTCGACCATTCCATCGAGGCCCAATCGCTCGATCACCCGCGTGGCCGGAGCGCGCGGCTTGTTGGTGGCGATCCACAGTCGATGACCGATGCGACGGAGTTCGTCGAGCGATTCGGCGACCCCCGCTCTCAGCACCGTTCCGTCGAGACATGAATCGCGATATTCACGATCGAAGATCGCACGCGCCCGCTGGTGCATCACGGGATTCAATTCCGTTTCGTGATCGACCCGGAGAATTCGATGCAGAAGCCGATCCGCGCCACGCCCGATGCTCCGCAGGACCAGTTCTCTCGACGGAACCCGGCGGTCGACCGCCTTCGCGGCGACGACGCAGGCCGCATGAATGCCGTCGACGGAGTCGACAAGCGTTCCGTCGAGATCGAGAAGAACGTGCAGTCGGGATTCGGTGGACATTCGTGTGATCGTTGCCGAAGCGGGCTCGCGCCGCAAGGCGTCAGCGGGATAACGCCCGATCGACCCGAAGCAGTCGATCGATCACCGGAATCATCGTCGCGGGACGATCGCCGCGCGAGACCCGGACGCAATCCTGCACCAGTTCCGCGAGCTCGGGCGGCGTGCCGGGCACGAGCTCCACGAGGGGGATCGGCATCGCGATCCGATCGGGCCCGAGCGGCCCCGCTGAGATCTCGGTCTCTCCACCCTTCGGTGGCAGCGCCGTCGGGATCAGGCGTCCTGAAACCGACCAGTACATCGTCGCCCCGAGGTTGTAGACGTCGGTTCGTTCCGTGATTCGGCGACGGTGCGCCTGTTCGGGGGCGATGTAGCCCGGTGTCCCCTGAATACGGTCCTTCGTCGTTCCGATCTCGCAGGCCTGTCCGAGATCGATGATTCGAACATCGGTACCGTCGACCAGCACGTTGGTCGGCTTCATGTCCGTGTGGACGTAGCCGGCGTCGTGCATCGCCTTCAGACCTTCCGCGAGCCGGATGAAGATCCGAATCCTGTCGAGCAGCGAGAGATTCTGCACCGTGTCCAGCGAAGGCGCGTCCACGCATTCCATCACGAGACCCACTTCGGCGATTCTGAATCGGCGTCGCTTTCGGAACAAGCGGCCGATCCGGCGGATCGATTCATGCTCGATGGACGTCCCGACCCGGTGCTCGCCGACGACCTGATCGATGAATCGCTGGTCCTTGTCGGACCGCTTCACGACGTGCTTGATCGCATATTCGGTCCCGGACCTGGGATCGCGAATGCGATAGATGGTGCTTCCAGCCCCTTCGCCGAGCCGGCCGACCACCGGGTACCCGAAGAGTTCGACTGGATGCGACATGACGGTGCCCATTCAGTGCGGTGTCGCGACGAGTTGGCGGGGGCGATTCACTTCGATGGCATCACGCCGACGGTTCAGCGAATCCGCGGGATGGGCGATCAGTCCCGACCGGCCAGCAGTGATTCGAATTCGGCCACGGGGAAGTAACGGCCGGGGCTGTTCACGTCGCTGAGATCGGAGTGCAGATGCACGGCGTCGTCCGTGATCGAAAGACGCGACTGCAGCGTCGTCACCAGCTGTGCGAGCGACTTGGTCTGAGCCTGGGTGAATCGTTTCTGATCGCCGTTCCCGACGAGGCAGATTCCGATCGCGACCCGGTTCAGGCGGTCCGCGATCGCAGGATCGGCACCCCGTCGCGAAGCGACGTGTGCACCTGCACGCTGAGCGTCCCAACGAGTGGTGACGTGAATCTGGCCGTCGGCGAGGCTTCCGTTGCCGTTGCCGATGACGAAGTGGTATCCGATCTCTCGGAGATTGCCCTGATTGACATGCCGGCGGGCAATGTCGTCGGCATCGTCGAAGTAGAACCCCGAATCGTGAACCACGATCTTGGTCCAGGCCGTCGACATGGTGGTTCGCGCCGGCTCGAGGCCCATGCGGGATCGAGTTCGATCGGCATCCGATGGTGCGAGCACGGATGCGGAAGGCAGATCGCTCATGCCCTCGCGAGGCGTCGTCGTGGTGAGCATGAAGAAGGCGAAGAACACCGTCATGCTNGCCATGAACGCCATCCAGACGATCTGGGGACGGGAGAAGCCTCCCGAAGCGGTCTGTTCCTGATGCTGCGTCACGGGAGCCATGCCCTCATTCGGATCCGCGTTCCCTGCGGACCCGCCCCACACGTCATTCCCGCCGATCGGGAAGTCCTTCCCACTCATCTCTCTCATCGGTCAGCACCACGACCGAACATTCGTCAATCGCAGGAATCCAGCAAACCACGGCCCTGCAGTTGGAACTCCAGCGATTGCACCGAATCAGGCGGCTCGGGAGCACCGCGCGAATGATACCGGACCCTGTGTGANATCACGCATCGGGCGAAAGTCGTGCACGGAGCGCCGGTTGCGGCTCGCCGAAGACGTCCTCCTCCTCGATCGGGATGTAGCGCTGACGCATCCGATCGTGAACCTCGAACTGGGTTCTCGGATCGTCCGGCTTGAACAGCAGCTTCTGGCAACCGGTCGAGCCGGTGACGGCGGCGAATCCGACGGCGACCGCGAGGCTCCAGGCCGTACGGGAACGGAACCGAGCAGGTGTGCCCGGGTGGACTTCGGTCACGAAGCACCCCCTTTCATCGTGCCGGTGACCGGCACCGAGAATTCGAGTCGGTAGGGGATGGTGGCGCGTGGATCCGTCACCTCGACCCGGACCAGGATCTTCAGCGGATCGGCACCGAGCCCGAGCACCTCCGGCATCTCGACCGGAAGATCGATCGCATAGGCCGTTCCCATGAAGCCCTCCCGAAGTCCCGACCGCCACCGGGCCGCGTCCACCTCCCACGCCCCGAGGTCGACGGCATCACCGGCGGCATCGAATCCGATCGCCGAGACCACCGCGGGCCCCGTGGTCTGTAGAAAACGATTTCCAGCGTCCTCGGTTCGCAATCGAAGGCGGAGTTCCGCCCCCGAAGCATCGAGGCGGACGGTCGACCCCGAGGCCTCGACGATGCGGACCGGGGTCGGCAGCCCCGCCGGGACCATGGCTTCGGTCGATGCGGCGCGGACGGCGTCGAGCTCGATGGACAGCCGGGCACATTCCGCTTCGAGCCCGGCGACCTCGTCCTGAAGCCCGCGGACTTCGGTCGCGCGCTCGACACTTCCGTCGCTCGGACCCAGACGGGCCGATGAGCATCCCACCGCGAACAGAGTCGCGAAGGCCATGATTCCATACGAGCGGCCACGTTCATTCATCGCCATCCATGGATCCTTTCAATCCCAGAGACACCTGGAACGCAAGCTGTTCAAGCCGGGCCGAGAAGTCTACGGTCACCACACTCGCTCGATCTCCCACTTCGAGATGAACCGGAGCGAAGTTCAGAATTCCGAGGACACCGGCCTCGATGAGTCGATCCGCCGTCGCCTGCGCCGCCTCCTTCGGGACGGAAACGATCCCCAGCACGATCTCCCGTTCGCGGATGAGTCGCTCGAGATCCTTCATCGGTCGAATGCGCCGATCGACCACCTCCGCTCCGACGAGCCCGGGGTCGGCATCGAAGACCGCGGCGATCTCGAAACCTTCCCGCGCAAACGGACCGTAGGACATGATCGCCTGCCCGAGCCGTCCCGCCCCGACCAGCGCCGTCTTCCAGGTTCGATCCTTGCCGAGGATCCGCCGAAGCCGCTCCGCAAGATCCTCGAGCGGATATCCCACGCCTGCCTGCCCGAACTGCCCGAACCAGGAAAGGTCCTTCCGGATCTGGGTGTCCGTGACGCCGATTTCCTCTCCCAGCCGTCGGGAACTCACTCGAGTCTCACCCGCCCCGAGGCGTCGGTCGGCCTCACGCAGATACAGCGTCAGTCGCTTGACGGTGGGTCCGGGGATCTGCTGCCGGGAAGTCATCGCATGGATCTTATCGACCCCCGCCGTCCGGGACATTCGCCACCCAGCGACGTATCATTTTCCCATGGATGCTCTCGATTCAGCNACTGCCCCGACGGTTTCATTCGAATTCTTCCCCCCGTCGACGCCCGCTGGCTGGATGAACCTCGATCGTCGGATCGCCGAGCTCGTTCCCCTGGAACCATCATTCGTCTCGGTCACCTACGGGGCCGGGGGATCCACCCGCGAGCTCACCAACGACCTCGTGGTTCGACTGCTGGAAGAGACGAAGATCCCCGCGGTGCCCCATCTCACATGCATCGGGCACACCCACGACGAGATCGACGGGATCCTGGAGCGGTATGCCGAGGCGGGTGTCACCGCCATCCTGGCGCTCCGAGGAGATCCACCGCGGGACGGGAGCGATCCCGACGCGGGCCACTTCGATCACGCATCCGATCTCGTGGAACACATCCGGAGCTTCGGTGACCGGCATCGATATCGATTCAGGATCGGGGTCGCTGGATTCCCCGAAGGGCACCCCGACACGCCCAACACGCTCGAGGGAATGAACCACCTGAAGATGAAGGTGGACGCGGGCGCGGATTGGATCTGCACCCAGCTCTTCTTCGACAACCATGCGTTTCTCGACTGGCGCGATCGCTGCCGGATCGAGAGAATCGACATTCCGATCATCGCCGGCATCATGCCGATCAGCACCCGCCGAAGCGTCACGAGAATGGCCGGCCTGGCCGCGGGTACGGTGTTCCCGGCGTCACTTCAACGCTCGCTCGCCCGGGCGGGGCGGGACGATGAAGACGCCGTCTCGGAGATCGGACTTCATTGGGCGACCGAGCAGTGCCGGAATCTTCTCGATCATGACGTCGATGGAATCCACTTCTACACCTTGAACAAGTCGGATGCGACGCTCCGCATCCACCGCAGCCTGGGCGTCCGAAGCGCTCGAGGCCTCCAACGACGCGGCCCCTGAGCATCGCCGCGGCGTCGTGGTCAGGCCGTGATGTCGATGTGGGATGCATCTTCGTCGGCGTCGCCGGGCTTCGGCTGCCGTGAAGCCAGCTCCTCCTGGTGGGACTCGCGACGACGACGACCTCGTTCATCACCGTTCGAATCCTCTTCGTCGAGGCCGCGGATCTCCGCGGAATCCCCGAGTTCCGAGACTCGGAACTTCGCCGGATCCTCGTCGGTTCGTCGGCCACGTTCCGAGGCGAAGCGCGATCGATCCCTGGCCTTCGCGGCCTCGCGTTGCGCCTGCGTGGCCTGAAGTGCTGAAATCTCTGGAGGTACGCCGAAAAGGCTCATGCCTTCGTCATCGGCGTCACCTCGAAGTCGAGTCCAGCAAACGCACCGCACGCGGCGGAATCGGCCGGGGATCGCGATGGCAGAACGAGTCTTACCGGTCCTCAGTCGGCCTGCTCGGGCTTCGGCTTCTCGTCATCCGCCGATGCATCGTCGCGCCAGACGACGCTGAGACCCTCCCAGAGACCCGCTCGCCTCGATCCCTGCATCAGGTCGAGCCCGTCGTCGACCATTGATCGGTCGTCGAGCTGCCAACCGATGTAGGCGAGCACGAGCCCCAGTCCGCCCGCCGAACGCGATCCGCTCTGCTGCCGGGTCGCGATCAGTTCGCGAAGGTCCTCGGCGTTCAGGAGGAGATTCGTGCGGTTCGGAATCAGGTCCTCACCGGCGAACACCGCACCCGCGACTTCGAAGTGATTCTGGAAGAGTCGCCCGAGGGTGAGCTCCGCCGAGAAGAAGGCACCGAACCCGATCTGGGCGTTCGCCAGCGCCGCTTCGATCAACGGATTCCCCGGTGCGTATCGCAACGCATCCTTCAAACGGTCCATGGCTCGGGCGTAACGTCCCTTCACCATGTATCTGCCCGCCTGCTCCACGAGTTCGGCCGCCCGCGCCGAGAACTGTTCGTCGCCGACCCCGCCCACCAGCGTCCGGTGCTGGTAGATGTTGTAGAGATCTTCGGGCGACCGCAGCTTCCGAGCCGATCCGGAACTCGCATCGGGTGATTCCGAGACGGGCTCGGTGGTGTCGGCGGCATTCTCATCCTCCATGCCGTCAGCCGGAAGATCGGTCGTCGAACGCTGGAAATCCGGCCCGATTCCGGCCTCCGGTCGTGCGTCGGGACGACTGAAGCCCTGGAAACTGCTCGAACGGTCCGAGGGACGGACATCCTCCAACGTTCCGATGCGCGGTCGGGAGATCCGCGCTTCGACCTGTCGACGCCGATCACGCAGCGAGAGTCCGCCGCTGCTGTCGATATTCACGTCCTCACGACCCTTGTAGTTCGCCTCGACGCGTCGCACGATCGAATCGTACGAATTACCACTGCCGCTGCCGTCCGAGATTCGCCCCTTCAACTGCTCGTCCGGCTTGATGCGATTTCCGTCCTGATCCTCCCAGGGCGACCGGAACGGCCGAACCGAGACCGCGTCGCGATCGGAGTTCGCCATGGCGCGTTCATAGATCGAGTCGACCGGAATCCCATCGCTCAACCCACGGACCTTGATCCCCTCCACGGAGGAATGGATCTGGTGGAACTGACGGCCTTGCGCGTCACGAACGATCTCCGCGTCCTCCGGGGCCGCCGCGGTCGTCAGCAGGGACCCCGAGGTCATCGCGGAATTCGCCCGATCCAGTCGAATCTGGGAATCATCGAGCCGCTGGGCCTGGAACGAATTGTTGACCTCGGGCAGCCCGGTGAAGTCGCGGCGAAACTGGAACGTGTTCGAACTCGCGGCGTCGTATGGATCCAGTCGCCGATCGCTCATCAGGAAGTCGAGGCTGCCCAGCGAGGAATCCCGTTCGAAGCCGTAATTGGCATCGCCGCCCAGCGCGCCGCGGAAATCACGTGGCGCGAGGTATCCGACTCCCCCGAGGAAGGCCGGATCGCTTCGGAAGCCCCGCCCGCCGGCGACGTTGTTGGTCACCACGAGATTCCGAGCCTGTATCGCCTGGTAGCTGAAGGCCGCCGCCCGCGGGGAATAGCCGTTTCGACCGCCCGAACCCACTTCGAGATTGCTGTCGAGCGCATTGCCCGAGCCGAGGGCGTCCCGACCGAGCTGGCCGTTCGGACGGTTTCCGCTGGGTGCGCTCAGCGCCCGGCCGGCCGATGAGCCGCCGATCTGTTGCCCGCCGAGCCGCTTGCCGCCCATGCGCTGCGGTGCGGCATCGACCTGGCTCGCACCCATTGCCAGCGTGATGCAAGCGACGGCGAGATCGCGGATCTTCGGGGTCGATCGAATACGAGGACGACGGGGCGTCGTGGTCATCTTGTTGATTCCAATCATCTGGGAAGCCTGCGGTCCGGTATCGGCGACGACGACGGGCTGAACCGTCCCTGTTCATCGGCCGATCGACCCTCCTCAGGATAGCTCGGAGCCCCTCGATTCAACGGAGGATTCCTCGGGCCGCAGCACCGGGCGGATGGCATCCGCCACATCGACCGCGGTTTCGACGTTGATGGCGATAATCACCGTGGCCCGGTCCTCGAAACCGAGGATGACGAGGCCGAGCCGGGTCGGTCCGAGCTCGAGTTCCTCCTCGATCCTGGTGCCCGAGAGCAGGGGGAGGTACCGCCCCTGGGAATCGAAGTGCGTGAACTGCATCGCATCCCGCACTTCGAAGAGGAAGACCCGGCCTCCGGAACGGTCGGACTCGTACACGAGGCGAACGCCACTCGCACCGGCCAGATTCCGCTCGATCGTCGATCCGACGAGGGCGAGGTCCAGCGTTGCGAACGAAGGTGGCTCGACCCCCGGGCCGAGCACCTCCGCCAAATCCTCGATCGCGGTTCGGACCGCACCGGATGGTCCGCCACCACCCGTGCCATCCGCATCCACCCCTTCGTCGCCATCCGCGAGACGGGCGGATCTCGGGGGCGAGTAGCTCGCTGCGGATCTCGAGACGGCCTTGATCAGATCGGCAAGCGGGGTTCCCGCGACCCGGACCCCCCGCTGCTGCATGCGTGGACCGTAGATCCCGAAGAGCACGGACGCGGCGACCATCGCGAGCGCGGCGAGCACCGCGGGAAGCGAGACCCGGGCCGCACCCCGGGTTCGACGCCCCGAGCGAAGACGGGTCGAGGACGGATGTTTCAAGGGACGGGAGAGCATTCTCGACCATCCTAGACCTTTCAATGGCGATCGAATGCCCCCGTCGTCGAGCGGAAATCCGAGGCCGCGGTTTTCAGGCCGCCGGACCGCCTCGAAGGCTCCACTACAATCCACACCCCATGACCACATCCGCGCCCGCGTACATCACGACGCCGATCTACTACGTCAACGATCGACCCCACATCGGACACGCGTACACCACCACGCTGTGCGACGTCTGGGCGAGGGCGATGCGTTTCGAGGGACGGGACGTCTTCTTCCTGACCGGCACCGACGAACATGGCGCCAAGGTCGAGAAGTCGGCCGAAGCTCGAGGCATCGCGCCGCAGGCACTCGCCGACGAGAACGCGGCGGAGTTCCAGAAGGTGATGGGGATGTTCAACCTCACCAACGACGACTTCATCCGGACCACCGAGCCTCGACACGAGCGACAGGTCCAAGCCCTCGTGAAGCGACTCCTCGACACCGGCGACGTCTACCTCGGCGAGTTCGAGGGGTGGTACGACGAAGGACAGGAGGAGTATGTCACCGAGACCAAGGCGAAGGAGAGCGACTTCAAGAGTCCCATCTCCGGCAAGCCGCTGGTACGGGCGAACGAACGGAACTACTACTTCAAGCTCAGCGCGTACCAGGAACGACTGGAGGCGCTGTTCGAAACCAATCCGGGCTTCGTGAAGCCCGACGCCCGACGCAACGAAGTCCTCGGCCGACTACGCGGCGGCCTTCAGGACGTCCCGATCACCCGCACCAANTTCAGNTGGGGCATCCCCTTTCCGGGTGACGAGGAACACGTGATCTACGTGTGGATCGACGCCNTNTTGAACTACGCCACCGCCCTCGAACTCGCGGACGANGCGTCGGATCGACATCGTCACTGGCCGGCCGCGTACCACGTGATCGGCAAGGAGATCCTGTGGTTCCACGCGGTGATCTGGCCCGCGGTNCTGATGGCNCTCGAACTGCCGCAACCCGCGTGCGTCTACGCCCACTCGTTCTGGATCAGNGAAGGCCAGAAGATGTCGAAGTCCCTCGGNAACTTCATCGANCTCCCGACCATCGAGCGATACGTCGACGTCTACGGCCTCGACGCCTGGCGGTGGTACATGGTCAACAACGGCCCGCTCGGCGCNACCGACGCCGATTTCCAGGCCACGGGTTTCCACGAGACCTACACCACCGATCTGGTGAACACCGTCGGNAACTGCGCNAGNCGNACCACNGCGATGCTNGGCAAGTACTTCGANGGGATCGTCCCNGCGGACACCGGCTTCGACTTCCCGGGCTGGGANCTCGCNGGNNNCGCNNNCACCNCNGTCGCGAANTGGCGNGNNGCGATGGCNNACTTCGCCCTCGACGACGCCTGCGANGCGGGCATCGGCCTGCTNCGNACCGTGGANGCNTTCATCAACGCNACCGAGCCCTTCAAGGTGGCCAAGGACGAANNCCGTCGCGANGAACTCGCGTCGATNCTCGCCCGNTGCATCGANGCGGTTCGNATCGCGTCNGTGCTGCTCTGGCCGGTGATTCCCGGCCGGATGGAGACCCTCTGGCCGGCCCTCGGNTGCGACCTCGATCCNAGCCGCGGCNATCTCGACCNGGCGNCGCTGTGGGGCGGCACCCTCGAAGGCGCCCACACCGAGAAGATCGCCCTCTTCCCGCGAGTCGATCCNGCGACGACCCCCTCCGCGGACATCGCCTCGTGAGCCTTCCCCCCTTCCATCTCGCNTTCCCGGTCCGTGACCTCGAATCCAGCCGCCGGTTCTACGGCGAACTCCTCGGNTGCGCCGAGGGACGNTCGAGNGATCGCTGGATCGACTTCGACTTTCACGGACACCAGATCGTCGCCCACATGGTGGACCGCGCCGACCCCGNGGCACCCGCCGANGGTGACGGTGTAGACGACGGTGANGCGAACGCGGTCGACGGCCACGACGTCCCCGTCCCGCACTTCGGGCTCGTCCTCGANTGGAACNCNTGGCACGATCTCGCCGANCGNCTNAAGNNCGCCGNNNTCCGGTTCGTGATCGANCCGTATCTNCGCTTCGAAGGACTCCCGGGCGAGCAGGCGACGATGTTCCTGCTCGATCCCAGCGGCAACGCCCTCGAGTTCAAGGCGTTCAAGGACCCCGCTCAGCTCTTCGCGACCTGAGCTCCGCCTTCGCTCGCACCCTTCGACCACCACTTCTCGAGCCGCTTGCGGAATTTCAAGGGCGATCGACGCGAGGCGTCCCGGCCGGATCGTATCGCATCCCGCTGAAGACGTCGTCGTCGCGTGGCGATCTCGTTCTCGACCCGTCGTCGCGCATCGGCATCCGGGAATCGATCACCGTGCTCGGCGACCAGTGCCTCCAGCATCGCGAGATCCCGATCACGCCCCAGCGATCCCGCGACCTGTTTCAGCGCACGAACATCGCGGCGGATCGACCGGGGATTCACGCCACGAATCGCCGCGAGTCCGAGTTGCAGTCGGATCACCCGCTTCCGGTTCTCATGAAGTCTGGAAAGGTCGTCATCTTCATCCACGTCGTCGTGAAACCGATGCCGGACGTGTCGCCAGGCCCGATCGAATCGATCGATCACGGAAGCTCGATCGACCGCGTCGAAGTCGATCGACCCGAGCCGGATCACGAGTTCCTCGAGACCATCCCGAACCTCGTCGATGACCGCTTCATCCTCCCGATGGTCGCGGGTGGTCGGCAAGGCCTTCGCGGCCGAGAGCACTGCCGCGGTCATCCGAACCGCCTCGCGGCGGCGACGCCCGGTGACCTGCTCACCGAGATCATCGAGCAGGTCGAGTACCACGTCCCGATCCCGAAGCGGCGAAAGCCGTCGGCCGAAATCCCGAGCCGCGACCCGCAGCGCTTCGTGTCCCTCCTCCGGAACGGATCCCTTGACGAGGTCCAGCACCGCGCGGAATCGTTTCAACGCCTTGCGGGTCCGCCGAATCGCTTCGCTCCGCCGCCGGACCTCCCACGAACCGTGCGAATCGCACGCGTTGATCGCGAGGCGCAGTTCGTCGACGAGCACCCGGCGGAACTCGGCCGACACCGGGCGGTCCGGAGCGATCGGCGTCGCGCTCGGCACCCCACTCCGACTCACGGCGCAAGCACCGTCAGTTCGGCGATCCCCGCGATCCCGACGACGATGCTGACCACGCCGTTGATGGTCATGAAGGTGATCGCCATGCGGGTGGTCCCCCATCGACGCACCGTCGCATGCTCGAGGACGAGGAGGATCGCCACCACGATCGCCGCCGCGAGGAAGACACCACCGAACGCGGCTTCCGTCCGGTAGACGGCAAAGAGCAGGATCGCCGCGAAGAAGTGAAGAAGCCGTGCGATCCGCA
This sequence comes from Phycisphaerae bacterium, assembly GCA_002690755.1. GTDB lineage: Bacteria > Planctomycetota > Phycisphaerae > Phycisphaerales > SM1A02 > UBA12014. The sequence continues at coordinate 40,506 of NZFT01000065.1, forward strand.
ACGCCCCGTCCACGCCGAAGTGCGCCGGGATGCTGTTGAGCCCGTCCCGGCGATCGACGTCGACGTCCTGCAAGGCATAGATCACGTCGAAGCCGCTCACCCAGCAGAGCACCATGCCCGCCAGCAACCAGATCGGCGGCGACCCGAGCGCCGCCGGGTCGACCGCGATCGCGGAGGCGATCGGGCTGAGGGCCAGGCTCGCCCCGAGCCAGAGGTGGCACATCCAGGTGAATCGCTTGAAGAGTCCGTACGCGGTGATCCAACCGAGCACCGGCACCGCGAGCACCACGGGCCACCAGTTCCCGTAGAAGACGCCGAACAGGGCCGCGATCACCACGAAGACGAGCGACGAGACCACGAACGCGATCACCGCGGACCGGGTCGACAATCGTCCCGACGGAATCGCCCGACCAACGGTTCGGGGGTTCTCCGCGTCGATTCGGCGATCGAGAATCCGGTTCGCAAGCATCGCCGCGGTCCGGGCGAAGACCATCGCGATCACCACCAGCACCAGCCGGCCGGCGAAATCGGTCCAGTCGATTCGGCCGTCACCCGCCGCGAACGCCGCCATCGCCGCCGCGAGCACCGCGAACGGAAGGGCGAAGATCGAGTGGGCGATCTTGATGTCGTCGGCGATGACGCGAAGCGCGGACACGGTGGGGATCTCCAGGTCGGTGGTTCGGCCTTGATGGTACCAGTCGGGATTCGAGGACCAGCCACCGGATCGAGTGATCCGAGTCATCGGGACCGGCAGGCGGCGAACCGCTCGGCGACCCGGTCGTGTATCGACCGATTGACCGGAACCTCGACGTCATGATCGGTCGCCGCTCGAATCAACGCGGCGTTGATGTAGTCGAGTTCGCTCCGCCCGTCTCCACGATTCAGATCGGTGAGCATCGAGGACACGTTCGAGGCGGTCGCCCGGATGATGTGTCGGGTTCGTTCCAGAAGTCCCCGGCTCGCCGCCCCGAACCCGAGCGCCTCGAGGACGCGATCGTTCTCGACACAGAGGGAATCGACGAGGTCCGACGTCTCCGCGCGATCCAGCAGGACGCCGTTCCGGCATCCGTAGATCGCGGTGAGCGGATTGATCACGGCGTTCGCGGCGATCTTCAGCCATTGATGCTCCCGGATCGATGGCGTCCAGACGGCCTCGATTCCGGCCCGATTGAGGTGATCGAGATCATCGATGATCGAATCGAACGCAGGCGCGCTTCGACCGATCACATCTCCGATCTGAAACGGTTCATCGCCCGTCTGCTTGACGGTGCGTTCCCCGGACCGGAAGGCTGCGAAGCCCGTGTTCACGGCGTCGAGGGCGTGAACGCCCTCGGGAAGATCGCCGGGCCGTCGAAACCCGGTGCCGTTCTGGAGGAAGAACACCCGGGCTCCGGGTGCGAGCCGCGGGCCCCAGGCGTCGAGCACGTCGCCCACCGAATAGGCCTTGGTCGCGACCACCAATCGGTGCACGGTCCGTCCGGCGGCGGGTGATTCCTCGCTCGGCGACGTCGTCGGACACGACCAGGTCACCGGCGGCCCGTCGCCGTCGCGGTAGACCAGTTCCACCGGATCCGGGCATGGCGTCCGGGTGACCAGCCGGACCGGCTCCCCGGTCGCGTACAGCCGGTGGGCGAGCGCCATGCCGATGGCACCACCACCGACGAGGTGCCAGGTCGAGGATGGAGGCGGGGTCGGCATCACCGTGAAGGTAGCAACCCGAAACCCGGACGGACTCCCCGAGGGGCGGTCCTCGGTACCCTTTGCGGACCATGAGCCAGAAGCCGAAGCAAAAGCAGCAGGGCGGCAAGCCCAAGACCGCCATCACCCCCACCCGCGAAGAGAACTACGCGGAGTGGTACCAGCAGGTGGTGAAATCCGCCGATCTCGCCGAGACCAGCCCGGTCCGCGGCTGCATGGTCATCAAGCCGTGGGGCTACGCGATCTGGGAGAACGTCCAGCGGGGCCTCGACGGCATGTTCAAGGCGACCGGCCACAAGAACGCCTACTTCCCGCTGTTCATCCCCCTCTCCTTCCTCGAGAAGGAGGCCGAGCACGTCGACGGCTTCGCCAAGGAGTGCGCGGTGGTCACGCACCACCGCCTCGAGGCGGGTCCCGACGGCGGCCTGGTGCCCGCGGGTGAACTCGAAGAGCCCCTCGTGGTCCGGCCCACCAGCGAGACGATCATCGGCGCGACCTTCGCCAAGTGGATCCAGAGTCACCGCGATCTTCCCCTGCTGATCAACCAGTGGGCGAACGTCGTCCGCTGGGAGATGCGGACGCGGCTCTTCCTGCGCACCGCGGAGTTCCTCTGGCAGGAGGGCCACACCGCCCACGCCACCGACGAGGAAGCCAAGGTCGAGACGATGCAGATGCTCGACGTCTACGCGGACTTCGCGGAGAACTGGCTCGCGATGCCGGTGATCCGGGGTGAGAAGACCGAAGGTGAACGCTTCCCCGGCGCCGTCGAGACCTGGTGCATCGAGGCGATGATGCAGGACCGCAAGGCGCTGCAGGCCGGCACCAGTCACTTCCTCGGGCAGAACTTCGCGAAGGCCCAGGAGATCCAGTTCCAGGACGACGAAGGCAACCGCGAGTTCTGCTGGACCACCAGCTGGGGCGTAAGCACCCGACTGATCGGCGGCACGATCATGACCCACGCCGACGACGACGGCATGATCTGTCCCCCGATGGTCGCGCCCGCGCACATCATCATCCAGCCCGTCCTCCACAAGGCCGAGTCGAAGGACGAGGTCACGGCGTTCTGCGACAAGTTGATCGAAGCCCTGAAGACCAAGGTCTACGGCGGCCGGGTGATCGAAGTGGAATACGACACCCGCGACCTCCGCGGCGGCGACAAGACCTGGCAGTGGATCAAGCGGGGTGCGCCGATCCGGCTCGAGGTCGGGCCCCGCGACGTCGCGGAAGGCAATGTCTTCATGGCCCGTCGCGACAAGGGACCGAAGGACAAGCAGAGTCTCAAGCTCGAGGAGTTCGTGGAACAGGCCGCGGACATCCTGCAGGAGATCCAGGACGGTCTGTTCGCGCGGGCGAAGGCGTTCCGCAAGGAACACACCCACGTCATCGACACCGAGGAGGCGTTCTACGAGTTCTTCAAGACGCCCGAGACCGCGGACCACGAGACCGCCCCGATTCATGCGGGCTTCGTGATGGCCCACTTCAACGGCGACCCGAAACTCGAGGAGCGGATCAAGAACGACCTCGCGGTGACGGTCCGCTGCATCCCCCTCGACGGCCAGAAGCTCTGCGACGACCAAGGCCGACCCGGCACCTGTCCGTTCACCGGCGAACCGAGTGCGAAGCGGGTGGTCTGGGCGAAGAGCTACTGAGTCGGAGCGGCGGTCGAGATGATCGCGGGGCGACAGACAGCAAACCAAGAACCCCGCGAGCATCATCGATGCTCGCGGGGTTCCTGGCTTTTGGAGTCGGAACAAGCGGAGTGGCCGGCGAGAAAACGGCCTTCCCGGCCGTTTGTCGCTTCCTCGCGGAACTCGCTCCGTTCTTTGCTGTATTCACTCGGGAAATCGGCGTGGCATCGCGTAGGCTGGTCCGCGTCCTCGACCCCAATTCGACCCGGAGATCGACCCATGAATCGAATCATGCACTCGACCGTACTCGCCCTCGCGATGTTGACGCCGTTTGCGGCCGTCCACGCCCAGCAGGAATCCTGCGGCTACGACTGGGCGTGCTGGGAGATGTTCCCCTACGCCGAGGTTCCGGTCTGGACCAACGACGACGTGGGGACGCCCGGGGCCTACGACCCCGACGTCCCGTCGCCCCTCATGATCTACCTGCACTCCAACGGACCGTACGGTGACAGCGGGGTCGGTGAAGAGGAGTTCTGGCTCCGACTCTGGCCCGAAAGCTACGACGGCTTCGAGTACTACCCCGGACTTCGCAACTGGCCGGTGACCCACACCCCCGACAAGGGCGGTCCGCCGCGGGACACGGGCTGGATCTACGCCCTTCCCAACGGCGCCCGCGATACGCCGAACAACGCCACCTGCGCCGACGTCGGGAGTTGGGCGTACTGGCGATACTGGAACGCCACCCCGAACTGCTGCGCCTACAACTGGTTCACGCCCGACACCTACGACGAAGTCGGCGACGGCGCCCCGGACCACGCGACCTATCTCAACAACCTGATCGCGTACCTCAAGACGCAGTACAACGTCGATGAGGATCGCGTCTACGTCTACGGGTACTCGAACGGCGGCTACATGTGTCACCGACTCGCCTGCGAAAACGGGAACTACGGCTTCTACGGATATCCCGACACCGACGCCGATCCCTCGGGCGACATCATTCCGCCCCAGCCGATCGCCGCGGTCGCGACCTACGCGGGTGTGACGTTCATGGATCCCGAGAACTGCAACGGAGTCTGGCCGACCAACGTCCTGCACACCCACGACATGGGCGACCAGTCGTGCCTCTATGCCGGTGGGCTCGACACCGGTTTCTCCGGGACGTGCTACCCCGGACTTCCACGCCCGTATCCGGGCGCCATCGCGACCGTGAGTTCGTGGATATTCATGAATCAGACGACGGGCGAAGGCGAGATGCTCGAATCGATCGTGCCGTTCGATCTCGCGGTGCCGTACAGCATGGCCCAGGTGCTCGACTGGCCCGACGGCCGGTACGGATCGACCGTGCAGCACTGGCGCGGGATCTTCGGGTCTCACGGTGCGACGTTCGCGAACAACTATCGAAATCGTCTCGTCGAATGGTTCCTGGACAATCCGCGACCGGGTTACGCGATCGCCCCGACGCAACCGGCCTGCATCGGCGACCTGAACGACGACGGGCAGGTCAACGGGGCGGATCTGGGCCTGGTCTTCGCCGCATGGGGGGAGACCGGTGTTCCGGCCGACCTCGGCGGCGACGGAACCGTCGGCGGCGAAGACATCGGTCTGCTGCTGGCGGCGTGGGGTTCGTGCCCCGGCTGAACCCGGCACGACCTGAGACCGCGATTGAAGACCAGACGACGTCGCATGCCGAAGCGGCTTCGTCTGGTTTTTCAATGCGCCGCTGACCCCGACGCCGGCTGGGGTTTTCGATTCGGCCGTCGAAGATCCGAACGAGAAATCAACGAGATCGCGAACGCGGCTTGCGGGGCGTCGTAGCAGTGGATGTCCGTTCAACCCCGTACAAGAATCTGTTCTTGGGAAAGGAAGTGCCGGATGACCATCAACCCGACCACGCCGCGAACCGCAGGATCTCGATCCTTCGACCGCATGACGGTGGCGACGGAGCTGATCGTCGACCTGCATGGGAGGTCGCGGAAGAACCCGGAGGTGGTGAGACCGCCCCCGATTCACCCGAACTGATCGAGCGGCGTCCGACGCTCCGCGAGGTGGCGTGCGACGGACGGGACACCGGGGGGTGCCGAGACCATTCGTGCGGCACGCTTGATTCGAACCAGCGGAAGCGGCCCGGCCGCCTCCGCTGGTCGTTCGGTTCCGGTGGACTCCTCCACCACCGGCGCGGAACGTGAGTCGATCGATCATCAGCTCGAACGGATCTTCTCTCCGTCGAAAAGAAAACCCCGCAGCCGCCAAGGGCGTCTGCGGGGTTCGTGTTCTTCAGGGTCGAGACGGTTCGCGTCGTTGAACGTTCAAGCCCGGCGACGACGGCGAGCCAGTCCGCCGAGACCGAGCAGTGCGATGGCACCGGGCGCGGAAACGATCTGTGCGGACCAGGTTCCGGACAACGGACTTCCGCCGGCCCCGAACGGCGTGTACGGACTTGCCGTCCCCGTGACGCTGCCTGACCATTGATTGAAGAGAGGATTCCACTCGACGTCGCCCGCCAGCTCGATCCGCATGTCACCGTAGTCCTACGGCATGTCGAAGATGACGAATTCGGCTTCGAATGCATCGATCACGGTCGGGGGTGCTATCGGAAGCCACGTCTGATCTCTCGTGCCGGAAAAGTCCCCCGCGACGATGTAGACCGATCCGCTTCCGGCCGGAACCTGGAACGTGCCTTCACCGTCGTCGTAGGAAGCGTCCACGAAGAAGTTGGTCAACAGGGGAAAGTCGAGTCCGGGATACTCATCGAATTCGAAACTGAACTCGATCTGGCCGTCCACCAGATCCGCGGACGCCGTGGAACAGAGAATGCTCGATGCGAAGGTTCATCCGGCGGATCGCAAGGCTCGACGCGGCGCCGACCGAGATCAGGAAAGCCACACCGGCTCCTTACGTGCCTGAAGCAGCGGACTCGAAGCCGCTTGGAACATCAGCGATCGCACCGGCCTGCGCCGCCGTCGTTTCGAGCGAATGCGAGGAACCACGCGGCGCCGACGGAGATCAGGAAAGCCAGGCAGGCCCCTTGCGGGCCTGTCGCAGCGCTACGAAAAAAGAGGCCGCCCTGATCAAGATTGCGCCTGATCAAGGCGGCCGGGGCAGAGGGAATCTTCTTCCCTCGTACTCATTGCGAACGCCCGGAACCCGAAGGTCCACGGCACAACGCCGCAACGAGGGATAGCCTCGCCAGATGTCGAGACCGCTTCAATGCAGGCCCGACATGAATCAGGTTGTCGTAGTGGAATCCCTTTCCCTCTACGCCCCCGAACTCCCTGCTTCGGGAGAGACTGCCGGCGGACGAGCCGCGGAGTCTGCCTCCTGAACACTCAATCGTGCCACGCAGCCGAGTCGGAGCAAATCACTCTGGTGGATTTGTGCGAGTTTTCCTGATTGAAGGAACCGAGCGTGATTATCGGGGCGTCGAACGATTGTCGGCCTTCTTTTCTCGCTGTCCGGCAAGATGCTCGTCCCATCGAATCGGAAGCTCGTGGTCGACACCGAGCAGATCGAGCAGACGACCCGCCATGAAATCGATCAGATCGCTCACGGACTTCGGCTGGAGATAGAGACCCGGTGCAAGCGGGGCGACGATGGCCCCCGCCTCGGTCACCTTCCGCATGGCCTCGATCTCCGTGAGACCGATCGGGCTTTCCCGGTGGGCGATCACCAGCGGTCGACGCTCCTTGAGCGTGACCTGAGCCGCACGTTGGACGAGGTTGTCGCTGATCCCGTGGGCGATCTTCGCGAGGGTGTTGCTCGAGGCGGGAACGACCACCATGCCATCGTGCCGGAAGGAACCGCTCGCACAGGCCGCACCGACGTCGTTGCCGGGGTGCATCACCAGTCGTTCGCCCCGTCCCCCGCTGAGTGCATCCGCATCGAGCTTCGTGATTCCCGCCTCCTCGGCGAGAAGTCGTTTTCCGAGGTTCGAGCAGGCAACGTGGACTTCGACGTTCCGTTCCGCGAGGAGCTCGATGACGCGGACGGCATATGCCGCGCCGCTCGCGCCGGTGATCCCGACCACGATTCGTCGCGAAATGCCTTCGTTCATCGATTGGGGGGCGTTCATGCGGAGAATTCCTTCACCGTAGATTCGTCGTCCCCGGGTGGATGGATTCCGTACGCGGACGCCCCACCCCGGTGAATTCATCACCAGGGGTGGACGGGCTCACTCGGAACCCACGTCTTCCGTCTCCACGTCGGCATCCGCATTCTCGGACGCGACTCGCTCGGCTTCAGCCTGGTCGGCGGCTTCCTGCGCCGCGGCGGCAGCAGCGTCCGCCGCCGCCTCCTCCGCGGCGATGCGTCCCATCTCGACGGGGCTCTCGCATCGCGGTCGATCAGCGGGAATCAGCCATCGCTGGAAGACGTCGAACTGGTAGGCCCTGAATGGCTCGGAAAGGTAGACGAGCGTGGCAAGCTGGTAGAGGTCCCCGTTGCTGGGGTAGACGACGTCGACCTCGGCTCGGTTGGAACGAACCCGGACTTGCTTGATCTCCCAGACCGGCAGCCCTGCTTCGATGTCGGCGATCGTGACCTCGCGGGCCGATTCGACCTCCGTGAGAATCCCGACCTGCCGCCAATCGCGCTTGTTGACACCTGGCGGCAGTGCGTAGATCAGCGGCGGTGGCGTCGCTTCGACATCCGCATCCGAGCCGCCCACGAGGGCGAGATCACCCACGGTTCGAGCGTAGGTCTCGGAGAGCCCCTTGCCCATCAACTGCGGAACGGGATAAACGCCCGGCGTGAGGACCACGGAGCCACCGTCCGAAGGGAAAGTCGCATACGGCGTACACGCGATACCGCCGAGGGACGTCACGGAGATCGCAACGAGGCCGACGAGACGACGAGTGATTCGATGCATGGGAGGGCTCCTGGAGGCCTGTCCGGTGTATCGGTCGCCCTTCCCGGAACGGCGACCCGCACGCGACCCCGAACCGCAAGGCCTGCCGGAAGAAGTGTGGTGCCGATCTACTCCTCGGCTTTGGCGATCTGCCAGTACTCGAGCTCGACCGGCGCCTGTCGGCCGAAGATCGTGACGAGGACGCGGACAAGGCCCTTGTCGGGCATGACTTCGTCCACTGTTCCCTCATAGTTCTCGAAGGGACCTTCCTTGATGGTGACGGGATCGCCGGGCTCGAATTCCATCTTGACCTGCGGTGCTTCGTCGGGCTTCCGCGAGTCGAAGAGCATCTTCTCCACCTCGTGCGCCGCCATCGGCGTGGGACGACCCGCGGTGCCGACGAAGTCGCCGACGCCGGTCGTCTCCTTGATGAGGAAGAAGACGTCCTGGGGAATGCGACCGTCGGATTCAAGGGACATCTCGACGAACACGTAGCCGGGGTACAGCTTGGTCTCGGTGACCTTGCTCACGCCGCCCTTGATCGACTGGGTCTTCTCGGTCGGCACCATGATGCGGCCGACGAGATGCTCCATGCCTTCGATCTGGACCTTGCGAAGCAACGTCTCGCGGACGCCCGATTCCTTGTTGCTCGCGACCCGGAGGACGAACCAGTCGAAGCCGGGCCGGTACATGGGCATGTCCGCGGCCGGATCGAATCCGCCTTCGGGCGCGGTCTCACCGTCGGCCGTCGGCGCCGGGGTCGTCGCCGCCGGTCGGTCGGGTTCCTCGCTCACGATTCGATGGGTGGCGACGCCGCCGAAGTTCTCGAGCGTCGGCCCGCCGGCAAGCGTGGTCGCTTCGCGGCCGGACGCCAGGGTTCGCTTCTTGGTGGTCTCCACCGGCTCGTCGTTCGCCTTGGGGGCCTCGGATTCCGGCGTACCGGCGTCCTCTGCAGCCACCTGCTCGGCGGGCGTCTCGTGCTCGCCCTCGGCGGGCTTTTCATCGGAAAGGGTCATGCGTTTTCCTCGTTTCCCACGGACCATCGAACGAACGAAAGCGACGCGATCAGGTGGGGGTATCGAGCACCTTGATGGCGCTGAAGAACGTGACGAAGACCAGGTCCCAGACCTTGCAGAAACCGGCGATGCCGGCCGACAGGGCGACGACCACGATCGTCGATCCCACCACTTCGCGGCGGGAGGACCAGTTGACCTTCTTCATCTCTGATTCGGTCGCGACGAGGAAGTCGACGGACCGGGGCTTCAGCCAGATGAAGTAGTAGAGCAGCGAACCGAAGATCCCCACCCAGAGGACGCCGGAGGCTGCACGGAAGTAGACCGGATCGAGATCGAACCAGTCCGTGTTCTTGAAGAAGTCGGAAATCCACATCGCACCGAGCAGGATCATCACACCGCCCGCGATGGTGGACATCTGGCGGGTCCAGTAGCCCTGGCCCTTCTTGTAGATCGCGGTGGACATCGTCGTGTTCCCAACTGTGGACGAGAGTGGATCGGAACCCGGATCGAATTCTGGGTTCCCGTTTGGCAACACGCCAGGAGTGACTCGAACACTCAACCTGCGGATTTGGAATCCGCTGCTCTGCCAATTGAGCTACTGGCGTAGGAGGTCGAACCGAGGCCCGCCGAAACGGTGCCCGCGGATCACTTCCGCTTGATCTTGTGGAGGGTGTGCTTGCGAAGAGAGGGGGAGTACTTCATGAAGCCCTCCTTGACCTTCTCGTCGATGCCGCCCTTGACGCGGATGTTGGTCCGGTAGTTCATTTCACCGGTTTCGGTGCACTGAAGCCAGACGAACTCGCGATCGGTTGCTCTTTTGGCCATTGCTGCATCACCCTTCTGGGGTCTCGCTCGAACGAATCGGGAACCGGATGGTCCCCGCCTGAGGTCGAGTCGGTGCCGGGGCCCGGCCGAAAGGCCGGACCCCGATCACCGGTCGACTCGATGTCACTCGACGATCTTGGTGACGACGCCCGAACCCACGGTTCGGCCGCCTTCACGAACCGCGAACCGCACGCCTTCTTCCATCGCGACGCCCTTGCCCTCGAGGTCGACCTCGAGTTCGACGTTGTCGCCGGGCATGCACATCTCGGCACCACCCATGAGGGTGAGCTTGCCGGTGATGTCCGTGGTCCGGAAGTAGAACTGCGGCTTGTAGCCGGAGAAGAACGGCGTGTGACGGCCACCCTCCTCCTTGGTCAGGACGTAGACCTGGCCTTCGAACTTGGTGTGGGGCTTGATGCTTCCCGGCTTGCAGAGCACCTGGCCACGCTGAATGTCGGTCTTCTCGACGCCACGGAGCAGGCAACCGACGTTGTCGCCGGCCTGACCCTCGTCGAGCGTCTTCTGGAACATCTCGACACCCGTGATGGTGGTCTTGAGCGTCTCGGGGGCGAGGCCGACGATCTCGGCTTCGTCACCGACCTTGATGACGCCACGCTCGATACGACCGGTCGCGACGGTACCGCGGCCCTTGATCGAGAAGACGTCTTCGATCGACATCAGGAAGGGCTTGTCGGTTTCCCGGACCGGCTCTTCGATGTAGGTGTCGAGCTGCTCGAGGAGCTCACCGATGCAGGCGTTCTTGCCGTCATCGGTGGGGTTCTGCAGCGCCGGGTAGGCGGCACCACGGATGACCGGAGTGTCGTCGCCAGGGAAGTCGTACTTGCTGAGGAGCTCGCGAACCTCGAGTTCGATGAGGTCGAGAAGCTCCTCGTCGTCGACGAGGTCACACTTGTTGAGGAACACCACGATCCTCGGCACACCGACCTGACGAGCGAGCAGGATGTGCTCGCGAGTCTGGGGCATCGGGCCGTCGGACGCGGACACGACCAGGATCGCGCCGTCCATCTGGGCGGCGCCGGTGATCATGTTCTTCACGTAGTCGGCGTGACCGGGACAGTCGACGTGCGCGTAGTGCCGGTTCTCCGACTCGTACTCGACGTGGCTGGTCGCGATAGTGAGGATCTTGGTGGGGTCGCGTCGACCTTCCGACTCGGACGCCTTGGCGACCTCGTCATAGGCGATCTGCTTCGCGAGGCCCTTTTCACCCTGAACCGTGGTGATCGCGGCGGTGAGCGTGGTCTTGCCGTGGTCGACGTGGCCAATGGTGCCCACGTTGACGTGCGGCTTGGTCCGCTGGAAGACTTCCTTTGCCATCTGCGGGCATCTCCGAATTAGCGCCGTCGGGGTCAACCGGTGTCCGTGCGGCGTTCGACAGTTGGAGTTCCGACCCGTCGTGGGCCGTTCCTCCGGTGATTGCGCCCGACCACCTCAGCCGGGACCATGATTTGGAACGGGACGAAGCCCGTTCCGAGTAAGCGACTCGAAGCCACCGACGGGACTTGAACCCGTGACCTCACCCTTACCAAGGGTGTGCTCTACCACTGAGCTACGGTGGCGTGTTCGATGCGTGGCGCACCGATCGTGAACCTTGTCACACAAGCGGACGCCGGTAGAGCTCGACGCACGCCGAATAAAAACCGTCCCGGGAGGGACGGTGGATCGCGGATTGTACCGAATACCCGGGGGAAGGCAAGGGTTCCTTTCCACGAGTGACTCACGAGGCATGAGCCGAGCACTCAGCGCCACGCCTGCCGAGTGGTCCGTATAATAAAAGCCCTTTCATCTACTTAATCCGGCTCTCCACCGAATGGAGCCCCTCACTGCCGATGCCGAAGGGTGGTTCTCCACCAAGCGTCCCGAAGCTCGATTCAACCAAACCCGAGGTTCACGGGCTGGGGTCCGAGCCAGGTCGCCGGTCGAGGCCCCTGATCAGGTACTTCCGGTCTTCGACTTCGTCGAGGTCGACGAACCGGGTCTCGGCCCGGATACCGCCATCAAGCGTGAGGAAGAGCGACGTGTCCCCGATGTAGCGGAAGTCCACCTGCGTGTCGTAACCCTGGCCGGGATCGCCCCAACCCTCGACGTTCGGTGCGATCGTCTCGCCCGCGAGCGAATCGACCAGATAGACCGACCGGGCCGGGAATCGGATCTGCGGACGTGAATACCACTCCGAATCGGCGCAGCAGACCGAGAACCAGTCATTCGCTGCGAAGTAGCCGGGGTGGCCGACCTCGCTCGCACGAGCACCGTCGCCGAACGGCGTCGCCTCTTCACCCCCGGCGGTGTTCTTCATCTTCACCGTGGACCGCAGGATGTTCTTGAACCCCGGATCGGACTCGAAGACGACCCGGTCGGGCGCGTCGTAGCGATAGTTGTATCCGTTGGGATTCGAGTTGCCCTCGAACGGAATCAGGATGCCGTTCGAACTGAGGTCCGACCGGGACCAGAGGATGTCCGCCCACGTTCCGACGTTCTGGAAGGTGTCTCCCGGCGGGAACTCACCGCTGGCGACGGGGCCCACGACGGGTTCGACGCCGACGGGGCTTTCGGACCGCATCTTTCCCGGGAAGCTGGCGTTGCGGTAATCGAAGCTCGACGGAACGATGATCTCACGGTTGTCGGTCGAATAGTCCGTCATGAGCATGAAGATCTGGCGGAGATTGTTCTCGCTGGTGACCTGCTCGCCGGTGCGATTCACCGTACCGAGTCCGGGAAGAAGGACCGCCAGCAGGATGACGATGATCCCGATCACCGCGAGGATCTCGACGATCGTCACGCCTCGTTGATTCTGGTTTGCTCGCACGCGACTCTCCGTTCTGCTTCATGCACCCAATCGATGGACCCGCCAACGACGATACCCGTCCCGAAGAGGGAATGCCCCTTCTGGACGCTGAAACGGGCCTGGATCCCCTCTCCCATCCGTACCGGGACCCGTGACCGGTTCCCATCACCGCCCGGATCAGGAGGAAATCCGCCCTGAAGGAGCGAAATCGCTCGTCACCTGATCATCACATGCTCATCGTCATCAGGAACTCGCCGTTGCTCTTGGTCTTGGACAGTCGTGACCGCAGAAGTTCCATCGCCTCCACCACGTTCATGTCGGAAACGACCTTGCGGAGGCGGGTGATCAGCTCGTGCTCCTGCGGATCGAGGAGGAGTTCCTCCCGCCGCGTACCGCTCGCCGCGATGTCGATCGCCGGATAGACCCGCTTCTCCACCAGCTTGCGATCGAGGTGCAGCTCCGCGTTGCCGGTTCCCTTGAACTCCTCGAAGATGACTTCGTCCGCCCGACTTCCGGTATCGACCAGCGCGGTCGCGATGATGGTCAGCGAGCCGCCATCCTCGATGTTGCGGGCGGAACCGAAGAACTTCTTGGGCTTGATGAGCGCCGCATTGTCGACGCCGCCGGAACCGATCTTGCCGGATCCGGACATGCCGTTGTTGTAGCCTCGCGCGAGCCGGGTGATCGAATCGAGCAGGATCACCACGTGGTCGCCGAATTCGACCATCCGCCGGGCCTTCTCCATCACGATCTCGGAGAGCGCGATGTGGCGCGTGGCCTCCTCGTCGAAGGTGCTGGCGACCACCTCCACGGTGTCGGGGGTGTTTCGCTTGAAGTCGGTGACTTCTTCGGGACGCTCGTCGACGAGCATCACGATCACCCTGGCCTCGGGGTGGTTCTTCGCGATCGCATGGGTGATCTGCTGCAGGATCACCGTCTTGCCGGTGCGGGGCGGCGCGACCACCAGCGCCCGCTGGCCGAATCCGAGCGGCGTCACCATGTCGATGATCCGCGGTTCGATGCGGGTGGGCTCGTCGGGGATCTCGAGCTGGATGCGACGGTCCGGGTGAAGCGGCGTCAGATTCTCGAAGGTCGGCAGTTCGTGGAGGATCTTCGGATCGCGACCATTCACCTCTTCGACGCGGAGCATCGCGAAGTACGTCTCGGCCTCCTTCGGCGGCCGAATGAGACCCTTGACCACCATGCCGCGACGGAGACCGAAGCGTCGCACCTGGCTGGGACTGACGTAGACGTCGTCCGCACAGGGGAGATAGCTGTACTCCGCACTGCGAAGGAACCCGAAGCCTTCCGGCATGATCTCGAGCGTGCCTTCGGCGATCATGAAGCCGGCCTTTTCAGCCCGCTTCCGGAGGACCTCGAAGACCAGCTTCTGCTTCGGCAGATTGCCGGCGTCCGCGATCTTCTCCTTCTTGGCGATCTTGAGGAGCTCGGGATTCGTCAGCTTCTGAAGCTTCGCGAGATCCAGGTCCTTCTTCTTCGCGAGGTCGTAGCGTTCCTGAAGCTCGTTCTCCAGTTCCGCGGCTTCGAGTTCGAGCTGCTCGTCCGTGGGAACGGATCCCGGCGCAAGGGTCACCGTCGCGATGCTCGCGCCGTTGCCTGAGGAGTTACCGCCGCCCTTGCTGCGGCGACGACGACGGGACTTGCTTGTCATGGTGTAGACGACCTGAATTGGCCGGCCTGCGACGCTTGGAGCTTTGGGGCCCGATCNNGATCTCGGGACGCCGTGCGGATCCGATCGGATCCTCGAGCACGGCTCGGCAGGCGGCGTGTTGTTGGTGTGGGAATCGGGGTACGCCGGAACGGTTCCCGAAGACGCATGATGATCCGCCGGACCGCTCAGGTCAAGCGACCGGAGCGTCCGACCCGGAATTTGGATCACCCGCCGAAGTCGAGGATCGCCCGACGGCGGACGCCGTCGCGAACCTCCGCGGCCACGACGGCGTGAATGGGGCCGGACCGGCTCCAAAGGCGGTTTCGGGAGCATCGGGTCAACGGTCGCCCGTCACGCTCCGCAATGCCGCGACGACCGCGGACTCGAGGGCGGCGACGGTCGAGTCGTTCTCGATGACGCAGGTGGCGCGGCGTCGTTTCTCCTCGATCGGCCGCTGCGCTGCTTCTCGTCGCCGAAGTTCCGATTCGTCCCAGCCCCGGTGTTCGGTGACGCGAGCGAGCCGCGACGCCCACGGTGCGTCCACGAAGAACACCGCATCGCAGNCTTCGTCCAGTCCCGCCTCGAACAGCAGCGGGGCGTCGATCACCAGTGCCACCGCGTCCGCCGGAGCGGCGGCGAATCTCGCTTCGCGGAGTCGGTGCACCGCTGGATGAACGAGTGATTCGAGTCGACGACGGGCGTCGTCGTCTCCGAAGATCCGAGCCGCGATCACCGACCGGTCGATACCGCCGCCCGGCGCGACGGCGTCGTCGCCCCACCAGGAACGCAACGTCTCGACCACCGCGGGATCCGCGAGCACTTCGGCCGCGTCACGATCGGAATCGCTGATCACGCATCCGGCGGAAGCGAGCGCAGAGGCCACGGCGCTCTTCCCCGCGCCGATGCCGCCGGCGAGACCGATCACCGGGACTCGGCGGGTCTCGGTCATTCGACGATCCGCGTCCAGGTCGTTCCCTCCGGACCGTCCTTGATCGCGATGCCCATCGCGGTCAGTTCGTCGCGGATCGCATCGGCCGCCGCCCAGTCCTTTCCGGCCTTGGCGTCGGTCCGCGCCGCGATCTTNGCCTCGATCCGGTTCGCGAGGTCATCCGCTTCCGGCGCCGACTGGACGACGTTCCGGTCGAGCACACCGAGGATCCCGTCCATTCGAACCAGCGCCGCAAGCTCCACGGCTGCGCGTTCGGAGGAACCGGACTCGGCCCCGTCCTCGAGCCGGCTCGCGTTGACCGCCTCGTTCAGGACACCGATCGCCCGGGCGAGGTTCAGGTCGTCGGAGACCGCCTGCTCGAAATCGGACAGTGCCGACTCCAGCGGGCCGGGCCCGTCTCCGGGCACCACGCGGCCGTCCGCGAGCCGCTCTCGAAGGCGGCACCAGCGGTCGACCATCCGGCCGCAGTCCCTCAGGCCCTGCATCGTGAAGTTGGCGTTCTGACGGTAGTGCGTCCGAACCAGTTCGAGCCGGAGCGCCGCCGGCGTCACACCTCGCGCGAGAATGTCGCGGACCGTGAAGAAGTTGCCCCCGGACTTCGACATCTTCTCGCCTTCGACGACGAGATGCCGGGTGTGGAACCAGTACCTGGCGAATCGCTCGCTGCCGGAGGCCGCGCAACTCTGCGCGATCTCGCATTCGTGGTGCGGGAAGATGTTGTCCTCGCCGCCCGAATGCAGATCGATCTGACCGGCGTGCGGCCCGTCCGAGGCCGCGAGCAGACCCTGTGCCATCGCGCTGCACTCGAGGTGCCACCCCGGATAGCCCTCGCCCCATGGACTCGCCCAGCGCATCAGATGCGACGGATCCGGCTTCCAGAGCAGGAAGTCCGCCGGATGACGTTTCGCGGCCTGATTGGTCGACGACACCCGGCCACCCTCGCCCGCCCGCAGTGCGTCGACGGTGTTGCCGCTCAACCGACCGTACGCCGGGAAGCTGGCCACCGAGAAGTACACGGCGTCATCGCCACCGACATAGGCATGATCCGCTTCGATCAGTCGCTCGATCATCGCGACCATCTGCGGGATCCAGCGGGTGGGCCGCGGCATCAACGACGGATCCTTCACCGCGTCTTCGACGACGCCGAGACCGAGGACCCGGGCATCCTCGATGAAGGCGTCGGCGTAGAAGTCCGCGATCGCGTTGGGATCGTCGGGATCCAGCTCGGCGCCCTCCGGAAGCTTGCCGGATTTCTTGGCCTCCTGGAGTCTCTTGCCCGCCACCGCCATCTTGTCCTCGCCTCCGCCGTCCGCCACCGCATCGTCGGTCATGTGACCGACATCGGTGATGTTCATCACGTGACGCACCTCATGCCCGAGGAACTCCAGCGTTCGACGGAGGACGTCGGCGTTCAGAAAGGATCTGAAGTTGCCGATGTGGGCATAGTCGTAGACGGTCGGACCACAGGTGTAGAAGGTCACGGGACCGTTGGGATCGATGGGTTCGAAGTCGACCTGTCGTCGTTCGAGGGTGTCGTGGAGTCGAAGTGGCATCGGCCGTTCCGGTACGGATCGAAGGTCGAAGCCGAGGTCCCGATTGGGCCGCGGCGCTGGAAGCCGTATCCTACGACTTCGTGATCCTGTTCCGGTGCCGGGAGCCCGAGTCCACATGCGCATCACCATCGTGCTGGGTCCATTCAAGCCGCCGCCGCCCGCCCCCAGCGGCGCGATCGAGAAGGTGTGGTGGAAGCTCGCCGAGGTGTTCGCCCGCCGAGGACACCAGGTGGTCATGCTTGGTCCGGAGCACGGCGATCTCCCGCGAGGATCCTCGATCGACGGGGTGGAATACCGCAGACTGCCCCTCCTGGCCCGGGGCCGGAGCGTCCGGGGCGACGTCATTCGAGACTTCGGATGGTCCCGGCGTGCCGCGAGGTTGCTTCCCGACGCGGATGTGACGGTCACGAACTGCTTCTGGCTGCCCTGGCTCCTTCGATCGCCTCGGAATCGAATCCGTCGCCGGATCGGGGTCCTCAACATGCACGTCCAGCGGTTCCCGAAGGGGCAGATGCGACTGTACCGGGGCGTCGACCGCATCTCGACGGTATCGCAGGCGATCATCGACGGGATCGTCGACGAGCGGCCGGATTTCTCGGCGCGAGTCGCCCTCATCGGAAACCCCGTCGATCTCGCGACCTTCCACCCCGCGGACCACCGGGCCGATCCGTCCGAGACGCCCCGAATCCTCTACACCGGTCGGATCCACCCCGAAAAGGGCCTGCATCTGCTGGTCGAGGCCTGGCGGCGACTGCTCACCTCGGGCCGGACGTTCGGACTCCGGCTCGTTGGTCCCGCCGATCTGGGCGATGGTGGAGGCGGACCCGAATACGTCCGCAGCCTTCGTTCGCTCGCCGGGGACGCTCCGCTCGAACTTCCCGGTGGGGTCGCCGATCCCGCCGCACTCGCCGATGAGCTTCGAGCCGCCGACCTCTATTGCTATCCATCCATCGCCGCGAAGGGCGAGGCATCGCCCGTGGCCCCCCTCGAAGCGATGGCCTGCGGACTTCCCCCGGTGGTCGCGGATCTCCCCCAGTACGCCGCATACATCCGCGACGAGGAGACGGGACTGGTGTTTCCACGCGGGGATCAGGAGGTCGAGTGTCTCGAAGAGACGATCGATCGCCTCGCGACGAACCACGAACTCCGCCGAAGACTGGCTCGAAACGCGATCGAGGCGGCCGCCCGATACGGTATCGAGGAGATCGCCACCGCGTATCTCAAGGACTTCGAGCGATCGGCCGACGAACTCCGGAGAGGACGGCCCGAATCGTGAGCACTCGAACCAACAATCGACCCAAGGATCGGCTCCACCGGAAGCAGGACGATCAGGCCAGCGCCTACGCCAGCCCGTGGTCCCTTCGTGAACGATTGGGCGTCGCCCTCTTCGCCGTCACGTGGACGGTGCTCTGCCGTTGGACGCCGAATCCCGCCAACGCGTGGCGGCTCCTGATCCTCCGGATCTTCGGGTGCCGGATCACCGGCCGCCCCTACGTCGCGGGATCCTGTCGGATCCGCGTGCCATGGCAGCTCGAACTCCACGATCGAGCGTGTCTCGGCCCGAACAGCGAGGTCTACAACCTCGGCGAATGCGTGCTGCGGGCGCGATGCACGATCGCCCAGGGAACCTATCTCTGCGGTGGAAGTCACGACCTGTCGGTGCCCACCCTGCCACTCATCGTCGGACCGATCGACGTCGGCGAAGACGCCTTCATCGGAGCCCGGGCGTTCATCATGCCCGGCGTGACCATCGGCGAAGGGGCCGTCATCGGTGCCGCCGCGGTCGCGGTGCGCGATGCGAAGCCGTGGACCGTGATCGTGGGGAATCCGGGGAACGAGATCTCGATGCGGAAGTTCGAACGGCCCGAAGGCGACGAAGGCTGATTCAGGCCACCGCGTCGCCGCGATGTTCCGCTCGCTCGAGTTCGATGATCTTGAGACGGATCTGGAAGAAGTAGATCCATTTCAGCAACGCGAAGGCGAAGCCGGGATATCCGTCGAGGATGCCGAATCGAAACAGGTAGCTGGCGAAGAAGTAACCCGGCGCGAGCCACCAGCGTCGGATCGCGCCGTACTTCCACCGCTGGCGTCGGGTGAAGTACGACTGGCCCGGCCCCCCCCCTTCGACCAGCTTCATGTACCGCTTCGCTTCCCACGAGGAATACTCGTTGTGCTTGCGGATGTAGGACTTCAGTCCCTTGTAGTCGTCGTGGTCGATCGTCGCCCCGATGCGGCCGGTGGTTCCGGCCAGCACCGGATGCTCGTGGACCTCCATGTCGAGGTGACTCCAACGCTCCTCGTCGATCCGTTCGTATTCCCCGCTCCCGGTCCGGATCAGGGCCAGCTTGGTGAACGCCGCACCATGCCGGAGATATCGACCCATGAAGTAGTTGTGATAGGACAGCCACATCCCATCGTGCGGACTGGTGGCAAGCGTGGAGGCGAGTTCGTCGCAGAAGTCGTCGGTCACGTACTCGTCGGCGTCGAGGAAGAGAATCCAGGGCGTGTCGAATTCATGATTGCGGAGGACCCAGTTGCGCTTCTTCGGAAACTGACCGTTCCAACGGAAGTCGACGACTTCGGCGCCGTGCTCCTGCGCGATCTCGACCGTCCGGTCCGTGCTTCCCGAGTCGACGACCACCACCTTCGAGAATCGACCGAGACGACTCAGGCAGATCGGGAGATTCTTCTCCTCGTTGAGGACCGGAACCACCACGGTGACCGGCAGATCGCCACGTGGTGATCCCTCGGTCATCGGCTCCGGCATTCTCTGGGCCCGATCGATCCGGAGTTCCTTGATCTTCAGCGAGATCAGGAACTCGTACGCGCTGATGAAGAGGCTGAACCTTCGTCCCGTCGACCCGTCCATGAACCCGCGTCGCCACACGTACATGTAGAGGAAGCGGAACAGCCAGGGGGCGGGAAGCAGGTGGTAGATCCGCTGCTTGAACCACCGCCGCCGCTGCAACGCATTGCCGAAGAAACTCGATGCGAGTCCCGAGGCCGGAGGTCCGGCGGCTTCGCGACCACGAAGGATCTCCTGCGCCTCGAGCGACGAATAGCTGTTGTGCTTCGCGATCGAGTGCTCGATGCCCCGGCGATCGTCGTGGATCATCGGTTCCTCGAGGTAGGCGGTCTTGCCGTCGACCACCATGTGTTCATGCACGGCACGATCTTCGTAACGCGCCTTGCCGCGCTTGAAGAGGCGGAGATTCCAGCTGGGGAAGTAGCCGCAGTGCCGGATCGGATCGTCGAGGAAGTAGAAGAGTCGGTTGAGGTAGAACGCCGTCTCTTCGACCTCATCCACATTGCGATCGAGCACTTCCATGATCTCCACGCGGAGTTCGGGGGTGACGATCTCGTCGGCGTCGATGATCAGGGTCCAGTCCGCTTCGAAGGGAAGCGTGTCCAGCGCCCAGTTCTTCTGCGCCGCGTAGCCCGCCCAGTCGTGGTGGACGAACTCCGCGCCGTGCGACTCGACGATCCCACGGGTCCCGTCCGTCGATCCGCTGTCGATGACGAAGATGCGACGGGTCCAGCCGGTGAGCGCCTCGAGGCAGCGGCCGATGTTCGCCTCCTCGTTCTGGGTGATGATCAGGACGTCGAGCAAGTCGAAGTCTCCTCCGGCAGATGATGCCGCAGAACATCCCTGCAGGGCGCGAAACGATACCGCTGAAGCAGCATCCGGAGCTTCCGATTGGTGCTCGCGAGACCGATGTAGCTCTTGAACCGACGACTGGCGGACATCGGCACCACCGGTGAATCGGGGGCGAAGTCACGAGGGTGGAGATACACCACGCCCGGCAGACCCCGGCGATGAAGCGATTCGAAGCCCCGGCGGATGAGCCAGCCCGGGAAGAGCCGCAGGTAGCCGCCGCCCGAGAAACCGACCTGGGAGGGCCCCAGCCGCATCAGACTCATCGGCAGTTCCGGCAGCGTCCGGCCGGAGGGCGCTTCTGCGAACAGATGTGGTTGGATCGGACACGGATACCCGCCGTTCTCACGGGCGACCGGGAACAGGCTCGCGTCGTAGTCCAGTCCGGCGTCGAGCAGGACGTCGAACGCCCACTCGGTACCGGGGGTGATGGAGAAGCTCGGAGCCCGGAACGACGTGACCGGCGCCCCACCCGCATCTTCGATCACCTTGATCGAGGTCGTCAGATCATCGCGGAAGTTCGCCTCGTCGAGATCGGACACCTTTCGATGCCAGTAGGAGTGGGACCCGATCTCGTGACCCGCGTCGACGGTGCGTCGAACGAGCTGGGGGTATCGCTCCGCGATCCAGCCGAGATAGTAGAACGTCGCCTTCACGCCGAACTCCTCGCAGATGCCGAGGATCTCATCGGTCCGACGTTCCACGATCGACGGGAATCCGGGCCAGTCGTCGACGTTCGCCACCGCGTCGATCTCGACCAGGTGGAACCAGTCCTCGATGTCGAAACTGAGCGCATTCAGCGGCCGCTCGTCCGCTGGATGAGCCGCGTCGTCGCTGTTTGCCGGGGTTCGAGCGTTCATGACTTCGCGAAATCCGTCGAAGGCCTCAGAGAAGCCGATGCCCACGGTCCCGGACCCGCTGCATGTCCTCCGGACCCGGCATCGAGAAGTGGGTCGCTTCGGATGCCGGATTCGGCAGAAGCGGCGGATCACCGAGCTCCACGAGCCTGACCGCTTCGAGCACCGACTCCGCGGCGAGGTCCTTCGATCTCGCCATCACGTCTTCGAGGGTGTCCCAGGGATTGATCCGGTACCGCTTCTGAACGACGATCGGCCCGTTGTCGAGCTTCTCGTCCACGAAGTGGACCGAGACCCCGCCCTCCTTCTCTCCATTCGCAAGCGTCCAGAAACTGGGCATCAATCCCCGGTACTTGGGAAGCAGGGCGCCGTGGCAGTTGATGATTCCCGCGGGCGTCTGATCCCGGAGCGGTTTCCGATAGAGCTGCGTGCCGGAGATCGACACGATCAGTTCCACCCGCTTCTCCCGGAGGTATTCGAGAAACACGTCGCTGTTGACGTCGACGGCCTCGGTGACTTCGACCCCGTACTTTCTCGCGACCGCGCGGATCGAGTGACATCGACGCGTCGACTTCAGCCACTGGTTCTCGATGCGCGAGAGGATCTTCTTGATCAGGTAGCGACGGAGCTTCCACTGGAAGTAGTTGAAGCCGTACAGCCGCTTCAGATCCATGGCGGTCTGGAAGACGGTTCGCTTTCCCTGGGCGATGGACTGGATGTTGACGCCGGCGGTGGAATCGTGGTACTGGCGAAAGTACTTGTCGAGCACCTTCGGCAGAAGAAATGGTTCATTCTGAATGAAGACGTACTTGATCAAACGGAATCCCTCGCACTCGGGCCCGACTCCGTCAGATCCTCGAGAAGCATTCTCCAGGCCTGAAGTCGATGCCGAGCCCCATGTTCGTCCACGAGCGCTCTTCTGGCTCTTCGACCGGCCGCCTCGCACACATCGGTGTTTGAGGCGAAATTCTCAATCAATCGAACCAACGATTCAGTATCGCCCTGACGAACGGAGCCGCCACAGTCATTCTCCAAGATCACCCGGGATATCTCGCTCGAGGCATCACCGATGAAGATCGCCGGTCGCTCCGCCGCGAGGATCCCGAAGAGCTTCGACGGCACCATGATTCCCTCCACCCCTTCCAGCAGGCTCACGAGGTGCATGTCGGCCGCACTCAGGAGTTCGTCGAGACGCTCGCGTGGCTGATAAGGGGCGATAACACAACTTGACTCCAGCTCGTGTTCGGCGATGAACTCTTCGACCCTGGCCTTCTTCTTGCCTCCGCCCACGAACGCGAAACGGATCCGGTCGTCCTTCGAGAGAGCCTTCGCCGCCTCAAGAAAGGTGTCTACGTCGTGCCCGATCCCGAAGTTCCCCGAATACATGACCAGGGTCCGATCCCCGATGCCCCATTCGGCCCGGTAGGGATTCCGGTCGCGGGGAATCGGCTTGACCTCCTCCTGATCGCTCCACACTCCGATCAGGTGCACCCGATCGTCGTCGACGCCCTTCGAACGAACGAGGTCCGCCATGCATCGCCCCAGCACCACCACTGCGTCCGCCGATCGCAGACAAGATCGGTTCAACGCCTCGAAGAAACGACTCGATGGCGAGCCGGCTCGCATCACGCCGCACGCGATGGGCAGGTCGGGGTAGAGATCCATGACCCAGTAGACGAACTTCGTTCCCTTCACCGCCCGCAGGATTCTTCCCACCATCGCGATGAAGGGTGGCGTGGTGAAACAGACCGCCACGTCGTGGCGGGGAAGCAGGATCGCCTTGAAGAAGGCGGCCAGATAGAAGAGCGCGAAGTCCGCGACCCGGGCGATGATGGTCGATTTTCCGAAGAGGGAACGACCGACCCGGTGGATTCGAATCCCATCGACGACTTCCTCGCGGGGGAGTGCCGCCCCCTTCTGTCCATAGATCGATCTCGAGGCGATCACACTCACTTCGTGACCGTGACGAACGAGATCGCGGGCGAGATCGTGTCCGTGCTGGGCCGTGGCCGCGACATCGGGGAAGAAGACCTGGTTGATCAGAAGGATTCGCATGTGGTCAATCCGCCGAAACGTTCTCGGCGGCTTCGATCTCCGAACGATGCTCGACGAACCAGTCGATCGTCCGCCGGAGTCCGTCCTCGAAGCCGACGGTGGCACGCCAGTCGAGCTGTTCCGCGGCGGTCGTCGTGTCGAGGCATCGCCGTGGCTGACCATCCGGCTTGGTGGCGTCCCAGCGAATCTCGCCCTTGAAATCCGAGAGTCTCGCGATGAGTTCGACGAGATCGCGGATCGTGATCTCCATGCAGGTTCCGAGATTGATCGGCGTGGGGTCGTCGAGGACCTCCGCGGCCCGGATGATCCCCTTCGCGCAATCGTCGACGTAGAGGAATTCGCGACTCGCGGACCCGGTCCCCCAGCATTCGATGTGGTCGAGGCCGGCGTCGCGGGCGGAGACGCACTTGCGAATCAGCGCGGGGATGACGTGACTGGTTGCGGGATGGAAGTTGTCGAAGGGCCCGTAGAGATTGACCGGCAGCACGTAGGCGGAGGCCAGTCCGTACTGGCGGTGGTACCCGTCAAGCATCACCATCGCGGCCTTCTTCGCGATCCCGTAAGGAGCATTGGTCTCTTCGGGATAACCGTTCCAGAGGTCCTGCTCCTTGAACGGCACGGGCGTGAACTTCGGATACGCGCAAATCGTGCCGACCTGAAGAAACTTGAACGGACGATCGCCGGATGCGTGAATTCGAGCCTGTTCGATCAGGTTGATCGCCATCGCCATGTTGGCGAAGAAGTACCGGCCCGGATTCTCCTGATTCGCGCCGATGCCCCCGACCTCCGCGGCGAGATGGAGCACGACGTCCGGATCATGATCCCGATAAAGCCGAATCGCGGCCTCTTCGTGCACGAGGTCGTACTCGCGGCGTCTGGGGACCACGATGCTTCCCGCACCACACGCCTCGAGTTCGGCCACCACCGACCGTCCGAGGAATCCAGCACCTCCGGTCACCACGACTGTCTTCCCTGCGAGATCCATGGAACCTCCGATGATCCTGCCTTCGTAGGATTCAGATGTCATCGACCTTCAGAGGGTCTGACGTCGATGAAACCCGATGCTCCCGTCCAGATGATCGATTTCACCGAAAACCACGCCCGAGGCCACGGGAACTCCGCAAGCCCCGCCGCCGGAGGGCCGATACTACAGTTCCCCGAGTGCGGCCAAACGATCCCCGAGATGTGTCTCGATCCGGATCGATGCCGCAGGAGTCTCCGATGAACGAACAGAACAGCCGTCGAGCCCTCATCACCGGGATCACCGGCCAGGACGGAAGTTACCTTGCGGAACTTCTTCTGGCCAAGGGCTACGAAGTCCATGGCATCATCCGGCGATCCGCCAGCTTCAACACCGAGCGAATTGACCACATCTACCAGGACCCGCATGACCGCGGCGTCCGCCTGAAGCTCCACTACGGAGACCTCTCCGACGGGTCCGGGCTCATGCGGATCCTGCAGGACGTCTCACCCCACGAGGTCTACAACCTCGGGGCCCAGAGTCACGTTCGCGTGAGCTTCGATCAACCCGAGTTCACCGCCGACGTCGTGGGCACCGGAACCCTCCGGCTGCTCGAGGCGATCCGCGCCGAACAGAACCGGTCCGGTCAGCAGATCCGTTTCTACCAGGCGTCGAGTTCCGAGATGTTCGGGAAGGTCCACGAGGTCCCGCAGCGCGAGACCACGCCGTTCCATCCACGGTCCCCGTACGGCTGTGCGAAGGTCTGCGGTCACTGGATGACCGTGAACTATCGCGAGAGCTACGACATGCACGCCTCCTGCGGCATCCTCTTCAACCACGAGAGCCCCCGCCGGGGCGAGACCTTCGTCACCCGGAAGATCACCCGCGCCGTCGGACGCATCAAGATGGGGCTTCAGGACAAGCTCTATCTCGGCAACCTCGACGCGATGCGGGACTGGGGCTTCGCCGGCGACTACGTCGAGGCGATGTGGCTGATGCTGCAGCAGGACAAGCCCGACGACTACGTCATCGCCACCGGTGAGATGATCTCGGTCCGACGATTCTGCGAACTGTGCTTCGGCGAGGTGGGACTCGACCCGACCGACTTCATCGAGATCGATCCCCGATACTTCCGACCCGCCGAAGTGGCGGAGCTGCTCGGGGATCCCACCAAGGCCCGCGAGGCGCTCGGATGGACGCCGACGACCGGGGTCGAGGAACTCGCACGCATGATGGTCGAGAACGATCTCGAGCTCGCGAAACGGGAAAAGACCCTTCTCGACGCCGGACACCAGGTCTCCGGCCGTCCGATGGACGACTGAGAATCCGATGTCGATCGACGCACCCATCACCCTCTTCGGCATCCTGATGGTCTTCGCCCCGCTGGCGATGATTCTCTACAACTATCTCGTGGCCGGTGACGACCTGATCACCGCCCGGCATCTGTTCCTGCTTGGTTGCGCCAAGTTCTTCGGCGTCGCCGCGCTCACCACGGGGATCACGAAGCTCTATCGAGGCAATCACCCCTTCTCCGACGTCCTCCTCCTGTTCCTCGGTACCGCCCTCTTCTTTCTGACCTTCTGGTGGGCGTACAACCACTGGCAACTCCCCCAGCGAATCGCCGCCCGCCGGTGGCGGACCTCACCGACGCCGAACTTGGGATCGGTCCTCTTCGCCGGCGGCGCCGGGCTCCTCCTGGGTCTTCTGGCCTCCGTGCTTCCGGTCGAACTGCCGGTCATCGGACAGATCACGAACGTGCTGGGGAAACTCCTTCCCGCCGCGAGCATCGCCCTCTTCCTTTTCTGCTGGCTCAAGAACCCGGCCAATCTCATCTATCTCGTCGCCACCGGCGTCGCCTTCATGCTCGCGGTGTTCGTCGCGTTGTTCGGCGCCGGTCGGCACCCGCTCTTCGCGGCCCTGATCGCGATTCCGATCGCCTGGTACTGGGCACGCTGGCGATATCAGAGGCCGTCCGCCACGATCGGACGCATCCTCGCCCTCGGGATCGCGGCCGCAGTCGTCATCCTCGCCTACAGCGGCTTCCGCCACGACTACATGGGCGAAGCGGACTCCGGCATCGCGTTGGACCGGATCCGACAACTCATGCGTTTCCAGCTCGAGACCTCCGGAGACGCCGACAGTTTCCTCCAGGAGGACGCGATCACGGTCACGCTCCTCTGCATCGAGGAGTTTCACCGGAACGGGGATCCCGACTATTTCCACACGCTTCGATTCGTGCTGAGCAATCCGATTCCGCGTGATCTCTGGCCGGAAAAGCCACAGGCGCTGGGTGAGAGTCTGCCGGAAGGGCTCGGTGAATTCAGCGACGGCTACGTGAACTGGGGCACCGGAATCGTCGGGAACGCGTTCCACGATGGCGGCGTCTGGATGACGATCATCTACGGGCTGCTGGTGGGAGGCGTGTTCCGGGTCTTCGACGACATCCTGCGTCGCCAGCCGTTCAATCCATGGCCCGTCGCGATGCTCGCCGCGATGAGTCCGAAGATCGTCGCCTACAGTCGCGGCGACATCGGAATCTACACCGTCGAACTGGTGGGGCTCGCGGTGGTCACGATCGTCATTCTGAAGGTGATGAAACCGGTGTTCGGCACGACGGACGAGGAAGCGTTCCACGCGGAGCATCCGGACGATTCGGATCTGGAATTCGAAGAACCCGGGTACGAATGATTCGCGCTTTCCGCGGGAACGCTCGAAGCGATCATTGATCGCGATGTCTCCTCCCCCGGATCGATCCGAACCCGCGGAAAACGACCATCGGAGCCGTGACGGACCCACGGATGGATCGTCCGCTCGCCGGTGGACATCGACGTTTCCGATTTCGACCCTCGCACGATGACGAACCGACCCGGTTCCCGTATTCTTCGATTCAGAAGCGACGCTTCACCGATCGAACTCCACGGCCTCCAGACGTCCCCGACCATGCTCACTCAACACGCCGCTCGCGGCGCCAGTCTGATGCTCATCGCGAGTCTGCTGGGTCGAGTCGCGGCGCTTGTGGCCCAGGTCGTCACCGGCTGGATCCTCGTCGAAGACGACTTCGGGCTCTTCGCGACCGCGATCGGCATTCAGGCGTTCGCCGGAGTCCTCCAGGGCGGTAACGCACTGGCCTATCTCGTCACGCTGCCGCCGACGGGACGGCGGCTGAGAACGGGCACGGTCTTCGCCATCTCCAACGGGTTCTACCTCATTGGCGTCGTCCCGATGCTTCTGCTCGCCCCGACCCTGGCGGCGTACTTCGAGGAACCCGGTCTGGTCACGCTGCTGTGGATCATGGCCGCGACGATGATGATCTCCCCGGTGCGGTTCGTGCTCCGAGGACGGGTGAACTCCAGACTCGCCTTCGGCACGGGTGCCATGGCGACGATCATCAACAACGCCTTCACCTATCCCCTCACCATCATCCTGGCGATCGTGCTCCGAGACGCCACCGCCCTCGCGATCCCGGTGCTTGTGGGATCCATCGCGGAGATCCTCTTCCTCTGGATCCGGGCCCGTCCGACCAGGGACGACTTCCGACCCCGGTCCCGATTCTTCTGGCCGCTGCTGCGTCAGTTCCGCTGGCTGCTCCTCGGCGCCGCGATGATGACGCTTTTCAATCGCGGGGACTACATGGTCGCCGAATTCCTCGTGGAGACGTCGGTGCTCGGCGTCTACTACTTCGGCTATCAGCTCGCCGTCCAACCCGGACGGCTCTTCACGACCACCGTCCTGAACATCCTCGTTCCCGTCGTGAAGCGGCTCTCCCATGACAAGGCCCGGCTCGCGGCCGCCCTCCGACGACTCCTGAGCACCGGTGGCTTCGCGATCGCATTCGTGAATCTGGGGATGCTCGCCATCATCGAACCACTGGAACGACTCATCTGGGCGGGAAAATGGTCGGACACCGTTCTGACGGTGCAGGTGGTCTCGATCGGCATCACCTACACGACGATCCTGGGCGTGGGGACGGCACCACTCATGGCCGAACGACGGTATCGAGAGAGCGTGATCTGCGGTCTGGTACGAGCCATGGGCATCGTGGGCGGCGCGGCCGTCGGCTCGATCATGTGGGGGACCGTCGATGGAATCGCGATCGCGGTGAGCGTCGGAATGCTGGTCTCCGCGATCATCGGCATCGCGCTGGTGCTTCGCTGGCATGACGTGCCCGCCGCAAGTTCGATCATCCACATTCTTCGGGCGACGGTTCCGCTGGTGCTGCTCTCCATGCTCGCGGCGGCGATCGGTGACTGGACGCTCGACCGGCTCGATCCGGGACGACTCGCTTCCGCGATCGGACTCTGCTTCGCCGGCGTCGTGTACGTCCTCTTCGCGATTTCGTCGCTGGCGGTCATACCGGCCGACACGCGAGGCGAAGTCCTCCGGCTGCTGCCGGGGCCGCTCCGAAAGCGCATCCCGGCCGCGTGGATTCCGGAACCGAACGACTCCTGACGCGGCGAATCAGTCCGGTTCGTTCACGATCGTGATCCGTCGTGCCGATCGGCGGGCTCGCTCCACCCAGTCCGCCGGCTTGCCGGTGGCGGTTCGAATGACCCCGCTTCTTCCGGCGACATCGATGCGACGGTTCGCCCGCGAGCGAATGCGGATCGGTTCCATCGACGACTGGTTCGTCTCCGCAGCGGAAATCACACGCTGAATCGAAGGCCCCTTCCGCGAGTTGCTTCGCACGCCTCCGGTGCCTGAACGCGGCTTGATCTGGATCGATCCGGAAGTCGATGCGCCGGAAGCAGCGGTGCCACCACCACCGGAAGACGTCGGAGCGGTCCCGGACGAGGGCTTCCCGACGGGGGCGGCGCCCTGATCGGACCCTGGCACGATCTCCTCGGCCCTCGTTTCGATGTCATCCATCGAGTCCTGCGGAGGCGTGGCCGAGTCGGATCCGGCACCGCCGGCGGAACCCGCCGAACCGGAATCGACTCCGAGCTGTTCATCGATGCCCTCGACGAGCTGCTCCAACGAGACCCCCGCGGCGCGAAGACCGTCGGAACGGAAGATCACGGTGTCGCCTTCAAGCAACGCCGCACGGATTCGACCGATGACTTCCGCGATGACCGCGGGATCCGTGCTCCGGCCGTCGTAGTTGCGAATCCACCGCACGACCCCCCGCTGCATCGCCTCGTTCGGCAACGCCCAGGCGACGCAGTCCTGATGGTTCGCCGGATCGGATCGCTTCCACCATGCGTCGACTGCGAACACCGGGAATTCCGCCCACCGGGGATTGGCGATCTTGGGTCGGGATTCGACGTACACCGGGATCCCGATCGACTCCAGATACTTGTAGAACTTGAATGCGGGACCGCTGTCGGAGAGTTTGACCGCCGCATCCGCGCCGATGGATCCCCCCGCGAGAAGCACCGGCTTCACGCACGCGAGCATGGTTCCCAGGATCGACGCGGATCTTCCTGATTCGAAGGCCGCCTTGAGGCGGTCGTCGGCGGAATCCGCGGTACCGAGATAAGCGATCAACTCGATCGGTTCGCCGAACGATCCATCCACCACCGGTCCCCACGCTTCCGGGAAATTCTCCGTCAGGACATCGACGCCGGCATCTTGCGCATCGAGATACTGATCGAACTGCATCACCTCGTCGGAGAGGGTCCCGAACGGGTTGTGAAGCCAGAAGCGACGAATGCCCCAGTCGTAGACGACCTTCGCCTTCTGCTCCACGAACTGCGGCCAGCCGCCTGATCCCACTTGATACGTACTCACCTTCCGCCGTCCCTCGTCCTCCGAAGATCCGGCGATCAACCAGCCCTCGACGAGCCGCTCCCGGGCGGGTCGAATCGTCCGATCCGAATCCGTCGCCGCGACCACGTCGGGTCGGGCGAGCAATGCAAGCACGCCGACCAAGACAAGTCCCAGGCGGTTCCAGTGTCGATCGTTCATGTTGAATCCCCGAATTCACCAACTTCTGAATCGCTTCGTCCGTTCTATTTTCGGATCCTCGGGATCCCAGATCCATCCGGGAGCGACACGATCGGTCACTTCCCCCATCCCAACCATCACAAACCGTCCATGTCGACGGAAGGCGAGGATCCACGCACCGTCTCGGACCACGACTTCCGTTTCGTACCGGGCGAGCACGGCTCAATCCGAGATGCAACCGGCATAGATCTTCTCGAAATCACCTGCCACCGTCGAGGTATCGAGGTTCGCAAGCGTCCAGGCACGACCGGAACGTCCCATCGCAGGACCATTGCGATCGCCGGCCTGGAAGGATGCGATCGCCTCTGCGAACGCCACGGCGGTCTGCGGGATGATGACGCCACCGCCCGATCGCTCGATCTCGAATCGCGTGTCGACCAGATCGGTGGTGATCACCGGCGTCGCGGACGCGAGTGATTCGAAAAACACGAATCCGAAGTTCTCCTGGCTGGTGGGCAGTGCGAACACGTCACAAGCCGAATAAAGGGCGTTCTTCAAATCGCCGCCGACATGTCCGGTCCAGTGGAAACGGTCGTCGAGCCCGGCCGACCGGACGCGATCCCGCATCGCCTGGACGTAGTCTTCGTCGCCGCTTCCCGCGACGAACACGTTGACGTCCGTTCCTCGTTCACGAAGAAGGGCGGTCGCGTCGATCAGGTGCTCGATGCCCTTCTTGGCCTGGATCCGGCTCAGGAAGAGCACGTTGAACCCACCTTCGCCGAGCGCGGGCCACGCTTCGACGGCCGCGGCGGGATCCGGAACCTCGGCGTACGGATCCAGATCGATCAGATTCGGGACGACCACGCCTCGTCCGCGTGGAAACCACTTTCGAGACTGCTCGAGCTCCGCGTCGGCGGTGCAGTGGACCGCGGCCGCGGACTCGAGGTAGCGACGGCCACCGACCGCAAGGTAGATCCGCTTGCGAAGCGCACTCTGGCCCATGGACCAGTCGTCGAGCATGCCACGAAGGCTGATCACGTAAGGCACGCCCACGTCGCGACAGATCGACGCCACCTGGAGATTCGCCGGCTCCCAGACGCCGTGGACATGGACCACGTCGTATTCGGGAATGACCTGCGACAGCCGGTCGATCGCCGCTCGTCCGAATCTCCCGAAGGAACCTCGGACCTCAGGCAGATGTTCGACCGTGGGTGTCTTTTCGGCGTTCGTCGGCTCGAGCCAGGCTTCGGGGACATCCGTCACGTTCGTCGTCATCAGTCCCGTGACGTGACCTCGGGCGAACATCGTCGCGACCTGATCGACCACCGCGCGGGGCGGACCGCCGCCCGTGAAGTCGATGTCCTGCATGTAATGGACGATTCGCATGCTGGTCCGAAGCCCTCCGAGGCGCTTCGATCACCATCGAATCGAAGGCTGGAACATGCTAGCGATCGAACGGCGGCCGTCAGCCGGAGAAATGCACCCGTCCACCGATCAGATCACCGTCGATCGGAGCCGGGGTGGCCATTCCGTTCGCCGCGGAGACCGGGCCGGAACCGACGCGAGCGGCCTCGACGTTCTCGTCGGCGAGCTTCACGAGCATGAGGCTCCAGGTCTCGCGTTCGTAGGCGAGGAGTTCGACGACCTTCCGCAAGCCGTTCGGGTCCCGTTCGCTCATCGCGTCGACGAGGCTGGTGTAAAGGAAGGTGTAGAGACCCGACAGACGATCGCAGAGTTCACGATCGACATCCGGCCGGAGTCCCGAAGTCAGCTCGGCGAGAATCGCCCGACACTGACGGCTGCCCTCGTACGCCTGTTCGAAGTTCTTCGCTTCAAGACCTTCCCGAGCCTGCTCCGCGAACCGGAGCGCGCCATCGAGCAGGAGCAGTCGAAGCTCCGCCGGCGAGGCGGTCATGACCTTGGTACGGAGATATTCCTGTGCTTGTTGAGTCATCGTCACACCCGTTTCATCGGCTCGCCGTCCACCCTTGGTGAGTCCCACCGCGCCTGATCACGTAGATTCCGCTGATTGCCGGCGGAGAGCGCAAATGCTGCCGCAGTCAGCCGATCAGGGCGCCGGCGTTCGCGAGGTTCTGGGAGATCATCCCAAGCGAGGACTGCTGGCTCTGAAGCCTGGCGAGCGTCGTCTCCATCGCCGTGAATTCGCGAAACAGCCTAAGTTCCTTGGCCGCCAGCCGCTGGTCGATCTCCGCGATCCGATCGTTCTGGGCATCGATCAACGCGTCGAAGTTCCGGCTCGCCAGGGTCACCGTGCCGTCGATCGAATTCGTGAGCTTTTCGATGGCCTGCTTGAAGAGGTCGCCGAAGCCGAGTTCCTCGTAGGTCGTGGTGATGTTGTCGACGGTCACGCCCGGGGCGATTGTCTCGGTGGACGTCCCCGTACTTTCGTAGGCGGCGAAGAGATTCTCGACCGCCTCGGGATCCTCGGCGTAGGCCTCTTCGAAGCGGGCCTTGTCGAATTCGATCTGACCTTCACCGGCGATCTTGACGCCGACTTCCGCGAGGAAGCGGAACTGGGTGTCGACCCCGACCGCCCGCTGCTGCAGGATTCGATACAGGTCCTGCTTGACCTTGGCGACCGTGGGATCACCGAGCAGCGGACCGCGGATCTCGGATTCGCCGTCGTAGCTGTCGTACAGGTTGATCGCTTCGATCACCCCGTTGAAGCCATCCACGAACGCCTGCACCGAATCGACGATGCCCGTCTCGTCCCGACTGACGTTGACGGTGACCGGTGAATCGGACGCCGACTGTAGTTCGATCTCGACGCCCGCGACGATATCGTCGATCACGTTCGAGGTGCTTTCGACGAGTACGCCACCCGCACCCTCTCCGATGAAGACCTT
The DNA here is from genome assembly GCA_002690755.1 of Phycisphaerae bacterium. Taxonomy (GTDB): domain Bacteria; phylum Planctomycetota; class Phycisphaerae; order Phycisphaerales; family SM1A02; genus UBA12014. Next base: position 73,771 of record NZFT01000065.1, read on the forward strand.
CGCGTTGCGGGCCGCGGTCAGTTCGTTGAATCCGAGGTCGACGCCTCCGGTATCCACGATCAGGTCGCCGGCGAGCCCGGAGATGTCCGAACTCAGGACGAGGCGGAGCGGCGAACCACCGGTGTTGGTGTTCAGGAGCGAGGCGGTCACCGCGAGCCCGGCGTCGTTGATCTTTCCGATGACCTCGTCGAGGGTGTCGGTGACGTCGAGATCCACGTTCCGTTCGTAGGAACCATCGATCGATCCCCCGACGGATTCCGCCTCGCCGAGGATCCCGAGGTCCCGGGCGGTGCTGCCGGAGATGCTCTCGACCTTGATGGCGGCGGCCGCGCCACCCGTGGTGTCGACGAGGATCATGCCGTCGCCGTCGTCGTTCAACCGGGCTTCGACGTCGAGACCTCGACTGTTGATCTCGTTCATGACCTGGTAGAGATTGTTCGAGTCGTTCCCGATGTCGACGACCGCACTGATTCCGTTGCCGTCGGTGATCCGGAACTTCCCAAGTCCGACCCCGCGACCATAGTTCAGGGTCGAGAGGTCGGAGGCCGCGGAGACGTACTGACGCTGGATGTTGAGACCACGGGCGGTGTCGGACGCAACGTCGATCTCGATGCCGAGCGCCGCCGCCGCCTCGCCGGACACGACGAGATTCTGACTCCCACCCGTCGAGTCGGATACCGCGAGTCCGTTTCCTTCCGCGTTCATTCCCACTTGAACGTCCACGCCGACAAGTGCCACCGCATCATTGAGGAACGTGACGAGTTCCTCCATCGTCGAGTGGACGTCGAGGTTGTCCACGGTGACCGCTTCGCCGTTCCGATCGGTGATCGTGATGGACGATGCGTCTCCGATCCCGGCACCGCCGTTCACGCTGTCGACCAGCACGGTCCCCATGCCACCGAGCACCCGGGCGCCATCGAGGGAGGTGGACTCGACGCCGATTTGGAAACCAAGGTCCTCAAGCGTGGTCGTGCCGTAGTCGCCACCGATCCCGTCGCCGAGCACCGAGACGAGTTCGCCCGCCGCCGTGAGCCGGATCCCGACGCCATCGGGTCCGACGCTCGCGGTCACCGCACCGTTGGTCTGTTCGTTGATTCGGTCGATGACGTCCTGAATCGTGCTCGCACTCGCGATCTCGACGGTGTTGGGAAGTCGGTCGCCCGCGATGGTGTTTCCCGAACCACCACCCGTACCGGTGAAGATTCCGAGATCCTCGGCCGTCTCGTTCTCGAACGGGCCCGCGCCGATCACTTCGAGGTCGCCGCCGCCCCCGACAGCATCGACCAGGGAGAATCCCTCGCCGTCGGCATCGATGGACATGACCACCTGCCCGGCGCCGATCTCCTCCTCCAGCGTCGCGTTGACGCGTGAAAGCAGCTCCTGGACGTTGGTCACCGCCTCCGATTCGACTTCGCCGTCCTCATCGAGAATCTGACCGAGCGTGATGTCGACCTGCGTTCCATCGGTGGTGACGATCGAGAAATCCGCCTGGCCGGTCGTCTCGTTGATCCGGATGCCTTCACCGTCGTTCAAGTCGGAGAGCAGGGTCTCGCCGTCGATCGAAGCATCCTGTCGACCGAGATCGATCGCATGGATCACGCCACCATCGCCGCCGACGCGTATGCGGAAGTCGACCACGTTGTCTCGGATCAGCACGCCGTTGTCGTCGTTGAGCGTCGAGAGCAGGGAGAGTTCGTCGAGTCGGTTGATCACGTCGCCGATGACGGCGTCGGATGCGACGTTCGCGACGATGCCGAGATCGCTCGCGGTCGTGGTCCCCCCCACGTCTTGAATCGAAAGGTTTCCGTTTCCACCCGAACCGTCTTGAATGACGATGCGGTCACCGGAAAGGGATGCACTCACGCTGATGCCGGTCTCGTCGTTGATCGCGTCGACGACCTCGGTGATCGATGACGCGAGCGAAAGATCGACGATCGCGGCGTTGCCCGATCGATCTTCGACCCGGATCGAACCGCGCTCGACGCCGGAACCGCCGTTGAGGTCTTCGAGGAGCACGTCGCGACCGAGTCGCCCGTTCCCCCACTCGAATGACATCGAGTCGAGCCCGAGCGGCTCGAGCGTGCTGCTGGTGAATCCACCGGACATCACCTGGCTCGTCGACACCAGCTGTTTCACGCGGAATGCGTACTGGCCGGGAATCGCCGAACTGCCCGCATTCGCGAAGAGCACCCCTTCGTCGCTGGAGGTGGCGTTGGTGGATCGAAAGATGTCGTCGGTTCGAAACATCGAAGACGCGGACTTGAACGCGAGCAATCGCGCGTTCACGTCGAGCAACGCGGCATTGGATGCGTTGAGACCACCGATCCGTTGAAAGATGGGCGTCTTCGCCTGCGCGTCCAGCGAGAGAAGCTGCTGGATGATCGCGCCGGAATCGATCCCGCTCACGAGTCCGATGCTGCTGCTGATGGACATGCCCGATGCTCCCATTGAACCACTCGACGCATCGCCACCGAATCCATTCGGTCAGGCGGCGCGTCGCCAAGTCGCTTCATCGTCCTGGTCGACGCGCACCCGCCAACCGGGCGCCGTCAGGCCTTGACGTCTGAGTTGGAGCAAATCGGATGCCCATGTCGCAAGGACCCGATCAAACATCGCCTTGGCGTGCGCCACCGAGGGATCTTCGTCCACGAGCGGTGCGTTGAAAACGGTGTCGAACATGTCCATGGCGGGCTCCAGACCTCGGCAGCCGTGATTCGGCGCTCATCCATCACGAATGAACCTCACCAATCACGCAAGGTGTGGATCGGACCAACGAACCCGGTAATGAAGTGGAACCCGGACGATCAACGTCGATTCATCAGGCCGCGATCACGAGAAGCGCAGGAACAGCGCGGCCACCACGATGGCGACGCGACGACGCCCGCAAAAAGGAACGAGCCGTGACCACACGAGGACCGCACGCCTGTTTTTATTATCGGACGCTTACTGATCCTGAGCGTTTGGATCAAAGCCCATCTTCTCAAGCAGTCCGTCAAACTGCTCCAAGGAATAGAAGTCAAGCGTGACCCGCCCCTGCCCTTTTTTCCGCCCGAGCTTCAGGGCAACCTTGGTACCGAGATGCAGGGACAGTCGCTTTTCAAGATCGACCACATGGGCCGTTGGTGCTGCTCGATCGACCCGCTTGGAAGACCCGCCGGATTCAATCGACAGTGCCTGGACCTGCCGCTCGGTCTCGCGAACGCTCCACCCTTCGCGAACACACTTACCAAGAAGCACCTTTCGACGACTGAGCTCCTGGCAACCGAGGAGCGCTTTCGCATGGCCTTGCGTAATCAGGCCTTCCTGGATGGCCTCCCGGGTGTCCGCATCCGCGTCGCGAAGGCGAAGCAGATTACTCACCGTCGCACGATCGATTCCAAGTTGATTGGCGACTTCGGTCTGAGAAATCCCGAAGCGATCAATCAGCGACGCGATTCCATCGGCACGTTCGATCGGGTCCAAATCCTCACGTTGGAGGTTCTCGATCATCGCCCATTCCGCGGCGGTTCGGTCGTCGACCGCTCGGACGATTGCCGGGATTTCTGTGCGACCCAGCGATTGGAATGCCCGCCACCGGCGCTCGCCAGCAACGAGCTCATAGCCCACCGAAGCCGGACGCACCACAATTGGCTGCATCAACCCAGCGTTTTCGATCGACCGGGCGAGGCTTGCAATCGCCTCATCATCGAAACGCTGCCTTGGCTGTGACTTGTTTGGAACAATGTCCCCGACCTGGATGGTTGCGGGCAAGACGCCTGCAGCCTTCGATTCGTTTCCATCATTTCCAGGTGGGTTCGCTTCGGTAACCGGCTTTTCAATCGACACCGGCGTCCCGATGAGGCTTCCAAGCCCCCGACCAAGACGCCGCCCCACCGCTTTTTTCTCTGTAGCCATGACTGCCTCCATGCAAGACGAATGACAGGGTCAGCATATCGTTCCAGCATGACTTCGTGGCTTGCGGAGTTTGAACGACATCTGTTCCACGTGGAACGTGCAATCAAAAAGAGCGGGGGGGGAGCCGAGATCAACCCGGAATGTTCCACGTGGAACATACGTCCTATAATCTTTATAGTCATACACGTTCGGTGCAGTAGTCGTCTTTAAGCGGACTTTNGTGACTGTTTGATGCTCTTTCGATGCTTTTGTGCTCGTCTTTGATTCGGCCCGCTTCATTCCCACCCTCGATACCCTGCTGGACGATCCCTGCCATTCCTGAACCTGGAATCTCACATGTCCCGTTTCGCCCAGACCGTCACGCCATTCCCCGTGGCCCTCGCAACCGCCTTCCTTGTCGTCGTCGCGATGATCGGAGGCTGCAGTTCCACGCCCGCCGGAATTCCCGCTGACGCGGTGGTCGCCGGGCTCAACGAAAACGGGAGCACTGTTCGCCTCCGCAGCGGCCAGATGCTCGTGATCAAGCTCCAATCGAATCCTTCCACCGGATATGTCTGGCAACTGGTCCGCGAGCCGAACGCCCGGTACCTCCTCGTTGATGGCACGAAAACCCGCCAATCCGACGCGGAACGCGCGAACGAGTCGCAGATCGAAACGCAATACATCCGTTTCGTGGCACAGGAAGCGGGGGAGAGCACGGTTGATTTGAACTACGTCATCCCGGCCGCCGGACCCGGCCCGGAGACTCGTCGGTACACGCTCAACCTCGTGATCGAGTGATTCGCGAAATGTGTGGCAGAAGATCGCAGACCACACTCCGAGGATTTGGTAACTTCGGGTCGTCGTGCTTGAGGAAGACGGTGTGAATCCGTCACGCACGCGGCACCGTGTGTTCATCGAACGTCCTTCGGGGACCTTCGATCGAACGAGTCGGGTCGTCAAACACGACATTCCTTTCGGGCCCGCGCGATACGGGCGACCGATCTTCATTGGTGTGATGTCGTATCACCCGATCGAGTCGATTCTTCATCGCACGGCCGGTAACGCCCGCGTTGACGCGCGCTACCGTACCTGCCCCGCGAACCGGCGCGAATCCGGTGGAGTCTCCATATGTCGTTGTTCCATGACAGTCTTCTCGCTTCAAGATCACTCCTGATCGCCATTCCAACCCTCGTCCCGGCCACCGCCGCGACCGCCGACCTCGTCGACCGATGGGAGATCGGTTCCGGCGACAACACCGCGATGATTCAGTTCGACTTCCTCTCCGGCAACACCTACGTCGTCGATCTCTCCTTCGACGGATCGATGAGCGGTCAGGATGCGATTCAGATGATCGCCGCCGACTCGACCGGCGCCGGATTTGCATTCAGCTACGACGTCATCAGCTACTCCTTCGGAGATTTCCTGGTCGGTATCGAACTCGATTCCGATGCGGACTACGGTGACGGCAGCGCGCCGCCGTACATCGACTACTGGCATTACTGGACCGGCGAGGCGAGCGGGCCGTGGGGCGAATCCATGGTCGGCTTCGGAGATCGTCTCCTCACTGACGGATCCGCCGACGCGTGGGTCTTCGGGACCGCGGACGCGCCCGCGACGATTCCCGCCCCGGCGACGCTCGCGATCCTGCTGCCCGCGCTCGCCGGGCGAAGCCGAAGGCGAGCCGGCTGACACCGCTGCATCATTCGGACATCCGACTCGGCGTGCTTCACTTCGTGAAGCACGCCGAGTTATCGCATGCATCTTCGACATGGCCGCATCCCTCGGTAGGATTCATCGCAGCCGCTCCGATCACCCCCGGATTCGAAGGACCAACGTGAAGAAGAATCGTCCCGGTCTCCTTGCGCCGCTTGGCGTGCTCCCCATGATCGTGGCGGTGGGTTGCGCCGGACCCGGACCGCAAGTCGATCGGTATCGACCACCGACGACCATGACCGCGAACGATGCCGTGGCGGTGTGGAGTCGCGAAGCCTGGAACACGGCGCGTTCCGAAGACGTCAATGCCACCGTCGCGTTCCTGAAGAATCCACCGATCGAGGATTGGGGGATGGCTCGTGCGCTTGATCGATACCTTGAACTGGATGCTGCGGCGATGACGACGCGTCACGCCGAAGCCGAGCGAATCCTCGGTGCCATCGATGTCTCCGAAATCGACGACGAGACGGCGCGCTTGCTCTTCGAACTCGCGGACCTGCGGGCGGCCGGGCTTCCCATCGAAGTCGAGGTCGAAGTCGCCCGCACCATCGAAGCGGCGATCGATCGATCGACGGAGGCCGCGGAACGCGCCGAGACCGAAGGTCGGTTCGTCGACGCCGACGCGGCCTGGGGCGTGGTCGGGAGCATCGCGATCGGATCCGACCGGCCACTCGTCATGATCGATGCTCGCCGGCGACAACGGCGACTCGACGGCCTTCGCGGCCGCGAGGCGACGATCACCGCACCCGACGCCTTCGGAATCCAACGGCCCACCATCAGCGATGCGATTCGAGCGTTCCGCGTCGTGTTGAAGCGTCACGTCGATGAACCGACCTGGCGTCGCCTGGTCGAGGCGGGGTTCGCGCAGATCGCAGAGGCGATTCCCACCACCGCTGTGGCGGAGACGGGCGCCGTTCGGACGCAACGCTTCGAAACGGCGACCGCGAAGTTCCGGGCCGCCACGTCGAAGATCACCGACCGACCCGACCGCCTTCCCTGGGCGGCGCGACGTGAACTCGTCAGGGCGCTCGAGACGATCGCGTCGGTCGATTTTCCGGAGTTCGACGAATCCGTGGTCGCCCGTCTCTTCCTCGACGGCGTCGTCGCCGCCACCGATCTCCGAACCAACGCCTACTTCGGCGCTCGCGCGGTCCAGCTGCGGCGACAGCTCGACCGCTCGTTCGTTGGAATCGGGGCCGAGATCCGAGAGACCCCCGAAGGTTTCCTCCTTCAACCCATGTCCGGAAGCCCGTCGGCCCGAGCCGGACTCCGCAGCGGGGATCGTCTGATCGCCGTCGACGGTCGAAGCGTGGAGAACCGTTCCAGTCAGGACATCGTCGATCTCATCACCGGCGACGAAGGCACGACCGTTCGACTCACCCTGGACCGTGACGAAGCCGGCGAACCGATCGATCTTGAAATCCGCCGCGGCGACGTGGATCGGGAATCGGTGCTCGGCTGGAGACAGATCGGCGTCGACCCGACGGGACGCCCCGAGTGGGACTGGCTGATCGATCCCGATGCGGGAATCGTGTTCATCTCGATCCGGGAATTCCGGGACGACGTGGTTCGAATCTTCAGAACGGCCCTGCGCGAAGCATCGGATGCGCTCGGACCCGAACGATCCGTATCCGGGCTCCTGATCGACCTTCGAAACGATCCCGGTGGCCTGCGGTGGGTCGCCGAGGACATCATCGATCTCTTCGTCTCCTCGGGAACGATCTTCTCCGCCGAAGGCCGTGATGAGCGCGTTCGATCGAAGTCCGCGGGATCACGCATCACGCGCCTCGAGTCGCTTCCCGTCGTGGTGCTCGTCAACGACGAATCGGCGAGCGCCTCCGAGATCGTCGCCGGCACGCTTCAGATCCAGGCCGACGCGGTGGTGGTGGGGGAGCGGACCTACGGAAAGGGGAGCGTGCAGGCGGTTCGACCGCTGATGAACGAAGGCTGGGTCCTGGTCACGGAATCATGGTTCACCATTCCGGATGGTGACGGTGGGCGCCGTCTGATCGATCGATCTCGCGCCGGCGCAGCGTGGGGCATCGAACCCGATCTCGAAGTCGGCGCGACCCTCGAGGAGACGCGGTCCATCATGACCGAACGTGGTCGGTGGTACTCCGGGCTCGGACTCGATACGGCGCCGACCCCCGACTCGACCGACCGAGCGGATCGCCTCGCCACGACGACGGATCGAGAACTCCTCCTCGCCATCGCGCTGCTGCGGGCACGTCTCCTGCCCACCTTGATCGCCCCATCCAACGGTCAGTGACCCTCGACGGTCACCGGTTCGTCCAGCGTCGAGAGGT
>NZFT01000066.1 GCA_002690755.1 Phycisphaerae bacterium
GGAGCGGTTCATCGCGCGGCTCGCACCGGGGGAGTCCTTTCTCTTCGCCGGGAAGTTCCTCGAACTCGTGATGCTGCACGACATGGAGGCGATCGTCCGACCCGCTTCGAAACGCGCGACGAAGACGCCGCACTGGGCGGGCACTCGCTTTCCGCTGTCCACGTCGCTCTCCGCCGCGGTCCGGCGGACGCTGGATGACGTGCACCGTGGGGTGCTCGACGAGCCGGAGACGGCGTTCGCGTCGCCGATCCTCGAGGCCCAGGCGCGGATCTCCAGCATTCCTCGCGCCGGGACGATCCTCGCCGAGGTGATGCGGAGCGAGGACGGTGACCATCTCTTCCTGCACCCCTTCGAAGGCCGGCTCGTCCATGAAGGGCTCGCCGTGCTCCTAGCCTTGCGATTCGGACGGATCCACCCGATGAGTTTCGGGTTGAGTTTCAACGACCACGGAATCGAGTTCTTCGCGGAGACCAGCCGCGACGTCCCGTTCGATTTCCCGGAATTGCTGCGGACGGAGGCGACGACGCTCTTCCGGGAGGATGGACTCGTGGACGATCTGCTCGAGAGCGTGAACCTCGGTGAACTCGGGAAGCGTCAGTTCCGCGAGGTGGCCCGCGTGGCGGGGCTGGTCGTCCAGCGATACCCGGGGAACAAGACCTCGGCCCGACAGCTTCAGGCGGGCGCGTCGTTGATCCACGACGTCTATCGCGAGTTCGATCCCGACAACCTGCTCCTGAAGCAGGCGGAGCGGGAGGTCATGGAGCGGCAGTTCGAGGAACGGCGGCTCGCGCGGACGTTGGAGCGACTTCGCGGCGAACCGATCGAGATCGTGCAGATCGACCGTCCCGGGCCGCTGGCGTTGCCGCTTCTCGCGGACCGGCTCGGCACCACCCTCTCGACCGAGAGCATGCTGGAGCGACTCCGCAAGATGGGCGTCGACCGACCGGAGGGACGCGTCGCGGTCGAATCCACGGGCGGATCGGACGCATCAGGCGTGTCGAAGACCGCGTCCGGACGCGGACGACGTGGTCGCGGACGTCGCGGCGGTCGGGCCGGTCGAGGTTCCCGGCGAAGGCCCTGATCATCCGTCCACGCCGCGGGTGATTCAAGGCCCCCGGGCGGTCGTCTTCCCGAATGAAACACCGCTCGCGGACCTGCGCCTCAGGCCTCCACGACCTGCCCTTCGACGATCGCGAAGATTCTTCGGCCACGATTGGTATCGGGACGAACCCGCGCCCCCCGGGCGAACGGCGTGAAGGCCGGCAGAATCATCTGGCCGGGATCGACCACGAACGCATGGGCGAGCACGCGCCGCGCGCCTTCGCCCGCCGAGAGCACCGGATGAAGGTGGCCGGCGATCACGACGGGGTCGCCTTCACCGACATCCTCTTCGGCCGGACGCGGCTCGTGTCGAAGCTGGAACGGACCGAGTCGTCGCGCGTCGCCGTCGATCTCGATTCGCCAGTTCCGGGGGATCGAGACGCCGGCATCATGGTTGCCACCGATGAGCGACATGGTGATCGGCACCCGTCGCCGCCAGTGTTCGAACAACTCCAGCACCGGGTCCTCCATGCCCTCCTCGCAGTGGACGAGATCCCCGAGCACCACGATCTCCGCGGGCTCGGTCCGTCGCACCGCTCGCTCCAGCCGCTCCAGCGACTCCTCGGCGATCCCCTCCGGCATCGGGACCCCGAGCGACCGGTACGTCTCCGCCTTGCCGAGGTGGAGGTCGGCGACCAGCAGCGTTCCGCGTGCCGGAAGGAACAGCGCCCGTTCCGGCAGGAGCGTGAGGGTCTCGCCGGCGAGTTCGATGGTGGCGTCGTCAGTCATCGGTCGCGAAGCGTAGCAGGAGAAATCCGCGGGGGCGGTCAGTCGTCGCTCGAGATCGACTCGGATCGCGCGGTCTGNACCGCGACCATGTCGCGGTAGTGTTCGCTCCGTTCGAGGAGTTCGTCGTGGGAGCCGCTGGCGACGATCGTCCCGCCTTCGAGGATCACGATCAGGTCCGCGTGTCGGATGGTGCTCAGACGGTGGGCGATCGCGAAGGTCGTGCGTCCCGCGAGCAGGCGGTCGATCGACTGCTGGATCAGCCGCTCGCTGGCGGAGTCCAGATTGCTCGTCGCTTCGTCGAGAATCAGGATCCGCGGGTCGGCGAGCAGCGCCCGGGCGATGGCGAGCCGTTGGCGCTGGCCGCCGGACAGTCGGACGCCCCGCTCCCCGATCAGGGAGTCGAAGCCCGCGGGGGTCGCTTCGATGAACTCGAGGGCATTCGCCGCGGCGGCGGCCTCGCGAATCGCCTCGGCGGTGGCCTCGCGACGACCGAACGCGATGTTCTCGCCGATGGTGCCGTCGAAGAGAAACACTTCCTGTTCGACGATGCCCAGCAGCGAACGGAAGCTGTCGAGCTCGAGATCCCGAAGGTCGATGCCGTCGAGCAGGATCGAGCCCGCATCCGGATCCTGGAAGCGGGCGATCAGGTTGCAGAGGGTGGTCTTGCCGGCGCCGGAGGCCCCTATGAAGGCGATCAGCTGGCCCGGCTCGGCGACGAATTCGACGTCATGAAGCACGGGTTGGTCGGTCCCCGGGTAGGAGAATCCGAGTCCTCGAACCTCGATCCGGCCCGATACATCCTCCGCGTCGATGGAATGTGCCGATTCGCGATCCGGCATCTCGACGGGCTCCTCGAGGAGGTCGATGATGCGGTCGAGGCCGGCGAGGTTGGTCTGCAGGCTCGTCGCGGTCGCCGCCAGCGTTTCGACCGGTCCGAGGAGCATGATGAGGTAGGTCAGGAACATGACCAGATCGCCGGTGGTGATCTCGCCGTTGATCACCTGGATCCCGCCGTAGAAAAGGAGGCCGGTGGTCGCGATGGGGATCGCGACCGCCCACGCCAGCTCGGTGATCCGCGACCACCACCAGATGTTGATGGCCTGCCGGGCCATCAGGTTGTTCCCACGGACGAAACGGCCCGACTCGCCGCGACTTCGGCCGAACGCCCGAACCACGCGGATGCCGCCGAAGACCTCGGTGGCGTGGGAGTCGACCTGTGACCGGAGCAGTCGGTGATCACGGTGGAGCGGACGGATCCGCCCGATCCAGGTTCGATGGGTGATCCAGACCATCGGTAACAGGAAGAGCGCTCCCATCAGGAGTCGCCAGTCGGTGAACGCGAGGATCACCAGACTTCCCACCAGCTGGACGACCGCCCGCGAAGGGTTGTAGATGAGTCCGAAGATCAACTCCGCGACGCCGCCCGCGTCGTCGCGAAGCATGCTCGCGACCCCGCCCGAGCGAAGGTCCTGGATGCGTTGGAGCGGAAACCGGATGATGTGGTCGAGGACCTTCCGGCGGATATCCACGGCGAGCAGCCGCGTCGCCTTCGTGGCGAGCCATCGCCCGCTCAGACCGATCGCGACCGCGAGGAACGAGATCACGACCATCGCGATCGCGATCGCGATCAGCAGGCGACGTGGATCGCCGAGATCCCACCAGGCGGGCATCCACGACGTCACAGTCTCCGGCAGCCCGGTTCCGGTGAAGGCATAGTCGATCGCGATCTTGGTGGCCGCCGGGGTGATCAGTTTCAGCCCGGTCGCGATGGTCAGCGTGCAGAGCGAGAAGAGGATCGGTCCGCGATGGCGACCGAGCATGCTGAAGAACCTGCGGAGGAGGTCGACGGCGCCCCGCGACCGCTTGAGGGAACGAACCTCTCCCATCCGGCTCACCGACGTTCGTTCGGACTTCGGCCGGTCGCGACGACGCTTGAGCAGATCGAGGTACGCGCGGAAGCGGCGGCTGCTGGAGCCGGTTCGGAGCAGGGGATCCTCGGCGAAATCCGGATCCGGACTGTCGGCGGTTCCATGCTTCATGCGGGGGGGTACGCCTGGATTCCCTCGCCGGCCTTTCGGTCGGCTCGGACGGTCACCGGGATCAGGTCGCCGGTGGTGACCCGTCGTCGTCTTCGAATCTCGGGGTTGCCGAGCTGGCCGCAGGCGGCCATGACGTCACGCCCCTTGGTACCCCGCCGCTTGGTGAACTGACCGTTCTCGATCGCTCGATCCGTGAAGCGGCGGACGGAGGGTTCGCTGGGGGCGGGCCACGGCGAATCACGACGCGGGTTGTAGGGGATGACATTGAGCGAACAGCGAAGCGGTCGGAGGTACTCGCAGACCTCGTCGCAGTGTTCGAGTCCGTCGTTGACTCCGGGGATGAGCACGTACTCCACGCAGATCGCGGACTTGGGTCGTCCCGGCCAGCCGAGCATCGCGTCCATGAGATCGTCCATCGGCCACGCGCGGTCGACCGGCATGATCTCGGCGCGGATCGAATCATTGGGCGCGTTGAGACTGACCGCGAGATTGAGCCGATGGAATCCCGGCTCGGCGGCGAGGTCGCCGAGGCGACGAATGCCGTTCGGATTGCCGACCGTGGACACCGAGATGTTCGACGCCGCGACCGCGGGGCCGTCGTGATCCGCGAGCACTCGGATCGCGGGAATCACCGCATCGAGGTTGTCGGTCGGTTCGCCCATGCCCATGAACACGATGTTCTTCGGACGGTGGCCGACCTGATGGGTGGCCGCGTGCCATTGCGCCACGATGTCGGACGTCCCGAGATTCCGGAGGAGGCCCATCCGGGCGGTCTCGCAGAATCGACAGCCCATCGCGCAACCGATCTGACTGGAGACACAGAGCGTTCTGGTGACGCTGCCGTCCCGGCGTCGCATCGGGATCAGGACCGACTCCGTTTCAAGGTCGCCGGGCAGGGTGAGCGTGAACTTGATCGTCTCGCCCTCGATTTCGCGTCGACCGATCGGGTGGATGCCCGGCGGATCGCCGGCCGGGGCCACGCCCTCGCGGTGAAAGCGGCGATACGCGGCCCGGGCGGCCCCCTGTCCGACCGAGCGGGATTCGACGGACGCCGTGACGTACTCCGCGGCGGTGCAGCCGAGCGGATCGGGATGTTGTCTGGTCGGGGGCTGCATGGTGTCGGGTCGTGGTGACGGGACGATCAGGGTAGCAGGCCACCCTCGCCCATTCCCGGGAACCGAGGCCTTCAAACGACTATGATTCAGGACTACCGGTAATTCAGCCCCGGATGACCGCCGCGCCAGGATCGACCAGAGGATCACGATCGATGCACATGAAGCACAGTGACGAGGCACACGGCCCCCCGGTCGTCCCCGTGAAATTCGTTCTCGAGGATCCGGAGGGATTGACGAGCACGGAACAGGTGGAATGGGACCTCATGGGTGGGGAGGGTGAAAACCTTCTGGAGCTCGCGGTCGAGAACGGCATCAACATCGAGCACGCCTGCGGCGGTGTCTGCGCCTGTTCGACCTGCCACGTGTACGTGGAAGAGGGCATGGACGAGGTGAGCGAGAGCGACGAGGACGAAGAGGATCGCGTCGAGGAGGCACCGGGCCTGCGGATCGACAGTCGACTCTCGTGCCAGTGCCGGATCGAAGGGAAGGGTCCGATCACCGTCCGAGTCCCCGCCTGGAATCGGAATGCGGTGAAGGAAGTCCCGCACTGAACGAGGGCGGATGGCCGGTGGCCGGTGGCCGGTCGCGGTCGTCCGGGTCGAATCATCGAAGCGGGGTCCGCGAAGGTCCGATTGCTACAGTAAGCGAGGACTTCTATGGTTTCCCGGATCAGCAATCCAAGGCGAAACGGGCCCCGTGGGCCCGTGGTGACCAGCGGGCTCCGCTGGTGGCTCCGCGTGGTGCTGGTGCTGTTCGGGATACTCTGCATCGACAGCGTCTATCTCGTCGCGACCGATCTGGTGGCGTGGAGTTCCGGCCAGCCCCGGGAGGACGGGATCTACCTCTGGGCGTTCCTCATCCATCTCGTACTCGGGCTGCTTCTTCTGCTGCCCTTCGTGGTCTACGGCATCGGGCACGCGCGTCGTGGACGATTTCGCGCCAACCGCCGTGCAGTCGCGGTCGGGTGGGCGCTGCTCTGGATCGCCGTGGCCCTGCTGGTGACGGGTGTGGCGCTGGTCCGCGTCGAGTTCGCGGGGATTCGATTCGGGATCGACGCACCCGCGGCGCGGGCCGTCGTCTTCTGGGTCCACGCGACCAGTCCGTTGATCGCGATCTGGCTGTTCATCCTCCATCGGCTCGTCGGTCCACGGCTGCGTTGGAACGCCGGCCTCTCCTGGGGCCTGGGCGGTCTCGTCACCGCGGCGCTGGCCCTCGCCGCCTCCACCGGAAGCCCGGTCATCCGCGAACCGCTCGACGTGCCCGTGGCCCTCGCGACCTCGACGACGCCGGAATTCGCGCCATCGCTGCTGGAGACCGCCCACGGCGGGACGGTGCCGATCGAGCACCTGCTGGGAAACGAACACTGCATCGAGTGTCACGCGGACGCCCACGCGCAGTGGGCCGACTCGGTGCACTCGTCGAGTTCCTTCAACAACCCGCTCTACGCCTTCAGCGTGCGGAACACCCGTCAGGCGATGATCGATCGATTCGACGATCTCGGTCCGAGTCGATTCTGCGCCGGATGCCATGATCCGGCGATCCTGATGTCCGGCTCCTGGGAACAGGATCGATGGACCGATCCCGCCGAGGCCGACCGGGTCGCGGTCGATCNGCTCGGCAGCGCGAGCATCGGTTGCATCGTCTGTCACGGCATCGAGGANGTCTCCACGCTGGGGAACGCCTCCTACACCTTCAAGGATCCGCCGCGGTATCCCTTCGCCTTCAGTGGCTCGCCCTTCCTGCAGTGGGTCAACCGCCAGTTGATCCTCGCGAAGCCCGACTTCCACAAGCGAACCTTCCTCAAGCCGGTGCACGAGTCGGCGGAGTTCTGCGGGGCCTGTCACAAGGTCTTCCTTCCCGAAGTCCTCAACGGCTACAAGTGGCTTCCGGGGCAGAACCATTACGACACCTGGCGACTCTCCGGCGTCTCGGGTCGCGGCATCGGNTCCTGGTACTGGCCCGCGAAGATCAACGACGACTGCAACGGCTGCCACATGCCGCTCGTCCCGAGCGACACCGTCGCGGCCCGGGTCCGGGACGATTCGGGCGAAGCCACCGTGCACCACCACGGTTTTCATGCCGCGAACACCGGGCTGGCCGCGATCGCCATGGCCACCACGCCCGGTCCCGAAGCGGCGGAACGACTGGACCGGGTCGTCGACGCCTGCATTCGGATGAACGAGGAGGCGATCCGGCTCGATCTCATCGGACTTCGCGGTGATGGCCGGGTCGACGGTGCGTTCCGGGGTCCGATCGGCGCCTCGCCGACCTGGGTGGAACCGGGCGAGACGGTTCTGCTCGAGGCGGTGACCCGCACCCTTCGGCTCGGGCATCCGCTGACCCAGGGAACCGCGGATTCCAACGAGATCTGGATCGAGATCGAGGCGCGGCTGATCCCCGACGGCGGCGCTCCGCCGACCTCGATCGGATCGAGTGGTCGGATCCTCGACGACGGCGTGGTCGATCCCCGGGCCAAATTCCTCGACGTCTGGCTGCTCGATCGCGAGGGGCGTCGCATCGAGCAACGGAATCCGGAGGACATCTTCGTACCGCTCTACAACCATCAGATCCCCCCCGGCGCCGCCGATCTCACCCACTATCGAATCGGCATTCCATCGGACGCCTCGGGCACGCTGGAGATCCGGGGTCGGGTGCGCTACCGGAAGTTCGACTCCCAACTCATGTGGCACGCGTTCGGGCCGGAGGAGGGCGCCAGGCTTTCCGAGACGCTCCCGATTCTCGACCTCGCGACCACGACCGTGGTCGTGCCCGTCGGTGGATCCTCTCCGGATCGCGCGGCGAGCACCACCATCGAGGCAACGACCTGGGAGCGATGGAACGACTACGGGATCGGGCTGGTCCGGGCCGGCTCGGGCGGCGGCGTCGCGAAGGGGCAGCTCGCCCAGGCGATCGAGGCCTTCGAGACGGTCGAAGGCCTCGGGATCTCGGACGGGGCCATCAATCAGGGACGTGCAATGCTGATCGAAGGCCGGGTCGACGATGCGGCCGCCGCCCTCGGCCGCGCGGCCGAGGCCCCCGATCTTCGCTGGCCGTGGGCCGTCGACTGGTACGCCGCGGTGGTGGCGCGGGAGAACGGCGATCTCGAGGACGCGGCGCGACGGCTCGAACGGATCATCGCGGCCCGGTATCCACTCGCGGTCGAACGCGGATACGACTTCTCCCGTGACGAACGGGTGTGGAACGAACTCGCGACGGTGCGGTTCCAGCTCGCCCGCCGAGCGACCAGCGAGGGCGTCGAAGCCGATGCGATCGCGGCCGCGATCGAGGCGGTGGATCGAAGCCTCGGACTCAACCCGCAGCGGGCCCAGACCTGGTTCCTCGCTTCGAGAATCCGCTTCGCCGCCGGCGACGAGGCCGGGGCCGCCGCCGCGGAGGCGGAGTTCGAACTGCTCCGGCCCGACGACAACGCCCGGGATCGAGCGATCAGGCTCGCACGAAGCCGGAGTGAGATCGCGGATCACGCCGCGGAACCGGTCGCGATCTACGAGCTCCAGGATGCGGACGTCTGGCCGACCACCGTGACCGGAAGTCATCCATGAGCGATCCTTCCGCACGCGATCGCGATGCGGTGATCGGCGTCGCCCTTCGACGCAGTCTGTTCGGCTTCGCCGCCATCGGCGTGGTGGCGGGCGGGGTCCTGCTCGCCCGGACGCTCCTGACCTCCGGTGAGGAACGGGTCGCGAGCGATGAAGGAGTGGAGGCTCCGGAGACCACGACCGGTCCGGCCCCCGAGGTGGTCGACCTGTTGATGCCGTTCACCGATCGGACCGCCGCCTGGGGCGTCGACTTCAAGCGAGACGATGGTGCCCGCGGCGCAAAACTGCTCCCGGAATCGATCGGCGGTGGCGTGACGATCGTCGATCTCGACGGTGACGAGCGTCCCGACCTCGTCTTTCCCGACGGCGGTGATCTGCTCGACGCGGCGCCCGGTGAACGACTCGTCGTCTATCGCAATGTCGCTGGTCCGGACGGTGAACCGAGGTTCGAGCGGATCGACGAGCCGCCGTTGCTCGCCGGTCACGCGATGAGCGTCGCCGCGGGGGACGTCGATGGTGACGGCGATCGGGATCTGTTCGTATCGATGGTGGGGCGGGATCGCCTGTTCCTGAACGATTCCGAACCCGGTCGAATCCGTTTCCGCGATGCGACCGACGCGATGGGAATTCCCGACACCGAAGCCTGGAGCACGGCGGCCGGGTTCGCCGATCTCGACCGCGACGGCGATCTCGACGTCATCGGTCTTCGCTACGTCGACTGGTCTCCGGAAATCGACGCGGCGGTGGACTTCCGGCTCGACGGCATCGGCCGCGCGTACGGACCACCGACCGGTTTCGCGGGCACCACGCCGTTCCTGTTGCTCAACGAGCGTGACGCGTCCGGTTCGGTGCGTTTCACGGAGGCGGGCGAGGCCCGAGGCCTGCGGCAGTCGAACCAGGACACGGGGCTTCCGGAAGGAAAGGGGCTCGCATTGGCGGTCGTCGATCTCGATGACGATGGCGACCTCGACGTGATCGCCGCGAACGACACCACCGCGAACGCGGCGTGGATCAACGACGGGCGGGGATTCTTCGAGGAGCGCGGACGCCGACTCGGCGTCGCGTTCGATCGATCCGGGGCCGCGACCGGCGCCATGGGGATCGACGTCGCGACCCGGCCGGCGCGGGACGGCGTCGACACGCTGGTGGCGATCGGAAACTTCGCGAACGAGCCGAGCTCCCTCTTCATCCGGCGAGGAGGCGAGGCGGCCTTCTTCGACGATGCGGCTGCGGAGGGCGTGTCGGGGGCGACTCGACGGGCGCTCACCTTCGGGCTTCTCTTCACCGATCTGGATCTCGACGGCGTCGAGGATCTCGTTCAGGCGAACGGGCACCTCGAGGCCGAGATCACGGTGATTCAGTCCAGTCAGTCCTATCGTCAGTCCGCACAGGTCTTCCGGGGCCTTCCCCGAGGCGGCTTCCGCGAGGTGCCGAAGGACTCGATCGGGGACCTGGGCATCCCGATGATCGGTCGCGGGCTCGCCAGCGGGGATCTCGATCTGGATGGCGATCTCGACCTGGTGCTCGCGCAGGTGTCGGGACCACCGCTCGTCCTCCGTAACGATGCGTCGACCGGGGCCGCGGTGCAGGTTCGGCTCGACGGACCGGAAGGCAATCGCGACGGCATCGGCGCCGTCGTCTCGGCGACCATCGGAGATCGCGTCCTGGTCCGAAGCATCATGCCGACGCGAAGCTATCTCTCCCAGGTGGAGCCGGTCGCGGTCTTCGGTCTCGGGGAGGCGTCAGGGGTGGACCGCCTCGAGATTCGCTGGCCTGATGGCGAGGTACGCTCGATCGAGGGGCCGATCGTGGCCGGTCGGCATCGATTCACCCGTTGAAGATTCCGCCGTTCGCAGGCGAGGACCCGGTCAGGCCACCCGCGTGCGGTCTGCGCGGAGGCGGCGGGCGGGCACCCAGATCACCGGGCTGAAGAAAAACCCCCCGCCCGAGGGGCGGGGGG
>NZFT01000067.1 GCA_002690755.1 Phycisphaerae bacterium
TCGCGGTCGGCAGGCCCGCCTCGCAATCGTCGTAGGTCGATCGGTACATGCTCGCCGCGACCGGGGCGACGGCAGCGATCTCATCGCTTTTGACGCAGGCGAGGTCCCAGACGAAGCTGCCGCCCATCGAGTAACCGCCCGCGTAGATTCGATCTCGATCGGCGTTGTAGCGCTGGGCCAGATCATCGATGACCGCGCTGGTGTAGGCGAGGTCGATTTCGTAGTTGCCATTGGTCTCGCCCTGGCCGAGGTCGT
This sequence comes from Phycisphaerae bacterium, assembly GCA_002690755.1. Taxonomy (GTDB): domain Bacteria; phylum Planctomycetota; class Phycisphaerae; order Phycisphaerales; family SM1A02; genus UBA12014. The sequence goes on from NZFT01000067.1 coordinate 256, forward strand.
ATCCCCAGCAGCGGCATGATTCGATGACGTCGGGCCACGCTTCGGTGTAGACGAGAATGAACCGCTGCGAGTTCGCGAGGGCGCGGAAGTCGGCCTCGAAGACCCCTTCGTTGGCGTTTCCGCCACCGGCATGGAACCACATCATGACCGACAGGTTCTCGGACGGATCGAAGCCCGGCGGAAGATGGACGAGGTACCGGCGATTCAGGCCGTCGACGTTCAGGGAGATCGAGGACTGTCCGAACGCGGCGTTCGCCGGGAGCAGGAGGCAGCAGAACACGGCGAGGTTGATCAGGTGGCGGCGCATGCGGAGGAGTCCTTGAGAGGCAGGATGGGAGGTCAAATCAAAGTAGACCGTGATTCCCACCGAAACCAGCGTTTAACGAAGGAATTCGTCGGATGGCGTGCGGAAGTTCGTGTTTGGTGGTTTCAGAACTCGATCCGCAGGGCGAGCACGGCGGTGACGCGGTCGACCGGATGATCACCAGCCGACGTCCAGGTGACTCCCGGCTGCAACACCACGTCCGAGGTGATTCGCCAGCCGTAGAACGCGGTGAGGGCCGTGGTGCGGGGAACAGGCTCGTCGAGCATGCGGTTTACCGGATCGTCGACGGTGAGGCTCACCCCGAGGAGATCGGCGGGACGGCCCCAGGGCGTCGCGGTCGTCGCCAGGCCGATCGTCGTCCGCGGACGGCCACGGCGTCGATGGTCCACCGATTTGAGACGGGCGCCGAACACGCCGAGCGACCACGTCGCATCGTCGAGCATCCAGATCGCCTCCGACGCCGCAAGCGGCGTGACCGCGTGGTCGGGGAGGAAGCCCGGTCGTTCGAGCAGGCGGCCGAGCGCATCGCCTTTCGAATCGATCGCGGCCTCGGCCGGGCCGACGGCGAGTGCGAGCGGAAGGATGCAGCGGGTGATGAGCCGATCGATTCGCATCACCCGACTACGACGTCCAAGAGGCATTGGATCGTGGGTCTTCACCCCCTTCGATGGCCCTTGCGGCGTTCGCGCGCGAGGATTCCGGCGAATTGTGTCGAAGCGTTCCCTTGGGTACGGTGGGGCCCGTCGCCGATCCCACGGAGAACCACAGAAATGTCCCAACCCGCCGATCCTCGTCGTCGATCCTTCTTCGGAGGCCTCGCGGGCCTCACGGGCCTCGGCGCCGCCACGACGTTTTCGCGGCCCGCGGTCGCCATGCCGAACGCCGGAGAACCGCCGATGCCACCCAATCAGATCTCGCTCGCCCAGTGGTCGCTGCACCGGGAGATCTTCGGTGGCAAGCTCGATCCGCTCCGGTTCGCCGAAGTCACGATGACCCGGTACGGACTGGCCGGTTGCGAGTACGTGAACAGCTTCTACAAGGACAAGGTCGGCACGCCCGGATATCTCGCGAGCCTGAAGAAGGTCGCCGACGATCACGGTGTCAGCTCGCTGCTGATCATGTGCGACGGCGAAGGCGCCCTCGGTGACCCCGACGAGAAGAAGCGACGACAGGCCGTCGACAACCACCAGCGATGGCTGGAGGCCGCGAAGTTCCTCGGTTGCCATTCGATCCGGGTGAACGCGCAGTCCGCGGGAACCTGGGACGAACAGCTGGACCGGGCGGCCGACGGGCTCGCGATGCTCTCCGAGAAGGCCGCCCCCTTCGGACTCGACGTGATCGTCGAGAATCACGGCGGGCTCTCCTCGAACGGTGAATGGCTCGCCGGCGTCATGACGAAGGTCGCGATGCGGAACTGCGGCACCCTTCCGGATTTCGGCAACTTCAGCCTCGGCGGCGGCGAGTGGTACGACCGGTACAAGGGCGTCACCCAGCTCATGCCGTTCGCCAAGGCGGTCAGCGCGAAGAGCCGGAAGTTCGACGCCGACGGCAGGGAATCGGAGACGGACTTCGCCCGGATGATGGAGATCGTCCGGTACGCGAAGTACCGCGGCTGGGTGGGCATCGAGTGGGAGGGGGGCAGCCCCTCCGAGCACGACGGAATCCTCCTCACCAAGCGACTCCTGGAGAAGACCGGCTGCGTCGCGGCCCGCACCGGCGACGGCCCCTTCGAGGTNAAACCGGCCGGCGGAGCGACCGATGCAAGGTGATGCCGGCGCCGATCGGCGGCGAGCCTACTTCCATGCCAACCTCCGGCTGATCGGCGGGTTGCTCGCGATCTGGGCGGTGGTGTCGTTCGGTTGCGGGATCCTGCTCGCCCCGACCCTGAACGCGTACCGGCTTCCGTTCACCGAGTATCCGCTCGGCTTCTGGTTCGCCCAGCAAGGGTCGATCTACGTCTTCGTGCTCCTGATCGTGGTCTACGTGGTCGGCATGAACCGCCTGGATCGCCGCTTCGGGGTCGCCGAGAAGGTGGCTTGAATGGACGTTCAGGCCTGGACCTTCGTGATCGTCGGGATCACCTTCGCCCTCTACATCGGGATCGCGATCTGGTCGCGGGCCGGCACCACCGGTGAGTTCTACGTCGCCGGCAAGGGAGTCTCGCCCCTCGCCAACGGCATGGCCACCGCCGCCGACTGGATGAGCGCCGCATCCTTCATCTCGATGGCGGGCATCATCGCCTTCGCCGGCATGGACGGTTCGGTCTATCTGATGGGTTGGACGGGCGGCTACGTCCTGCTCGCCCTGCTGCTCGCGCCGTACCTCCGCAAGTTCGGAAAGTTCACGGTCCCGGACTTCATGGGTGACCGGTACGCCTCCCAGGCCGCGCGGCTGGTGGCGGTGATCTGCGCGATCTTCGTCTCCTTCACCTACGTCGCGGGCCAGATGCGCGGCGTGGGCGTCGTCTTCAGTCGCTTCCTCGAGGTGGACATCACGCTCGGCGTGATCATCGGCATGGGGCTGGTCTTCTTCTACGCCGTGCTCGGTGGCATGAAGGGGATCACCTACACCCAGGTGGCGCAGTACTGCGTGCTGATCTTCGCCTACACCGTGCCCGCCGTGTTCCTCGCCTTCATGGTGACCGGGAATCCCGTGCCCCAGGTCGCGCTCGGCGGGGTGGATGCCGACGGCACGGGCCTGCTCGCGAAACTCGACGGGACGCTGGCGGAACTCGGTTTCGCCGCCTACACCGAGTATTCGAAGAGCCCCATCGACGTGTTGTGCATCACCGCGGCGCTCATGCTCGGCACCGCCGGCCTGCCGCACGTGATCATCCGCTTCTACACCGTGAAGACCGTTCGCGGCGCCCGCTCCTCGGCCGGCTGGGCGTTGCTCTTCATCGCGATCCTCTACACCACCGCACCCGCGATCGCGGTCTTCGCCCGGACCAACATGCTCGACTCGATGGCGAATCGAGCGTATTCCGACGCGCCGTCGTGGGTCTCGACCTGGGAGGACACCGGACTCGTGGCGTGGGTCGACAAGAACGACGACGGCCTGGTCCAGCACACCGCCGGCCCGGTGTTCGCCGGGAAGCCGGTCTTCGCGGTCGACGCGGCTGGAGAACCGGCCCGGGGAAGTCACGGCCAGCGACTGGTCGTGAACACGCCGGACGAGGGGAGCGCGAACGAACTCTACGTGGATCGCGACATCATGGTCCTGGCGAATCCGGAGATCTCGGGACTGCCGGACTGGGTGATCGCGCTGGTCGCCGCGGGGGGGCTGGCGGCGGCGCTGTCCACCGCCGCCGGACTGCTGATGGTCATCTCGAGCGCGGTGAGTCACGATCTCTTCAAGCGGATGCTGGTGCCCGGGATCAGCGAACGCGGCGAACTCCGGCTCGCCCGGATCGCGGCGGCGGTCGCGGTGGTGTTCGCGGGGCTGCTCGGGATCTTCCCGCCCGACTACGTCGCGGCGGTGGTCGCGTTCGCCTTCGGGCTCGCGGCGAGCAGTTTCTTCCCGGCGATCCTGATGGGGATCTTCTGGAAGCGGATGAACGCGGCCGGCGCCGTCTCCGGCATGATCTTCGGCATCGCCGTCACGACCGCCTACATCGTCTGGTTCAAGTTCATCGATCCCGCGGCGAACGTGAAGGCGAACTGGTTCCTCGGCATCTCGCCCGAGGGCTTCGGCACCATCGGCATGCTGCTCAACTTCGCGGTGGCGATTCCGGTGGCGCTGCTCACCGCGCCGCCCAGTCGCGAGGTGCAGGAACTCGTCGAATCAATCCGGGTTCCCGCCGGTGCCGGTGAAGCGGCCCGGATGGACGGCTGATTCCGCCGAACGGGAACCGTTCAATCGGGGAGCAGTTCGAACCCGCGAAACTCGAACGCCGGACAGACGGTGCAGCCCACGAGGGTCCAGTCACCGAGGCACTTCGCCGACTGCCACTCGCCGGCGCGGACGATTCCCTGCGGGGTCTCGCCTGCGAGCACGTCGGGGCCGAGGCGAATCGACCGCGACACCTCCGGTGCCGCATCCGCGAGGCGAAGTTCGAGTGGATCGCCCGCGTAGTGGTGCCAGATCTCGGTGGCGTCGACGCGATGCCATCGATTGTCCACGCCGCCGGGAAGCAGGAAGAGGATCGCCGTGCCGTGGCCGCGGGGGCCGTCGGCGACGGTGTCCCGCCAGGTCTCGCGGAAGAATCCTCCTTCGGGATGAGGCTCGAGACCGAGGTGCTCGACGATCGCCTCGGCGGTCGGACGCTGGTTCGATTCGGAGGTCATGGTGGGGAGCCTACGCGAACTCGAAGTCGGGGATGCGAACGCATTCGGAGAGACGATCCGGCTAGAATCCGGAGATGGACTTCCTGTTTCCTTCGAACACGCCGCGTCGCTCGCTCGAGGCCTCCGCCGCAGGCACCACGCTCCGCGGGGCTCGTCGAAACGCCGCGATTCTCGTGACCGGCGCCGGCGGTGAGATGGGCCACGGGCTCCTCGAGGCCTTCGCCCGCGAACGTGCGACCGCGGGCGAGGCGTTTCCTGCGGTGATCGCGATCGATCTCCGTGAACTCCCCGAATCGCATCGGCGCCTCTGCGACGAGGCCTTCACCGGCGACGTCTGCGACGAGAAGATGCTGGAGCGTCTGCTGGCGTCCTACGAGATCGGGGCGATCTACCACCTCGCGGCCCTGCTCTCGACCCGAAGCGAATTCGTGCCGGAGATCGCCCACGGCGTCAACGTCGGTGGCACCTTGAACCTGCTTCGGATCGCGGCGGAGGAGGCCGCGAACAACGGGCGGCCGGTGCAGTTCTTCTTCCCGAGTTCGATCGCGGCCTACGGGCTGCCCGATCTCGAGGCCAAGAACGCGGCGGGTTCGGTCGGCGAGGATCGGTTCCTCCAGCCGCACACCATGTATGGGTGCAACAAGATCGCGGGCGAGAACCTCGGGAACTACTACGCCCATCACTACCGCAAGCTCGCCTCGGATCGGATGGAATTCCCCGTGGATTTCAGGGCCATCCGATTCCCGGGGATCATCTCCGCGGACACCGTGCCGAGCGGCGGCACCAGCGACTACGGTCCCGAGATGCTCCACGCCGCCGCCCGGGGCGAGTCCTACGCCTGCTTCGTCCGACCCGACGCCCGCATCCCCTTCATGACCATGCCGGAAGCGGTCGCGGCGATTCGCGGTCTGATGGCGGCCCCTCGATCCGATCTGTCCCGGGTGGTCTACAACGTGCAGTCCTTCGCGTTCTCCGCCGAGGAGTTCCTTCAGGAGGTTCGAAAGCACTTCCCGGACGCGGACACCGGATTCGAGCCGGATCTGGCCCGGCAGTCGATCATCGACAGCTGGCCGGCCTCCTGCGAAGACGCCACCGCCCGGGCGGACTGGGGCTGGTCGCCGACCTACGATCTCGCGTCCGCCTTCGATGACTATCTCGTTCCGCGGATCCGGGCCAGGTACGAATCCTGACTCGCGTCCGAACCCTTCACCACCGGTCAGCATCCATGAGCACCATCGACACCAACGACCTCTTCGCCGATCGAACCCGATCGGTCCTCGCCGACCTGGAGACCAGCGGGCAGCTCAAGCGTCTCCAGACGATCGAAGGACCCATGGACGCCATGGTCCGGCTGCAGGGCCACGGCGAAGTGGTCTGCCTCTGCTCGAACAACTATCTCGGACTCGCCAATCACCCCGACGTGGTCGAAGCCGGCATCGACGGTCTGCGACGGTACGGAGCGGGCACCGCCAGCGTCCGCTTCATCTGCGGCACCTTCGACTGCCACCACCGGCTCGAGGCGCGGATCGCCGCGCTTCACGGGATGGAGGCCTCGTACACCTTCACCAGCTGCTGGAACGCGAACGAAGCGATCTTCGCGACGCTGTGCGAACCGGGTGATCTGATCATCTCCGACGCCCTCAACCACGCCTCGATCATCGACGGCGTCCGACTCGCATCGGTGATCAAGAAGGGGGTCCACAAGACGGTCTACCGGCACAACGACTTCGATCACCTCCGCGAGCGACTGGAGGCGGCGAAGGCGAATCCCGAAGTGAACGGGCAGATCTGGCTCGTCACCGACGGGGTCTTCAGCATGGAGGGCGACATCGCGGACCTTCCGACGCTCCGGGCGATCTGCGACGAGTACGACGCGAAGCTGATCGTCGATGACAGTCACGGCACCGGCGTGATGGGGAAGACCGGCCGGGGAACCCATGAACACTGGGGGATCCCCGGTGACCGGATCGATCTCTTCACCAGCACCCTCGGCAAGGCGCTGGGGGGCGGTGCGGGCGGCTACATGGCGGGTTCCCGGGAGATGATCGACCTGATGATCCAACGGGGTCGACCGACGCTGTTCTCGAACGCCCTTCCGGCGACCGTCGCCTGCAGCGCGGACAAGGCGATCGAGATCCTGATGACGGAACCCGAGCGGGTCGCGCGACTCCGCGACAACGTGGCGTATGCGCGTGACGGGATCCGACGGGTGGGATTCGACGTGCTTGAAAGCCCGACCGCGATCCTGCCGATCATCGTCCACGACACCGCGAAGGCGATCGCGATGAGCAAGCGACTGCTCGAGCTCGGCGTCTTCGTGATCGGCTTCGGTTACCCCGTGGTGCCCGAGGGGGAGGCGAGGCTTCGCTGCCAGATCTCGGCGGCGCACGAGACGTCCCACCTCGACACCTTCATCGAGAAGCTCGAGGTCCTGAAGGCCGAGTTCTGAGCCCGCTCGGTCATCGCGTCGCGATCAAGGCGACGCCACGAAAATGAACGCGGCCCCGATCCGATGGATCGGGGCCGCGTTCGTCGTTCACGGCCGAAATGGCTTGGCGAAGCGGATCAGTCGCGATCGCCGCCGCGGTTGCGGGGGCGGTCCTGGTTCTCGTCGCGGGGGCGATCGGATCCTGCATCGGAGCCTCTGCGGTCGTTCCGGTTCGCGTTCCGTTCGGCACCGCGGCGCCCTTGCTCGGCCGAGCGGTCCCGGGCGTCTTCGGAATCGCGACCACGCATGCGTTCGTCGTCACGGGGCCGGTCGGGGCCGCCTTCGGACATCATCCGGCGGATCATCTGCTCGAGTCGGCCGACCCGTTCGTTCAGACGTCGGTTCTCCTCGGCCAGTCGCTGGTGCTGTTCCGCGAACCCTCGCAGCGTCTCCTGCAGGTTCCGACCGGATTCGCCGAGGCTGCGCTGGAATTCCATGCCGCGTTCACGAAGATCGAGATCGCGTTCACGGAACATCATCTCGGTCTCGCGCCGGCCTTGCTCCTGTCGCTCGATGACCCGCTGGAGTTCGTGTTCGAACGCCTTCGCGAACTCGTTCATGCGTTCGTCGGCCATCTCCGCGAACTCGTGCATGCGATGATCGGTCATCTCCGCGAATTCGTGGAGGCGATGTTCGGCCTCCTCGGCCCAGTGTCCGCTTCGCTCGGACATCTCCTCCATCCAGCCCGCGGTCTCGTGATGGGCCTCCTCCATCATCCCGTGGACGTGCATCAGCATCTCCTCCCAGAGGCCGCCCTGATCGCGAGGATGATTCTCATGCTCGCGTAACGCCTCGTGGTCANGCTCGTCGTAACGCCTCGTGGTCACGCTCGTCGAACGCCTCGTGGTCACGCTCGTCGAACCCCTCGTGGTCGTCCTCGCCGACATCGAATGCGAAGTCGAAGTCCATGGAGCGCCCGTCCTCGTGCTCACCGAAACGATCGGCGATCATCTCCCGGATCCGGGCTTCCATCTCCCGGGCGAACCGGCCCATCTCGTCCTCGTCTCGATCGTCTCGATCGTCTCGATCGTCTCGATCATCTCGATCGTCGACGTTCGTTCGGCCCCGGACCGCGGCCGGGATCGGGAATCGGCGAATCTCCCCCTCGCCGTCCACGAGGACCATCATCCCGCTCGACTCGTCCGGGCGGACCTCGCCGACATGTCGTTCGCCATCGATCACGACCACGGGGCCTCCGGTGGTCGCGATGAATTCGACCGTCTTCGCTTCGGCCCGCGGCGGCGTTCCGGCGCTGGACGGCATCGTGACGAAGCCGAGGGCGGAGGAGGAGATCACCCCGAGCCCGAGGGCCAGCGAGGAGATGANGCAGGGCCGGAGGGCTGAGATCGAGGTGGGTCGCATGTCGGGATTCTCCTGGACTGGGGGTGTGGTACGCGATGCGTGCGGGGCGTTGGCCGCCTCATCGGTTGATGGGTTCATCGGCACGAGATCACCTCGACCGATTGATTCATGATCGTTGTTCCGGGCCGCGAACGCGAGGTTTCATCCACGAATCGGAATTTCGCTCAGGAAACGCTGATGCTGGGCATCTGGAGCTTGCCCTGCATCGAGGCCATCGAGATCCGGGAGGCGGTCTGGGAGACGATGGCGTCGAACGACTTGGCGAGGGCCGGATCGTTCCAGTTCGCGGTCGGATCGCCGAGATCGGAGTTCACGCGGAGCGCCTGGGTGATCGGAACGCCCCCGAGGAAGGGCAGTCCGAGCTCCTGGGCGAGGGTCTCCGCACCACCTCGGCCGAAGAGGTCGTATTCCTTGCCGTCGTCACCGACGAAGTAACTCATGTTCTCGACGATGCCGAGCACTTCCACGCCGAGCCCCTCGAACATCTTCACCGCGCGACGGGCGTCGTCCTGCGCGACCTTCTGAGGGGTGCAGACGACGATGGCGCCGGTCAGCGGCAGCAACTGAGCGAGGGTGAGTGGAACGTCACCGGTACCCGGGGGAAGATCGACCACGAGGTAGTCGAGTTCCTCCCATTCCGTCTGAAGTGCGAGTTGCTTGAACGCGCCGTGGGCCATCGGGCCCCGCCAGACCAGTGCCTTGTCCGGCTCGACCAGCTTGCCGATCGTCATCGACTTGATGCCGTGCGATTCGAAAGGCATCAGCATCGAACCACGGGCGGTGACTTCGATGTCACCGAGGCCGAGCATGGTCGGCAGCGACGGGCCGTAGATGTCCCCGTCGAGCAGGCCGACCCGGGCGCCGTGGCGGGCGAGTCCCACCGCGAGGTTGGTGGAGATCGTGCTCTTCCCGACACCGCCCTTGCCGGCGCCGACGGCGACGATCTGGCGGACGCCGGGGAGGGGACTCGATTCGTCACGAGCCTTCTCGTTCGGCCGTCGGACGTCGGCGGTGAATTCGACGTCGATGACGTCCACGGGATGTCCGACCTCGTTCGCCGCGCCACGGACCGCCGCTTCGATGTCCGACTGGATCTTCTCCTTCATCGGGCAGGCGGGGGTCGTGAGTTCGACGGTGATCATCACCCGGGGGCCGTCGACGTCGTGTCGCTTGATCATTCCAAGGGTGACGAGGTCCTTTCCGAGATCAGGATCGCGGACGGTACGGAGCGCTTCAAGAATGCGGTCTGGTGTGAGGGCCATCGGGTCGCCAGGAAGAGGGGAGCGGGAAGCCACCCCGGTCGGGGAGGCGGAATTCCATGGTCCGGGAACCATTGGGTTCGGACGGGTCGGGATAACGATCTCACCCCCGGAAGGAGGTCGGTCGATCATGATACGAGCCGCGTCGTCGGCATGGTCGTTTTGCGGCATCTCCGTCGCGAGTTGCAACCCAGCTCGATTTCGACCGTTTCCATCCCGACTCGGTCCCGTTCGAAGCCCCCAGGGAATCCACCGGCATGAATCGACTCCTCCAGACGTCATTTCTCCTGATCGCCGTCGCAAGCCTCACCGGCGTGCCCACGCTCGCGGGGACGCCTCCCAAGGGTGAGGATTCGGTTTCGCGGCCCAAGAACTCGGATGCGGGAACGCCCTCCAGCGCCGTCGGCTCGGCCAAGCGGACGATCGATCCCATTCGCAGCGGGATCTCGGAGGCCGGTTGGCTCGACGCGTTGCGACGGGTGGAGGTCACCGAGTTCCAGGCGACGTCGATCACCAGAACGGTCCGGACCTACCTCGATCAGTCCGAGATCTGGAAGCGGTCGATGGGGCTCGAACTCGACCTCGTGGTCGCGGAGATCCGGCGAATTCGGGACGCCGGCGGCGACNTTCCGCCGGAACTGTCCACGCGGGTCCGGATGATCCGGGGCGCGATGCCGAAGTGGAACGCAACGCAGCGACTGATCATCTCGGAACTGACGCCGATGCAGGTGGAGTCCCTGCTTCTCGAGATCGACCGGGTCAAGTTGAAGCAACGCGAGNAGCGTCAGGCTGAAGTCCGTCGACGGGCGATGGAGAAGATGAAGAAGACCGGGCCTTCGGGCGAGGCCGAACGAACCACCATGATCGAGCCCCCGGCGACTGACTCCGCTTCCGTCCCGCCGAAGCCCTGGAGCTTCGTGCAGTCGGAGAAGGCGACGCCGACGGAATCGACCGATCAGGCGGAAGCTCCTGCGNAGGCGGACGTTCCCGAAAAGACGGACGGTTGAACGGATTCCGCGTCGCTCCGGTTCGGAATCGACCATCTGGATGAAAAGATCGACCGCCCCGGTTCGCACCGGGGCGGTCGTCGTTCCGACCTGGATCACCGGTGGCTCAGCCGCCGCCGGCGACGATGATGTCGTCGTATTCCCGGATGACCGTCGGGGTGCCGTTCGCCGCACTGCTGACGATGTCGGTGACGGGGCTGCTCGGTCCGCCCGGGCCGTCCTCCACGCTGAAGAACACCCCGTCGTTTCCGGCGGAAATCACGATGTATTCGCCTCGGGGCGCCCCGGACTGGGGTTGGCGGGCGGCGCCGATCGCGGGGGTTCGCAGGATCTGGGCGAAGGTGTCTTCGAGCGGTGTCGCCGAACTGGTGGTGCTCTTGTTGATGATGCTGCCGCCGGTGTTGTCGGCGGTCTGGTCCTGGGCGAGATCACCCAGGGCGGTCGCATTGAGGACGCGGGCCTGACTCGCGAGGGAGAACTGCGTCGAGCGCACGTCCTGGCCGACCATCGGACCGTTGGCACGGAGTCGGCGGGCATACATGAGCGGGTTGCCCCACGAGTCGAGGACGGTCGGGAGGAATCTGATCTCCTCGAGCACCGCGCTGTCGTCGGCGTCGTACTTGACCGCGGCGAACTGGGAGCCCTTCGGACTGAAGAAGGGGGCGTACCGCTTGCCCTGGACGAACGGGCCGTCCCCGACGGCGCCGGCGTAGACCGCGATGTCGAAGTTGCCGTTCGGACCGTTGAAGGTGATCACCGTGCCCTGCTGGCCGGGTTCCTCGGGATCGAAATCGATGCTCGAGAGGTTGTCGTAGGCGACCCCGTTGATGTAGATCGGAAGTTCGTCGCCGCGAACCGCACCGCCGGCGAGATGAAGCACCGCGTTCTCCATCGGCGAGATCAGCGGGTCGGCGGCGAGCACCTCCTCGGGCACGATGCCCGGGTAGTAGCCGAACTGCTGGGCGAACGCATCGCACGCCTTGGCGAACTCCTCCATGACGGAGGTCGTTTCGGTGACGCGAGCCTTCTCCCGGACCTTGCCGAGGGCCGGCAGGAGGATTCCGATCAGGAGGGTGATGATGCCGATCACGACAAGCAACTCGGTGATCGTGAAGGCTCGACGAAGAAGGGAGCGATGGGGAGTGCGGCTCATGCGAATCCTCGGCTGGTTACCGACCGATGGGCGGACCGATCACGTCCGATCGAACGTCGACCGGACTGCCTCGACGACGATGTCGAGGCCATGGACTCAACTCGATGGGTTCTGCGGACCAATGGTCGGCCGAGCAGTCCGCGCGGCGACCCCAGAGGCGGGATCGGATCCTCGCCACGCTCGTCCGAGAGAAGCATACGTTCTCGGGTGCCGGTGGAGTTGCGTGAACGGGCCCCATTGCTGGGAATCGTTGATCCGCCTCATCCACCGGGCACGCTTTCGGACCCCTCGACGCCCGAATCCGGCCTTGCTCGTAATTGCCGCAGGCCCTCGTAGACCACCACGGCGACGGCGGTGGCGAGATTCAGGCTTCGAATTCCGGGGGCGTCGATCATCGGAAGCGTGAGGACGCGATCCGCGCCGTGGGTCGCTTCGAAGTGACGGGTGAAGTCGGGGCCGACCCCCTCGCTCTCGCGTCCGAAGATCAGCCGATCCCCGGGGCGGAAGGTCGCATCCCAGATCGGCCGGCCTCGGCGGGCGGTGAGCAACCACGACCCGCCACCGACGGCCTGCTCGCAGTCGGTCCAGGAATCGTGCTCGACGCAGTCCACGTGGGCCCAGTAGTCCAGCCCCGCCCGACGCAGGGCCTTCTCGCCCATGTCGAAGCCGATCGGATGGACGACGTGAAGCCGACAGCCGGTGGCCGCGGCGGTCCGGCCGATGTTGCCGGTGTTGTTCGGGATCTCCGGGTTCAGGAGGACGATCTCGAAGTTGGGATGGGGGNCCGGTGCTTGCATCGTGAAGGCCGTGCGGTTCGAGGCGTGGTGTCGGTCGNTTGATCGACGTCTTCATCGACTCGNTCATCGAGGCCCCAGCATACGCCACCGGCGACGGCCGTCAGGCGGCCGTCAGCGTCTCGTCGCCCCTCGAGAAGGGTCGATCGACGGGCGGAGTCGCCGATCGGACCGCCCATGGCTACCCTCGTGGCATGACGCGTTCCCGACTCGCGATCCTGTCGCTCCTCGCATCGCTCCTGCCCGGATGGCTCGGCGCCCGGGCGGACGGCCCGGTTCGTCCCAACCACGACTACGTGGTCATTTCGAGCAAGCGTTGTCGGGCGACCGACGGCTGGCGGCAGGTGGTGGGGGCACTGGCCGCGAAGCACGATGCTGAAATGCTCTTCTTCGATGAATCACCGTCCGAGCTGCTGCCGGAACTCCGACGGCGTCGACCCCGGATGGTCGGCGTGGTGGCGATGCCCGACGAGGCCGGACGCGATCGAGTGGGGGCGTTCAATCGAACCTTCCGCCGGATCGTCGACGATCCGTGGCTGGATGCGCGGTGGGGGCTGGTGACCGGTGCCGAGTGGGCGGACGCGATGGAAGTCGTCCGGGCCACGACGCCGCTGGTCGTCCGTCGGCTCATGGCCAACACCCCGGTGCCGTTCGGTCCGGTCGCCGACGGGGTCTACTTCGACGAAGGGGTCGCGGGGCGTCGGATGGAACGAACCGACGGCGGCGAACCGGTCGAGGTGCGTGGGGACATCGAGATCGTCGACGACTTCGTGACGGCGTTCAACGAGGCCCCGCCGGACCTGCTGGTGACCAGCGGGCGGACGAACGAGGAACGGTGGATGCTCGGCTACCTCTTCGACGGCGGTCGGGTGGTGGTCGGTGAAGCCGG
>NZFT01000068.1 GCA_002690755.1 Phycisphaerae bacterium
CGTCCGGCTTCCAGGGCTGGAAGGCCCCGACCTACGCCGGCTGGAACAACCCCGGGTTCACCGGCTACACGCCGAACTTCACCGGCTGCACCCCCGGCTTCCAGGGCTGGAACGCCCCGACCTACACCGGCTGGACCAACCCCGGATTCACCGGCTACACCCCGAACTTCAACGGTGAGACCACGTCCGGCTTCCAGGGCTGGAACGCCCCGACCTACGCCGGCTGGAACAACCCCGGGTTCACCGGCTACACCCCGAACTTCAACGGTGAGACCACGTCCGGCTTCAACTTCCCCGGCTTCAACGACTTCGCGAACGTGCCCGGATCGAACCCCGGAACGCCGGCCACGACCTCGACGACGAACACCGGCCACCCCGGCATGAACTGGACCGGTGGTTCCTACACCAACGTCGCCTGAGTCGCCCCGAACGAGATGTCCACGACCGCGGCACGTCGGATTTCCTCCGACGTGCCGCGTGTTCAGTTTTTGTACCATTCCCCGGTGCTCGTCACCGAAGAAAAAGACATCGCCGGCGCCACCCTCGCCGCTCGGAAGGTCGTCGAGACCCACAAGCGACTCGTGGCCTTCATCCGCGCCGGCCAGACCCTCGCGGAAATCGACGCCTTCGTGGGCCGGACCCTGACGGAACTGGACAGCATCAGTGCGTTCAAGCACTATCGTGTCCGTGGCCACCCACCCTTCCCGAGCGAGGCCTGCCTCTCCGTGAACGCCTGCGTCGTCCACGGCACCCACGACATGACCGCCGACCCCGTCGTCGCCGGCGATCTCCTGTCGATCGACATCGGGGTCAAGCACGATGGCTGGATCGGGGATGCGGCCTGGACCTACGTCATCGAGGGCACCGACGAGACGTCGATGAGACTCGTCGAATCAGGCCGAGAGTCACTTCGTCTCGGCGTCGACGCCATGAAGCCCGGCCGCCCACTGGTCGACTGGGCCCGAACCGTGCAGGACCACGTGGAGAAGAAGTGCGGCTTCGGACTGGTCCGCGGCCTTGGCGGCCATGGTTACGGCAAGACCCTCCACGGCCCCCCGTTCATCTCGAACGTCGTCCCGACCTACCCCGGCGAATGGCCCGACGCGTTCCGCAGCTTCCGGCCCGGCATGCTGGTCGCGGTCGAGCCCATGATCGCGGTGAGCACCACCGAGATCCGAAGCGAAGGGCGGGAATGGCCGATCTTTTCGGCGGACGGCTCCCGAAGCGTCCACCACGAGGCCGACGTGCTCATCACCGAGGATGGCCCCCTGAACCTCACCGCAGAACTCTTCGACCTTCCGGATGTGGTCGGGAACTGAATCGAAGGATCCCACATGTCGAACGGAATCGCGCTCCTGCTCGAAGGCATCCTTGCGGAGGCCGAAGCCGCCCTTCAAGCGGCCGGCCTGGACGTCGTGCATCGGTCGGGGGCGATGTCCGAGGAGGCCCTCGACGCGGCCCTCGCCGGCGTCACCGTGCTCGGCGTCCGCTCGAAATCCCGCATCACCCCCGAACTGCTCGATCGTCACCCGCAACTGCTGGCCGTCGGGTGCTTCTGCATCGGCACCGACCAGCTCGATCTCCGGGACGCGGCCCGACGCGGCCTCGCCGTCTTCAACGCCCCGTTCTCCAACACCCGAAGCGTCGCCGAACTGACCATCGCGGAGATCGTCGCACTCCACCGACGACTCGGTGACCGGAGCCGTGAACTGCACGACGGCGTCTGGCGCAAATCCGCGGCGGGCGCTCACGAAGTCCGGGGCCGGACGCTGGGGATCGTCGGGTACGGCCACATCGGCTCGCAGGTCTCGGTGCTTGCCGAAGCGTTCGGCATGCAGGTCATGTTCCACGACACCCAGCCCCGGCTCGCCCTCGGCAACGCCCGGCCCGCGACCTCGCTCGATGAACTGCTCGCGATGAGCGATGTGGTGAGCCTGCACGTCCCCGACGAACCTTCCACGCGCGGTCTGCTCGGCGTGACCGAACTCGCCCGCATGAAGCCCGGCGCAATGCTGATCAACAACGCCCGCGGCAAGGTCGTGGATCTCGACGCCCTCGGCGGCGCGATTCGCGACGGCCATCTCGGCGGCGCCGCCGTCGACGTCTATCCCCGCGAACCGAAGCGAAACGACGATCCGTTCTCGACGCCCCTCGCCGGACTTCCGAACGTCATCCTCACGCCGCACATCGGCGGCTCGACCGAGGAGGCCCAGGCCGCGATCGCCCGCGACGCTTCCCGCAAGATCGCCCGGTACGTGACCGAAGGTTCGACGCGGACTTCGGTCAGCGTCCCGGAAGTCGATCTGCCGAGCCCGAAGCCGGACCGGCATCGGATCCTGCACTTCCATCGCAACGTTCCGGGCGTGCTCGGTCGCATGCACACCCTGCTCGCCGAGATCGACGCGAACATCACCGCCGAGTACCTGCAGTCCGACCCCGAGGTCAGCTACGTGATCCTCGACGTCGAAGCCGAGTCGGTCGCCGACGCCGCCGAACGAATGCGATCGATCCCCGAGACGATCCGCATGCGAACGGTGTGATTTCTTCTTGAGCGCTGCGGCGGCCCCTTCGGGCCGCCTGGCTTTCCTGATCTCGGTCGGCGCAATATCGCCGCCCCGGGCGGAAGCCCGGAGCGGCGGTTGACGCACCCTGTTGAACGACGCCGACCGGACGAGGCCGTTCCATCAGCGACGGCGACGACGCCCGATTCGTCCGCGCCCGGAAACTCCCGAAGTCCTCGAAGGTCGACCCAGCCCGGCACGCGGCGATGCTGGAGCACGGGGCCGCCCTGATCGATCGTCCGCTCGATGCGTTTCGCTGCTTCCGGATGCACCTCGCCTACCCACCGACGTTCACCCGGGCCATCGTCAAGTGACTGCTGCCGGAAGCACCCGGATCCTGAGAGAACGACGGGCTCTGCCCCGATAGGATCTCCGGAACCAGACATCCCCGGAGTCCTCCATGTCATCCTGCATCCGCCTCGCGTTCGCCACCNCGCTCTCCGCCGNCGCCTTCGCGGGCACCACCCTCGCCGGNCCGCCCACCACCGANCGACGCCCGGTCGAGGAGNNGATCCAGGGCGAGACCTTCGTCGACGACTACCAGTGGCTCGANCCGCTCGANTCGGCGTCCGANGANGTCCGAGNCTGGACGGANGCCCAGAACGCCTACACCGAAGANGTNCTNCACGNCCTNCCCTGTCGACCGGANCTGGTCGACGANCTNTCGAAGCTCATGAACGTGCCGGGAATCGGAACGCCCCGGCAGGCCGGTGGCCATCTCTTCTTCAGCGTGCGGGCGGCCGGTGCCAACCAGTCGGTCCTCAAGGTCCGACCCGCCGGCGGTACGGAAGCCGACGACCGGGTACTCATCGATCCGAACACCCTCGACGACGGGGGCCTCGTCTCGCTCGACTGGTGGCGACCCACCATCGATGGTTCGAAGATCGCCTTCGGAATCAGTCGCGCGGGGGACGAGAACAGCATCCTGCACGTGCTGCGAACCGCGGACGGGACCTGGACGGAGACCGAGATCGACGGCAAGGTCCGCTTCGGCGGTTGGACACCGGACGGCTCGGCCTTCGTCTACTCGAAGCTCACCGATCTCGACGATGCGTACAGTCGCGTGGTCCGCTGGCACGACGTCGGAACCCACCCCCGACACGACCACACGCTCATGGTCCAGACCGAACCCCAGCGGGTCCCCTACGGCTCGCTCTCCCGGGATGGTCGCTGGCTGATGTTCGGCATGTCCGACGGCTGGAGTCGAAACGACCTCTGGATCGCGCACGTCGCCGACTGGAGGGCGACCGGTGAGCTCGATCGCGTCGTGGTCGCCGAAGGCATCGACGCGAAGTTCTCGCCCCAGGCCGTGGTGGGCGACCGCATGGTGATGTCGACGACCGAGAACGCCCCGAACGGACGGATCGTGGTCGTCGACCTCGAGCATCCGAACCGGGAACGATGGACGGAGATCGCGCCGGAACGGCCCGACGCCGCCTTCCAGGGCGCCGACTACGCCCGCGGCCTGCTGATGCTCACGTACGAGCAGGACGCCTCGACCCGCATCGAACGCATGAGCCTGACCGGGAAACGGTTCGATCCGATCGAACTGCCCGGACTGGGGTCCGCCGGCATCTCGACCGATCCCGACTCGACCCGGGCCTTCGTGAGCTACACGAGCTACAACGAGCCCCGCACGATCTACGACTGCGACGTCGTCGAGGGGACGCTCGGTGCGATCTGGGCCCGACCGGAGACACCTGTCGACCCCGACTCGGTGATCGTTCGTCGGGTGCACGCGACCTCGAAGGACGGGACGAAGGTCCCGATGTTCGTCGTGCATCGCAGGGACCTCGATACCAGTCGTCCCCATCCGACGCTCCTCTACGGCTACGGCGGCTTCAACATCTCGATGACGCCGCGGTTCATCTCGACCAACTTCCCCTTCTACGACGCGGGCGGCATCTACGTCGTCGCGAACCTCCGCGGCGGCGGCGAATTCGGCGAGTCCTGGCATCGGGCGGGCATGCTGGAGTCCAAGCAGAACGTCTACGACGACCTCTACGCCTGTGCGGAGATGCTGATCGCGGAAGGCCTGACCTCCTCGGACCAGCTCGCGGTCATGGGTGGCTCCAACGGCGGTCTGCTCACCGGCGTCGCGGTCACGCAGCGACCGGAGCTCTGGTCCGCGGCGATCAGTGCGGTGCCGCTGCTCGACATGCTTCGCTACCACCAGTTTCTCATGGCCCGGTTCTGGGTGCCCGAATACGGCTCGAGCGAGGATCCGGAACAGTTCGAGTGGCTGCGGGCGTATTCCCCGTATCACAACGTCGAGCAGGGCCGCGACTATCCCGCGGTCATGTTCACCGCGGGCGAGAACGACACCCGGGTGCATCCCCTGCACGCTCGGAAGATGGCCGCGTTGATACAAGCGGCGACCGGCAGCGATCCCGCCACCGAGCCGATCCTCCTGCAGGTCGAACGTGACGGCGGACACGGCCAGGGCAAGCCCCTCCGACTCCGAATCGAGGAAGCCGCCGACCGCTGGGCGTTCATCTTCTGGCAGACCGGGATCTGCGACTGAACCGGTCCCGGCCCCAACACCATTTCATCGGCCGGGCGGTCCGACGGACCGGGGCCCCGGAAATCCGCATCGGACCATGACATGCCTCCGAGGTGACCCCGACGTGAGCCAGGAACCACCGAGTCGACCGCGACGCTCGAGACTCGTCCCCCGCCTCTGCTGGTGCGCATCGGCGGCGGGGATCGCGTTCGCCCTCGTCTGGATCGCGGTCGCGGAGAACAAGAGCCTCGGGATCTTCAGCGGGCTCGTCGCGGTCGCCATCGCCCGGATCCTGCTCGGTGACGTCGCTCGATGGCACGAGGAAGAGGATGCCGAACGTCGGCATGAAGACCGGTCTTGACCGGCGGATTCTCGGACCACGGAGCGCCGGTGATCACGAGCCGTCGAGCGGCGGGCTTTCCAGGGCCGAATACGAGCCACCGGTTCAAGATGCCCCCGCCATCGACCGATCTCGACGGCATGCCGGGATACCAACTCGTTTGCATCGGATGCGGCCCCGCGGGGGAGACCGCCGCGGTNACCGCCGCTCAGCACGGCTTTCGCACGCTCGTCGTGGAGGCCGCGGGCCGACCCGGCGGCGCGATGGTCAATACCGGAACGATCGCCTCGAAAGTCCTCCGGGAGACCGCGTTGACCTGCTCGGCGTTCCGCCGAAGACCCGTGCCCGGCATCGACGCCACCCCGGACACCCGGCTCTCGCTCGCGGCGTTCCTCGCTCGGACCACGCTCGTCCAGCTGGAAGAACACGATCGAATCGAATCCGAAATGGATCGAGCCGGGGTCGAGGTGACCCACGGACGCGCCGTGATCGAAGGACCGAACACCGTGGCGATCCATCGCCCCGACGGGACGGTCGATCGCGTCCGGACTGAATTCACGCTGGTTTCGACCGGGTCCCGTCCCGCGCGACCGGACTGGATCGACTTCGATCATCCACACCTCGTCGATGCCGACGGACTGCTCGCACTGGAGCGGATGCCCCGATCGATCACGATCGTCGGTGGCGGGGTGATCGGAAGCGAGTACGCGTGCATCTTCGCGGAACTCGGCATCCCGACCACGCTCATCGAACCGCGAAGCGGATTGATGCGATTCCTCGACGAGGAGATTCGCGAACGCCTCGAATCGGCCATGATCGAGACCGGGATCGATCTGCGGCTCGGCCGCAAGCCGGCCGCCGTCAAGGGCGGGGATGGCCACGCGGTGGTCGAACTCGACGGCGGCGAACGCATCGAATCGGACATCGTGCTCTGGAGCCTCGGCCGCCAGGGGAACGCCGCGAACCTCGGTCTCGAGATCGTCGACGTCGTTCCCAACGACCGTGGGCTCATCTCCGTCGACGCCGAATATCGAACGAACTGCCCGAGCGTCTTCGCGGCGGGCGACGTGATCGGCTTCCCCGCCCTCGCGTCGACCAGCATCGAACAGGGTCGGGTCGCCGCGTGTCGCATGTTCGAGATCGACGACGACCGGGCGCTCGCGGAAACCGTGCCGATGGGGATCTACACCATTCCCGCGGTGGGTCACGTCGGCGTCACGCTCGAAGAGGCCGGCGAAAACGGTCTGGACGTGGTGGTCGGCCGAGGCGACTTCCGCCGGAACGCCCGCGGACGCATGCTCGGAGATGACCGGGGCCTGCTGAAGCTCGTGGTCGACCGGCAGAGCGAACGCGTCATCGGGTGCTCGGTGATCGGGGAGGACGCGACCGAACTGGTGCACCTCGCCCAGTTCGCGATCTCGACGGGCCGGCGACTCGGCTGGTTCGAGCAGGCGTGCTTCAACTATCCGAGTCTGACCAGTCTCTTCCGGGATGCCGCCGACGACGCCCGGGTGGCGTTGATCCAGGCCAACGCCCGCACCGCGGCCTGAGCCGACCACCCGATCCTCGGCCTCAGCGAATGCTCAGGTCGACGACGTTCGCGTTCCGGGCGATCTCCAGCGCGTGCAGGATGCTCTCCGCCACGTGCTCGGGCCCCATGAACGCCGATTCGTCGTATTCCCGCCCTTCCATCCGGTGGACTTCCTGCTGCATGGGCGTCGCGGTTCGCCCGGGGAAGACAGTGGTCACCCGGACCCCGGTCCCGTCGGTCTCCGCGCGAAGACTGTCCGCGAGCGCCTTCAATCCGAACTTGGTCGCGGCGTACTGGCTCCAGTGTGGTCCCGCCCGCAGACCCGCCCCCGAATTCACGAAGAGCACCTGGCCCGACGCCGCTTCGAGGGCCGGGAGGAAGGCCCTGGTCAGGACGAAGGGCGCCCGCAGGTTGACCGCGTACTGATGATCGAGATCCGCGATGTCCGACGCCACCACCGCGCCGAGCACCACGGTGCCCGCACTGTGGACCAGCGCGTCCAGACGCGACATCGCCGGGACGTGCGCCGCCGCGAAGGCGTCGACCGCGGCGTGATCCGCAAGATCGAGGGGATGCGACACCGGCGTCGCACCGGCCTTCGCCACGCGATCCGCGGTCGAGGCGAGTCGCGTCGCGTCGCGCCCCTGAAGATGCACGGTGCGTCCCGGGGCGGCGATCTCTTCGGCGAGCGCAGCGCCGATGCCGCTGCTCGCACCGGTGATGAAGACGACGGCGTCGGAGGGAATGGTCATGGTGGTCCGTTTCGTGAGCGTGACGCGGCGACGTCCGTGCGAACACCGCCTCGTCGGTGGGAGATGCGGTCGAAGAACCGGTTCAGAACTCCACCCGCTGGAGCTTCGCGTATTCCAGAACGAGCGTTTTCCGACCCACGACCTTGAAGTCGACGACGACCGAGTGGACCCGGCCCCGATGGCTGAAGGACGCGACGACGCCGGTTCCGAACTGCTGGTGCCGGACGACGGTTCCGGCGCGATATGCGGCCGGGAGCGATTCCGGGTCGTCGACGTCGTCGTACTCGATCCGTCGGTCGTCCCCGTCGTCATCCTCGCGAAGCCCGCCCCACTCGTCACCGAAGTCGTGATCGGTGCGGTGGGCTTCGGGAATCTCGTCGAGGAACTGGCTGCGGATCGTGGGTTGCCGCATGCCTCGCATCGTGCGGATGCCCGCGCAGGTCATCAGCAGGTGACGCTCGGCCCTCGTCATGCCGACGAAACAGAGTCGCCGCTCCTCCTCGAGTTCAAGTTCGCTCTCGCGGGCCCGGGTGTGCGGCAGGAGGCCGTCCTCCAATCCCACCAGCGCGACCGCATGGAACTCGAGGCCCTTCGCCGCATGCAGCGTCATGAGCGTGACCGATCCCCGCTCGGCGTCGATCGCATCGGCGTCGCTGACCAGCGCGACGGACTCCAGATACTCCCGCAGGACGAGGGCCATCGGGATGGTGCCGTCCTCGGATCTTTCGAAGGATGGCGCGATGAAGTCCTCCGCGGCGGAGACGAGTTCACCGAGGTTCGCCTGTCGCTGCCGCTCGTCCTCGCTCGCGAAGGCCGCTTCCGGCTTCTCCAGTCCGCTCTCCCGAAGCACCCGAGCGACGAGATCGCCGAAGCCCGTCGAATCGCCGGAGGCGATCTCCGCTCGCCAGCCCGCGACGGTCGTGGCGAATCGCTCCACGGCCTTGCGACTCCGCGTCGCGAGGTCGCCCAGTGATCCGGCATCACCGCACACCGCGTCGAGCCGGCCCCCGGTCGCGGCGCCGATCGCCTCGAGCCGCTTGATCGTGGACTCACCGATGCCGCGGGCGGGGCTGTTGATGATCCGGCGGAACGCCACGTCGTCCGCCGCGTTCGCGAGCATCCGCAGGTAGGCGAGCGCGTCCTTGATCTCCTTGCGGTCGTAGAAGGCCGTGCCACGGGCGATCACGTAGGGCACGTGCTCCCGGCGGAATTCGTCCTCCAGCACGCGGCTCAGGGCGTTCACGCGATAGAGGATCGCCATGTCGCCCCACGCGACACCCTGGTTGGCGAGCTTCTTGAAATGATCGACGACGTGCCGGGCCTCCGCGTGTTCATCCGCGAGTCGCACGATGCCGACCGATTCACCGTCCTCGAGGTCGGTGGTCAGTTCCTTGTGCTTCCGACGGCGATTGTTCGCGATCAGTCCCGCCGACGCGTGCACGATGTGACCGGTCGACCGGAAGTTCTGGCCGAGCGGAATCACCATCGCCCCGGGGTAGTGCGCTTCGAAGTCGAGGATGTTGCGGACGTCCGCGCCACGCCAGGCGTAGATCGACTGATCGGGATCACCCACCACGAAGATGTTCCGATGCCCGCCGGCGATCGCGTTCGCGATGATGAACTGGGCGTGATTGGTGTCCTGATACTCGTCGATGAGCACGTAACGGAAGCGGTCCTGCAACGTGTCCCGAACCACGCCTTCCTCGCGAAGCATGCGGGCCGAGTGCCGGAGCAGATCATCGAAGTCGACCGCGTGATTGCGATCGAGAATCGCCTGATACGCGGTGTACGCCTTCGCGATGGTGCGGGCGTGGAAGTCCGCGGCATCCGCGGCGAACGCTTCCGGGGACTGCAAGGCGTTCTTGGCGTTCGACACCTGCCCGAGCACCGACGCGGGCGACCAGTTCGACGGATCGAGTCCCGCCTGTTCGAGCGCCCGTTTCATGGCGTTCTTCTGATCGGCGGAATCGTAGATGGAGTAGTTCGGATCGAGTCCCGCGGCGTCCGCGTGATCACGAAGCAGTCGGGCGCAGAAGCCGTGAAACGTCGCGACGGTGAGGCCGCGCCGACCGGGAACGTCCGGTGGAATCAGTCGATCGACGCGATCCCGCATCTCGCCGGCCGCCTTGTTGGTGAACGTCACCGCGAGAATCTGCCACGCGGGAACGCCGATCGAGACGAGATGCGCGATGCGTCGCGTGATGACCCTGGTCTTGCCGGAACCCGGCCCCGCGAGCACCAGCACGGGACCGTCGACGACCGCCGCGGCGTCCCGCTGCGGTGGTGTGAGATCGGCCATCAGATCATCGGAATCGAGAAACGACATCCCGCCGAGTGTACGGGCTCCGTTCGGGTCCGTCTTCGAGGTTCGCGTCGAATCAACAGGTTTCGACCGTCTATGCACAATGGGTGGTGGTTCGGCGCTTGGCGGACATCCGTCCACACCTAGATGGTGTGCTGGAAAATTCCCGTGGTCTCGCTATTCTCTTATCCGGGCTGTTCCACTCATTCGTCGAAAGGATGACGAAATGTGGTACTTTTCCAGTTGCCACCACAAGATGTAGTGGCNAAGATGAGCCGACTCGCGTTTTCAGTCCTGCTGCAACGCGATTCGGACCAGCATGCTGGGGGAAGGTTCTCAGACGCATTCACCAGCGTTCGGAGTCTGATCGAAGGGTCTCAGATGCCCCCTCATCTGAAGTCTGGGTGTTTTCCAGTGGGCGAGATCCATTGATTCCGAGTCGTTTGGCGTCCTCCCGATCTCCCCTGCCGGGAAAGGTTCGTGTGGGTTCTGGCCGCTGTTGGGCCTCTGGAGACGGCTGTCTCCGTTCCATTCCAGGCGACCTCCCCCCGTGGGGGTGTACGCCTTTCCGTCGCTTCGGCGTCGGGCGGACTGGTTCGGTGCCGACCGAGGCAGGCATCGCCTGTCCCCCCACGATCGGATCTCCGCCGCGAGGCGCGGGTCCCGGAATGCGTGGTCGCCACTGATGGCGACCCGGCGTAGGACGGAGTCGGACGACAGGACGTCGTCGTCTCCAGCATTCGATTCGGACGCCGATCCGGCGAATCGAATGGACCGACCCGGATCGGCCCCTTCTCGTGCTCGTCACGAAAAGGCCGAAGGTTCGCCGGCCTGCCCCCCGGGTCTCGCCGGCTTTGGAAGTTGAGGCGTTTCGTGCCCGTGCTCTGCAAGACCCAGATTCGATCGATGATCGGCGTCGAGTGCTTCGCCGACGACGAGCGCCGCTTCGGTGGCGATCGTCACCTGGGCGGATCGGACCTTTCAGCAGCAGTGCGCGGACCGGAATGGCACGTATCAGGATCAGGACGGATTCATGCTCCCTCGCGTGGACGGCGACTCGGTTTGACGACCGGGTGCACCGCCCGACACGACGGAACGTGATTCATCATCACGAAGGCCAATGACGGCCATGAACGGATTCAGAGGACGACGAACATCATGAAGATCTCACGACGATTCACCAAAACCGACCGCGATGTCTACGACTCGATCGAGTGGACGACGAGGACCAGCAAGATCACCAACGCGGACGGCTCGGTCGTCTTTGAAATGAACGACGCGGAGATCCCCGCGAGCTGGAGCCAGCTCGCGACGGACATCGTCGTCAGCAAGTACTTCCGCAAGGCGGGGGTTTCCCAGTCCAACCCGGATGGGACGCCCATGCTCGACGATGCCGGCGACCCCGTCCTCGGCCCGGAACGATCCGTCCGCCAGGTCGTGTCGCGACTCAGCCGCTGCTGGCGTCACTGGGGAGAGCGCTACGGCTACTTCTCCACCACGACCGACGCAGACGCCTTCGAGGCCGAAATCGCCCACATGCTTCTGAACCAGATGGCGGCGCCCAACAGCCCCCAGTGGTTCAACACCGGTCTGAACCTCGCCTACGGAATCACCGGCCCGGCCCAGGGACACTTCGTCCCCGACCACTCGACCGGTGAGATCACCCGCGCCGCCGACGCCTACACCCATCCCCAGCCCCACGCCTGCTTCATCCAGCGGGTGAGCGACGATCTGGTCGGCGACGGCGGGATCATGGACCTCTGGACCCGCGAAGCCCGGCTCTTCAAGTACGGATCCGGAACCGGCACCAACTTCTCCGCGGTCCGCGGCTCGGACGAGCCGCTGTCCGGCGGCGGCCGCAGCTCGGGCCTCATGAGCTTCCTCAAGATCGGCGACCGCGCCGCCGGCGCGATCAAGTCGGGGGGCACCACCCGACGCGCCGCGAAGATGGTCTGCCTCGACCTCGACCACCCCGACATCGAGGAGTTCATCGACTGGAAGGTCCGCGAGGAGATCAAGGTCGCGGCGCTCGTCGAGGGAATGAAGAACCTCGCACCCGATCAGCAGGAGGTCGCCCGAGACCTCGGACTCCAACTCGACTACGACTTCAACGGCGAGTCCTACTACACGGTCAGCGGCCAGAACTCGAACAACAGCGTCCGGATCTCGGACGACTTCTTCGACGCGGTCGACGCGAAGGACGACTGGAACCTCGTGCGTCGGACCGACGGCGAACTCTCCAGGGTGATCCCCGCGACCGGCCTCTGGGAGAAGATCTGCTTCGCCGCCTGGAAGTGCGCCGACCCCGGCGTGCAGTACGACTCCACCATCAACGCCTGGCACACCTGTCCCGAAGCCGGTCGCATCAACGCGAGCAATCCGTGTTCGGAGTACATGTTCCTCGACGACACCGCGTGCAACCTGGCGTCGATCAACCTGCTCAAGTTCTTCGATGCCGAATCGCGGACCTTCGACATCGACGGCTACGAGCACGCGATCGGCCTCTGGACGATCGTGCTCGAGATCTCCGTGCTCATGGCGAGTTTCCCCTCCGAGGAGATCGCACGGCGGAGCTGGAAGTATCGAACCCTCGGGCTCGGCTATGCGAACCTCGGGGCGATGCTGATGCAGTCCGGCATCCCCTACGACAGCGAGGAAGGCCGCGCCATCTGCGGTGCACTCACCTCGATCCTCACCGGCCGCAGCTACACCGCAAGCGCCTTGCTCGCCGCCGAACACGGACCCTTCGACGGGTACGAGGCCAACCGCGAGCACATGCTCCGAGTCATCCGCAACCACCGTCGCGCCGCCCACGGCGTCGCCCGGGACAGCGGCGAGTACGAAGACCTTCGGATCTCGCCGGTCCCCATCGATCACGATCAGGTGTCCCGCGCGAATTTCGCCAACGCCGAGGATCTCCTCCGTCACTCGACCTCCGCCTGGGATGACGCCCTCGCCTTCGGCGAGAAGTTCGGATACCGCAACGCACAGGTCTCGGTCATCGCGCCCACCGGCACGATCGGGCTCCTGATGGACTGCGACACCACCGGCGTCGAACCCGACTTCGCCCTGGTCAAGTTCAAGAAGCTCGCGGGCGGCGGCTACTTCAAGATCGCCAACCAGTCCCTCCGTCCGTCGCTCTCATCGCTCGGCTACGCGTCCGATTCGGTCGACGCCATCGTCGACCACGTCATGGGCCGACTCGACCTCGAAGTCGAGATGCCGCTTCCCGAGGGAACCCGCGGAGACGGCATCTCCTTCCGCGACTTCCTGGTGGAGCACGGATACGCCGGCGAGGATCTGGTCGCGCTCGAGAACGTGCTTCCCACGGTCTTCGAACTTCGATTCGCGTTCAATGCCTGGTCAATGCCGGAAGCGGTGCTCCGTAGGCTCGGCCTGGATCCCGAGACGGCGCGGGCGGACCTGGCCTTCGACGGGCTCGCGGCGCTCGGTCTGACCGTCGCCCAGCGCACGATTCTCAACCGGGTCATCTGCGGCACCCAGACCGTGGAAGGGGCCCCCGGTCTCAAGGACTCCGATCTCGCGGTGTTCGATTGTGCCAACAAGTGCGGCCCGGACGGCAANCGGTTCATCGCCCCGGTCGGCCACATCCGGATGATGGCGGCGGCCCAGCCCTTCATCTCCGGCGCGATCAGCAAGACCATCAACATGCCGGCCGATGCGTCGGTCGAACAGATCGGTGACGCCTACCGGATGAGCTGGGAACTCGGCCTGAAGGCGAATGCGATCTACCGGGACGGCTGCAAGCTCAGCCAGCCGCTCAACACCGCCGCCGACGCCGAACAGGACGACGACGTCGACGCCGACGAGGCGCTCGAGGCGACCGGTGCCAACGAGGCGGCCGACGCGATGCTCGAAGCGAGCCTTCGGGACGCCGGCGCCGAGGCGAAGGTCATCGAGCGGGTGGTCGAAAAGATCATCGAACGCCCGATGCGAAGGCGGCTGCCCGACACCCGGGAATCCGTGACCCACAAGTTCAACGTCGCCGGCCACGAGGGCTATCTGATCGTCGGACTCTACGAGGACGGGACGCCCGGCGAGCTCTTCATCACCATGGCGAAGGAAGGCTCGACGATCGGCGGTCTGATGGACAGCCTGGGGACCGCCATCAGCGTCGCCCTGCAGTACGGCGTGCCGGTCCAGAGTCTCGTGACCAAGTTCGCCCATCAGCGGTTCGAGCCGATGGGCATGACCACCAACAGCGACATCCCGTTCGCCAAGAGCCTCGTCGACTACATCTTCCGCTGGTTCGGAATGCAGTTCGTCCCCGGCTACCGCGAACAGAACGCCCCGCGCAGGACGCCGGCGGCGACACCCGTAGAGGTGAAGACCATCGTCAAGGAGGACGAATCATGCGAACAGAAGTCAGACACGCCCGATCGCGACCGGGGCTTCGAAACCGGCCCGTCCGCCGGCACGGCGAAGACCGACGCGCCTTCGATCACGAACCCGACCTCCGGCGGCATGGCCGCCAGCCCGTCCGTCACCTCGGCGACGCATCCCGCCGAGGATCTCGGCACGGACGACTCGTCCGTGGCGCCCAACGTCCTCGACCAGTCGAACGCCTCGCTGATGGGTGACGCGCCCGCCTGTGACGTGTGCGGATCGATCACCGTTCGAAACGGCACCTGCTACAAGTGCCTCAACTGCGGAAACTCCATGGGTTGCAGCTGACCCTTCGACCGGACCGATCGTCGGGTGGGAGACACCGCCGACCAGTCCATCACGTGGCCGCATCCCCTGACGGGGATGCAGCGCCGTCCGGCGTCTCCTCCATGATCCCCCGGGGGATCAAAGGCCGGGCGGATCTCTCTCTGGGACCGGTGGCGGACGTCTCTCCGACGACGTTCCCGCCGGCCCCGCCCGCGACGAGAGCGGGGCTCGGTTCAGGTTCGAGACGGTTGACGAGTGGAAGGACCCTCTCGCACTGGTTGGGAACGCAAGGACTTGCGAATCCACCCCCCTTGGCTTCCTTAGGGGTGACCCTCTCCTCGACTTCGCTCTCGTCGCAATCTCTCTCAGGATCCGGCCGCAAGGCCGGGTTCCTCCCCTCGCCTTCGCCGCGGAAACCCACCTCCGCGGTGAAGGTTTTTTGTTCCACGTTCGTTCCTGATCGCGTTGCGGACCGTTGCGAGATCGGCCACCATGCATCCGTGTTCCGCGTCCTCGTCGCGATGCTGCTTCTCCTCGCCCTGACCGCCTGCCGCGGTCCGGTGGCGACGCCTCCGGACGGATCCTCCGCCATGTCGTTCCCCGCCACCGCCGATCACGTTGCCTGGACGCGATCCCGCGAGACGGCGCTGGCGTCTCCAGACGGTTGGCTCAGTCTCGTCGCACTGGCCTGGCTTCCGACCGGCGAAACGACGCTCTCGAACACCGGCGATTCGGACCCGCACCGGATCGTGCTCACCAACGCCGGCGGCGCCGACGCGGGAATCTTCACGCTCGATGCCGACGGCGTGGTCCGGTTCCGACCGTCCCCTTCGGTCGCGGCGACGCTCGACGAAAGAGACGTGTCCCCCGGCGTGGACGTCGTCCTCGCCGACGACCGCGACGGCTCGCCGCCGGTGCTTCGCGTCGGCGGCCTGCACGTCACGCACATCCATCGACATGATCGCGCCGCACTTCGAATCCGTGATCGGGAAGCGTCGACCCGCACCGCTTTCAACGGGATCCCCCGATTCGACTTCGACCCCGACTGGGTCCTCCCGGCCTCCTTCGAACCGGCGGCGGCCGGCACCTCGATTCCGATCACCCTCGTCACGCGGCACGTGGAGACCCACCCGATCGCCGGCACCCTTCGATTCGAAGTCGACGGCGAGGCCTGCGAACTTCTCGCCGAGCAAGCCGGAGACGGCTTGTTCGTGGTCTTCGGTGATGCGACCAATCGCGACTCCACCTACGGCGGCGGCCGGTTCCTCATGGTGCCGGGCCCCGATGCCGATGGACGAACCCGGCTCGATTTCAATCGCTCGATCAACCCGCCGTGCGCGTTCACCGCCTTCGCGACCTGCCCCACGCCTCCGGCGTCGAATCGGCTTGACGTCGAGGTGACCGCCGGCGAACGCAGCCCCCACCCCTGACCACGGATACGCCTGGAGCCCCCGATGATCGACCGACTCAAGTGCACCCTGCTCGCTTCGGTGCTGATCGTTCTGATCTTCTCTGGTTGCGCTTCGACCGGAACCGCCGCCGAGACCAAATCCCGAGATCAGGCCGTGATCAACCACCTGGTTCTGATAACCCTGCAATCGCCGAGTGACGCACAGAGTCTGATCGAGGACTGCAATCGCCTTCTGCCGCCGATCGACAGCGTCCGGACCTGGTGGGTGGGCGTCCCGGTGGAGACCGGCCGGGACGCCGTCGACGACGACTACGAGGTGGGCCTCTGCGTCGGTTTCGACGACGAAGACGGCCTGCAGGCCTATCTTGAGCATCCGCTCCACCTCGAACTGGTCGGGGCGTGGCGACCGAAGGTCGACCAGTTCCGGATCTTCGATGTCGGGAAGACCTCGATCGGTCGATGAGCACACGGACCGGCGATACTGTTCGAGACCCCGGCGGAGATGACTCCGCCGCCAGTTCGATCCGCACGAAGGACTTCCGATGGCGATTCAAACCTCGATCAAGCGCAGTTTCATCTTCTGGAACGTGCTCTACATCGTGCTCTGCGGTGGCCTCGGCGCCTGGGGCGCGTACGACTACTGGGTCACGATTCCGGCCCAGACGAAGGCGGTCGCGACCTACGAGGAACTGAACGTCCGGCGAGCCGAGTTGGAGATGCGGGGCGTCCTCTGGACGTTGCTCGCGAAGAAGGCCGACGGCACGATCACCGAGACCGAATCCGAGACGCTCGAGGAAATCCGGGTCGCGATGCAGGAGGCGGAGCTTCCCGGCCCGCCGCCGCCGCTGACCGACGAGGAGAAGGAAGAATACAAGACGCTCAAGAAGACGATCGAGGTTGACTTCGAGAACACGGCGCCGGAGCCGCCTGCGAGTTACGACGGGTGGGTGAACTTCTGGGTCTACTTCGTCGGCACCGGGATCCTCGGTACGCCATGGTTCGTCTGGAAGCTCGCGAGCCGACGCGGCAAGGTCTGGCGGCTGGAGGACGACGGCGCGTTGTCCACTCCGGAAGGCACCTTTGCCGCCGACCAGATCACCGACATCAACATGTCCATCTGGATGAAGAAATCGATCGCCCGAGTCGGGGTCGAGGGCCGGATCGAACCGATCATCCTCGACGACTACGAATACGAGAACGTCTACCTGATCGTCGGCGCCCTCGCCCATCGCTTCCATCCGGACGACTGGACGGACGAGGCCAAGCCGGTCAAGGACGACGAGCCCGATGACGAGCAGGAGGATGCGTCCGACGACCCGAACGGTGACGAGACCGCCGACCCGTCATCGAACGATCCGCCGGAGAAGGCGCCCGACGCCTGATTTCCACCCGATCCCCGCCCGATCGCCGCTCCCGAACACCGAAGGCCCTCTCCGTTCCTCGCATCCATGACGCCGAGGTCGGTGTCCGCTCCGGCCCGGCCGGTCTCGTATCATGTTCGACTCGACACGCCTCCACCCTTGGAGGCTCGGTCTCCAGAACCCGCCGGATCTCGATCATGCGTGCCACCTCCGAACCGACCACCGCCATCGAGAAGATCGACCGTTGCGGCGATCTCTCCCACCGACCTCGCGTCCTCCTGGGCAAGATGGGACTGGACGGCCATGATCGGGGCGTGAAGCTGATCGCCCGGTTGATGCGGGACAGTGGCATCCACGTGATCTATTCGGGGCTCTGGCAGACGCCGCGCAGCCTCGCGATCGGCGCCCGGGACGAGGACGTCGACTGCATCGCCTGCTCCA
Organism: Phycisphaerae bacterium; assembly: GCA_002690755.1. Classification (GTDB taxonomy): domain Bacteria; phylum Planctomycetota; class Phycisphaerae; order Phycisphaerales; family SM1A02; genus UBA12014. The sequence continues at coordinate 17,877 of NZFT01000068.1, forward strand.
TGATGAGCAATTCCCACCTGGTGCTCGTGCCCAACCTGCTCTCGGAACTCGAGGCGGTGGGCCGTCCGAAGATGACCGTCAACGTGGGCGGCATCATCCCGCAGGAGGATGTGGCGACCCTGAAGGAAGCAGGCGTGAACGACGTCTTCCACACCGGTACCAGCATGGAGGAGATCGTCACCAGCGTTCGCAGATCGGTGACGCCCTACGTCACGCCCGATTTCAACAATGGTTCGGCCTCGCTCGCCCGACTCCTCAGCCTCGCCCACGCCGGCACGCCACCGAAGGATGCCCCGCGAGCCCGTCCCAAGCGGGTGATCGGCCTGACCGGCGCCCCCGGCGCCGGCAAGAGCACCCTGGTCGCGGCGATGGCGAACGAGGCGGTTCGACGCGGCGAACGCGTCGCAGTGGTCGCCTTCGATCCGATGAGCCCGATCTCCAGCGGCGCCCTGCTCGGCGATCGACTGCGGGTCGACTTCAACGCGGTCGACGACGCGGTCTTCTACCGAAGCCTCGCGATCGTCGGCGAGGACTACGCCTCGCTTCCCGACATCATCGAACTGGTCGGCGGCGCCGGCTGGGACACCCTGCTCATCGAAACGGTCGGCGCCGGCCAGAACGACGTGGCGATCCGCGAACACGTGGACCGCACCGCGGTCGTCGTGGTGCCGGGCATGGGCGACTCCGTGCAGATGGACAAGGCGGGCATTCTGGAGATCGCCGACCTGTTCGTCGTGAACAAGGCCGATCATGCGGGGGAGCATCAGCTGGTGCGTGAACTCCTCGACATCGCCGAGGGTCGTCGCGTCCACGAGACGATCGCGACCGAGGGCAAGGGTGTGGTCGAACTGCTCGAAGACATCCTTGGTTGAGCCGGATCTTGAGACTCGATCTCAACGAGAATCCGACTTGTTCCGACTTTTCGCGACGTCCTTCGAACCTGATGATTCACCGGGGTCTCCCGGCGTATGCTGCCTTCGGCCATGCCGTTCAGCATTCCGCTCACCATCGAGAAGATTCCCGAGATCGCGTCGCTTCCGTCATCGGCGCGAGCCGAGATGCTCACCGCCGCCGACGCGCCGGGACCGTGGCGACTGTGGAGCTACAACGCGAGTCGCGGCCTCATCACGACGGTGATCCTCATCTGGCTCGGACATGATCTGGTATATCGCGACCTGCCGATCGTGGAGTCCATGGCGGTCATCGCGATGCTCATCGCGACGACGACTTTTCTCTGGCACTTCTGGACCATCACCCGGATCCGCGGGCGGATTCGAACCGGTATCGCCAACGCCGCCGCGAACGAACCGACGCCCATCTGTCTCCGATGCGGGTACGACTGCGCCGCGACCGGTGGTGATGCATGCCCGGAGTGCGGGGCCCGCCTCCTGATCTCGACGCGACGGCCCGATCGGGACGTTTGAACGCAAGCCGGTATCGTGCATCGATGACCGACACTCCGCACGACGTTCGAATCCGCGAGGCCGACTTCGACGACGCCGACGATCAAGCCACCGTGAGGCGGCTGGTCGAAGCATTCGCCGACGTGTCGAAAGTCGAACTGACGGCCACGGTTCGCGACACCGTCGCACCCTTCCTCGGACGCAACGCCGCGTTCGTGTTGCTGGCGGAGACGATCGACGGGGACCGAAGACGACCGATCGGCATGCTGATCGCCCAACGGATCATCGCGTCGTTCCGGGCCTGTGAACGCGTGAACATCCACGATCTCTACATCGCGGCCGAACACCGCGGACGCGGCCTGGGCCGGCGAATGCTGGACGCCTGTGCGGATCGGGGACGGGCGCTCGGCTGCTGCGATCTCACCCTCGAAGTGACGGGCGACAACACCGTCGCCCGAGGGCTCTATCGAAGCTACGGATTCGACCTTCCCGAGGGCGAGGTCCCCGAGGGTGCCGTGCTCTACGGAAAATGCCCGATCGATCGAGTCGGGTCACCTCCCGACGGTGGAGGATGAGACGCCCGTCCGGTACAGTGGTCGGCCCCCTGCAGACCATCACCCGGAGCCTTTCGATGACCGCCACCGCCGATTCCGCCACCTCGACTCTCCTCGCCCGGAACACCAACCAGGCCCTCGGCATCGCCGAGTTCGCGATTCGATTCATGCGGGACGGCCAGGGCACGCCTTCCGAGGCGGTCAAGGACAAGACCCGGNAGTTCTTCGCCGATGCCGCGGTGTGCGGGCTTTCCGCGATCGCCCTCGGGACGAACGCCCCCCTCGTCTTTCGAGAGGAGGCCGCGGAATACCCGAAGGACGGCGGCGTGACCGTGTTCGGATCGAACACCCCGGTCTGCCCCGAGAAGGCGATCGTCGCGAACTGCTCGGCGGTCCGTGAGTGGGATTCCAACGGCACCAACTTCGGCTACAACCCGGCGCTCGGCCACACCGCCGGCGAGTTCGGGCACAACGACTTCTACGCGGTGCCCGTCGCCGCCGCCCAGCTCACNGGNCAGGACGGTGCCGCCGCCCTCCGAGGCATGATCCTCCANGACGAGATCCGAGGCCGTCTGGCCGAGGTGTTCAGTCTCAAGAGNTACCGCATCGACCATGTGGTGCATGGCGCNATCGCCTCCGCAGCCGTCTACGGCGCGATGATGGGCGCCTCGGCGGANCAGATCGAATCCGCGATCGGCATGACCGTCGCCCACTTCATCCCCTGGCGGGCGATCCGCGCCGGCAAGCAGCTCTCCGACTCGAAGGGCGCCTCCGCCGCCATCTCGACCGAGGTCGCGGTGCTCGCGATGATGCGATCGATGAAGGGTTTCCTCGGCCCCAGCGACATCTTCCGAAACCCGGAGGCGATCTGGCGTCAGTTCGAGCCGACCGACGGTGATGCGCCGTTCGACCTCGTGCTCAGTCACTCCGGCGACGACTTCGCGGTGATGGGGATGCACTTCAAGCTCGGTCTCTACGAGCACCAGTCCGCCGGCGCACTGCAGGGGATGATCGATCTCGTCTCGGCCAATCCCGACCTGCTCGAGAACCCCGACCTCGTCAAGACCATCCGGATCGTGGCCTACGAGCCCGCCTTCGGCATCATCGGCGATCCCGCGAAACGTGATCCCAAGACCCGCCAGAGCGCCGATCACTCCATGGTCTACATCGTTTCCACCCTGCTCCGGAAGGCCATCGACGCGGCTCGAGACACGGGCTCGGGCGTCATCGCCGACGGCAACGACGCCATGTGGAAGCAGCTCATNCTCACGCCNTACGATTTCGACGANCAGGCGGTCTTCCACCCCGAGACCAGGGCGCTGATGGAGAAGATCGAGTTCGCACACGGCGGGAAGGAATACGACGACAACTACCCGGACGGCATTCCCACCTCGGTGGTGATCGAGACGACCGACGGCCGCACCCTCGACTCCGGACTCGTCATGTACCCGTCGGGTCACGCCCGGAACACGACCTGCGATCTCGAGGGCATCCTCGCCAACAAGGCCGAGGTGCTCGGCAGACTCGCGATGGACGATCCCGGTTCGGTGATCGATCGATTCCGGCGCGTCGACGATCTCTCCACCGCCGAGCTGGCGTCGATGAACGATTTCGGAATCAAGGATCACGGCCGATTCGAATGAAGCCGCCGGAAGGGGCCGGTCGGAGGTTCGCACGGCCGATTCGCGTGCCGCCGATGGTCNCGACGGTTCAGATGAACTCGCGGACCTTCGCAACCTCGGCGGGTGAACCGAGCAGCACCGGTACCCGCTGGTGGAGGCGTTCGGGCTGCACGTCCATGGTCCTCACGTCGCCCGAGTAGGAGACCCCGCCGGCCTGCTCCAGGAGCATGGCCATCGGATTCGCCTCGTAGAGCAGACGGAGCTTTCCGTCGGGATTTTTGGCGGTCGGCGGATACAGGAAGATCCCACCCCGGATCAGGGTCCGGTGGACGTCGGAGACCATCGATCCGATGTAGCGGCTGGTGTATCCAGACGAATGGGCGAACTGAAGGTATCGCTGGTACCCTTCCGGGAACGTCTCCGCGTTGGCCTCGTTGATCGAGTACGTCGTTCCGCTTTCGGGAATCCGCAGCTTCGTCCGGACTCGGAGGAACGATCCGATCGCCTGATCGAGGACGAACATGTCGACGCCGTCGCCGGTGGTGAGACATATGATGGTGCTCGAGCCGTAGAGGATGTATCCCGCGGCGACCTGCCTGGTACCGGGTTGGCAGACGGTCTTCTCGCCGTCCGCCTCCTTGGGATCGTTGACGGTGACTGAGAAGATGGTTCCCACACCGACGCACGAGTCGAGGTTGCTGGAGCCGTCGAGGGGGTCGAACAGCACGCAGTACTTCCCACCATCGCCCGACCGTCGGAGGATCCGCGGTTCCTCGTCCTCCTCGCTGGCCAGCACCGCGATCGACGCCCGGTCACCGAGACATCTCATGATGATCTCATTCGCGATCACGTCCATCTTCAACTGTTCCTCGCCCTGAACGTTCTCGGTGCCGTGGGCACCCAGCACGTCATCGAGTCGCGCCCGCCGAACCTTGTTCGCGATCGTCTTTCCAGCGAGGGAGATGGCCGAGATGATCCACGAGAGATCCCCAGTCGCCCCGGGGTGCTTCGCCTCCTCGGCGAGCACGTGGGTCTGGAGGCTCATGAGATTCTGATGGACCAGGTCGTCGTCATGCTGCATGCCTTCATCATCGACCGGAATGGGAATCCCCTACAATCGGGTCTGGAAAGCGGATGCCCGTTTTTCAGGGCCCGAACCCGCCTTGGAGCACCCGATCGACGATCCAACCGGATTCGGCCGGGAACGGAGCACGGCGGCTAGGATGTCGCCCCGTTCGGTCCGACACGCTCATCTTCGACTCGTCATCCCCACCCCTCAGGACTCGATTCCCTCCCATGAGCGACGCCCATACGCCCGTCATCATCGCCGCCCGCCGCACCCCCATCGGCCGCTTTCTCGGTGGCTTCGGCCGCGTCCCCGCGCCCGACCTCGGAGCCGTCGCGATCGGCGGCGTCATGAACGATGCCGGGCTCGATCCCGCCGCGGTCGAGGAGGTCTTCATGGGTTGCGTCCTCCAGGCGGGCGTCGGCCAGAATCCCGCCCGACAGGCCGCCTTGAAGGCGGGCATCCCCGACACGGTGACCGCGGTCACCGTCAACAAGGTCTGCGGTTCCGGACTCGAGGCGGTCATGCAGGCGGCCCGGGCGATCAAGGCCGGCGACATCGAGGTCGCGATCGCGGGTGGCATGGAGAACATGGATCTCGCCCCCCACTTCGCGAACGTCCGGGGCGGCGTCAAGTACGGTCCCGCGACCATGCAGGACCACATGGCCCACGACGGCCTGACCTGCGCCTTCGAAAAGTGGCCCATGGGCAACGCCGCGGAGTGGATCGCCGACGAATACGACATCTCCCGAGACGAGCAGGATCGCTTCAGCGCCCAGAGCCACAACCGGGCCGAAGCCGCCTGGGAAGCCGGCCACTTCGAGGCTGAAGTGCTGCCGATGTCCGCGGAGCAGTGCAACGCCCGCGCCGGCGTGGAGAAGGACGAAGGCTTCCGACCCGGGAGCTCGTCCGATTCCCTCGCCAAGCTCCGACCCGCCTTCACGAAGGATGGCTCGGTCACCGCCGGCAACGCCAGTCAGATCTCCGCCGGTGCCGCCGCGGTCGTGGTCATGAGCCTCGCCAAGGCGAAGGAACTCGGCCTGTCGCCCATCGCGACGATCGTCGACTACAACACCGCGGGCGTGGAACCCAAGAAACTCTTCTTCGCGCCGGCGGTCGGCATCGAGGCCCTGCTCGCGAAGAACGACGTCAAGGTCGACGACATCGATCTCTTCGAAATCAACGAGGCGTTTGCGGCCCAGGTGCTCGCGGACATCAAGCACCTCGGCGTGCCCGAAGACAAGCTCAACGTGTGTGGCGGCGGCATCGCACTCGGCCACCCCATCGGGGCCAGCGGCACCCGCGTGCTGGTCACCCTGCTTCATCAGCTCGGTCGGACCGGTGGCAAGCGCGGCGTGGCGAGCCTCTGCCTCGGCGGTGGCAATGCGGTCAGCATGATGGTCGAAATGGTCTGAACCCGGCCCGAGTGCCGCAGGACATTCGGAACGCCGAAAACGAGCCCCGAATCCGTCACCGGATTCGGGGCTCGTCGTGCNTCANTGCGGAAANNNCCGCNGNATCAATCCTCGAGNANGANCACCCANCCGTTCCAGTNGCGGGANTTGTCCCAGCGATCCCAGACNAGNAGNCGATCNCCNGGCCGNAGNNNNCGGCCGACCTGNCCACCATTCCTGCTCGAGGCGAGATCNCGNCTCANTCGGGANCGAACCGTNCCGGTNCCGATCGAGTCGTCNCTNACNCGACCACNGTCCCCCATNTGATAGACNTGCGGGATCGAACCGTCGTTNCCGAGNACGAAGACGGTCCCGCCATTCGACGAGATCGGAAGGACCACCATNTCGTCNTGCCGGAGCATNACGTAGTTCGCGTCGCATCTCNGGANCGNCGTCCCGTTCGCCGCCGCGGNCTTGAGACGCGCCGNGAGCCCCGCGATCATCGCGTCGGACGGCGGCGTCGCCCACNCGCCCTTGGCCTTGCACTNCGCGTGGATCGCCGCTCGGATGGTGTTCGCCTCGGGNGAGTCGATCTCGAATGAGAAACTCTTGGGCCTTCGGGCCTCTGCCTCCGCGGCCGCCTTNGCAGCNGCGGCCNNCTCCGCNGCNGCCTNCTCCGCNGCAGCCTGCTCCGCCGCNGCCTNCTCTGCTGCAGCCTTCTCTGCTGCGGCCTTCTCCGCCGCAGCCTTCTCCGCCGCGGCCTTCTCCGCCGCGGCCTTCTCCGCGGCGGCCTTCTCCGCCGCGGCCTTCTCCGCGGCGGCCTTCTCCGCTGCGGCCTTCTCCGCCGCGGCCTCCTCCGCCGCGGCCTTCTCCGCCGCAGCCTTCTCTGCCGTGGCCTTCTCTGCCGCAGCCTTTTCTGCCGCAGCCTTCTCCGCGGCAGCCTTCTCCGCCGCGGCCTGCTCCGCGGCAGCCTTCTCCGCGGCAGCCTGTTCCGCTGCAGCCTTCTCCGCCGCGGCCTGTTCCACGGCAGCGTCGGAATCCGACCCCGCTGCGGTCTCTCCACCGGAATCGTCCAACGACTCGGTGTCGGAATCAGTCGCTTCCGAAGTCGCCTCGTCGGTGGTCACCACCTCGTCCGACCCAGACTCGTCGTCACCCGCCGATGCCGACGCCTCTGAAGACTCCATGACTTCTGATTCGACCGGAGATGCGGGGGCTTCCGAGCTCGACTTTCGTTCGGCTGAACCACAACCGGAGAGAAAGATCGCGAGCGCCGAGGCGGCGGCCAGATGTCGAATCGTTTCCTTCAGGTCAGACATGTTGATCCTTGGTGAGGGTGTCGGTGATGATTCATCAGGGTGACCCTGTCGAGACTACGTCGAGTCGGAGGATTTCGCGAATTCGGAATCGGAGAATCGGACTTCTGACGTTCCAAGCGGTGTTTCGATCGAAGCGGGAATCCACGAATTCGATTCGAATCAGATCGCGAGAAGCGATCCCGGGCCGACTCGCCATCGATCACCCGTCGACGACCATTCCCGTCTGCACCCGCCAGAGACCCGCATAGATCCCCGCCTCTCCGAGGAGTTCCTCGTGGGTGCCGGCCTCCACCACGCGTCCTCGATCGAGGACGTGGATGCGGGCCGCGTGCCGGACCGTGGACAGCCGATGGGCGATCACCACCGTGGTTCGATCGCGACAGATCGTCTGCAGCGATCGCTGGATCGCCGCCTCGGTCTCGTTGTCGACGCTCGCGGTCGCTTCGTCCAGCACCAGGATCGGCGCATCCTTCAAGACCGCCCGCGCCATCGCGATGCGCTGCCGCTGACCACCGGAGAGCTTCTGTCCCCGCTCCCCGACGATCGTGTCGTAACCGTCCGGCAGGTCGAGGATGAACTCGTGCGCCTCCGCGAGCCGGGCGGCCTCGATGATCCGTTCCGCCGGCGGTTCGTGCCATCCCGCCGGATCGTCCTCCGGCGCCGGCCAGCCGTAGGCGATGTTCTCCCGGACCGTTCCCTCGAACAGGTAGACGTCCTGGCTCACCAGCGAGATCGCCCGTCGCAGATCCCGGAGTTCGAAGTCGCGCACGTCCTCGCCGTCGATTCGAACCGGACCGCCGGCGTCATCCGGGTCGTAGAACCGCAGCAGCAGTTTGATGAGCGTGCTTTTTCCCGCCCCGGTCGATCCGACGATCGCGGTGGTCGCACCTGCGGGAAGTTCGAGGTCGAGCCCGTCGAGGATCGGCGTTCCCGGAACGTACGAGAATCGAACGTTCTGGAATCGGAGTTCCCCCTCGATCGCGCCGATCGGAAGACGACGCGGGCCGTCCACGATGGTCGACTTCACCGCGAGCAGATCGAGCACCCGACGGGTCGAGGCCATCGCTCGCTGGTACTGGTCGAGGATCGCGCCGACCCGGGTGAACGGCCAGAGCAGGCGCTGGGTCAGGAACACCAGCAGGCCGAAGGCCCCGACCGCGAGCCCGCCCTCGAGCGCGAGCCAGCCGCCGTAGAGCAACGTGACCAGGAACCCCGCCATGATCACCACGCGAATGAGCGGACTGAAGGCGGCGCTGAGAACGA
>NZFT01000069.1 GCA_002690755.1 Phycisphaerae bacterium
CAGTCCGTTTCCGTCGAGATCGCCGAGGAGATCCGGGCCCTTCGATCCGAAGTCCGCGAGCACGAGCGCCAGATCTCCGCCGGCGACCAGACCGTCCTCATCGAGGTCGCCGAAGCAGCTCGCCGAATCGTCCTGGGTCTCGTAGCACCCCATGTCGATGGCGCGGCCCCGATGATCCTCTGATTTCCATCGAGGTCGGTGGTGCCGGGCGTCGACGCGAGATCATCGCCGGTGTCGATGCACGGCGACCCCTTCGCGAGACGGAAGTCGTCCGTCTCGACGGAGACGAACTGCGGGTTGAAGGCGATGTTCTCCGCTCCGGCGTATCCCCCCTCCACGCAGGTGAAGGAGACGTCCGCCAATCCGGAGTCCGTGAGGTGGATCTGGCCGTCACCGTCGCTCGCCTCGTTGCCCCAGACGATGCAGTTGACGATCTCGACCGGACCGTTGGAGACCTCGATGAAGATCCCGCCTCCACGACCCTCGAACGGCCCGGCGATGTTTCCGTACAAAGTGTTGTTGATCAGCGTGCCGCCGGTCCGAACGTAGATGCCGGCACCGTCCCGACCGGTGTTGCCGACCAAGAGGTTCCCCTCGATCATCGCACTGTCCGCGAAGGCGAGGTAGATCCCGCCGCCCTCGCCATTCTGGGTGGTGAAGCCGTTGGCCGAGATGACGTTGTTTCGAATCACGGTACGGATCTCGTCGTCGTAGTCGTCGACGATCGACACGCCCGCCCCCTGATCGCCGGAGGAGATGTTTCCGCGAATCAGATTCCCCTCGATCAGGACGGGCGAGCCGAAGGCGAGAACGCCCCCGGCGAACGAACCGCTCGTGTTGTCCACGATCTCGCAGTTCCGGATCGTGGCGTATCCGGGGGACTGGGTGGTGATGCGGATCGCCGCGCCTCCGCCGGATCCGTCGTTGTTCCGGACGATGCAGGATTCGATCACCGGACTCGAAACTCCATTGATCAGGATCGCGGTACCGTCGACCCCGGACACGGCGTCCTCGATGATGCAGTTGGTCACCAACGGCGAGGCGTCGTCGATCAGGATTCCGGTCTCCCCCGACCGACGGATCGTGAAGCCGTCCACCACGGTCGTCCCGCCGGCGCTTCCCTCGATCCAGAAGGCGGTGGTGTTCGCGAAGCCGAGATCGATGATGGACGCGGCCGGCCCGTCGCTGCTGCGAATCACGAGATCCTTGCCGAAGTTGTCGACCCGATCCGTCCAGGTCCCGGGGCCGACGACGATCTCGGAGCCGCTGGCCACGATCGACGCCGCCACCGCGATGGAGTCGTAGTCGCCCGGAACGTTGAACACTCCGGGAATTCCGCATTCATCGGGGACGCCGTCGCCGTCGGTGTCCGCGGAGCTGCCGTTCGCGATGTCACAGACGTCGTCGACGTCGTTGCGATTGCAGTCGGTGAAGGGGATGGCCGATGCGTCGTCGACCGCTCGCACCACCCAGTTGCCCGCGACGAACAGCTCGATGAGATTCAACTCGACGACCTCCTCCATCAGGTCGTCCGGATCGATGGGCCCGTTCCGCCCGATGATCCAGCTCCGGCCGAAGGTGTGCGGCGCATCGATGTCGAGGGTGGCCGGGAACTCGTCGATCGAACTGGCGATGACGCCGACGAAGAACGGCGTACCCGGCGGGCCGATGGTGACCGCCCGCGGAAAGTCGAAGGTCAGCAGCGTTACCTCGTCCACCACCAGATTCTCGATCCCCGCGATGACGGTCGAGTCGTCCGGGATGCCGTTGCCGTCGGGATCGGTCCAGAGGTAGAGCCCGAAGGGATCACCGATCTGGTTGGCCGGCATGAGGACCTCGATGCCGGTGACCGACTCGTGGCCCTCCTCGACGAACATGAGGTTCATCCACGCGGTGTGCGTCCCGTCGGAGTCGACCAGCCCCTCGCTCTCGCCGTCATCGAGCACGTAGCGAAACGCATCGATCTGACAGGTGTCGATCGTGCCGTCGAGGTTGCAGTCCAGGTCCGGCCGGTCCGCGATCTCGCAGGCGTCGAGCACGCCGTTTCGATTGCAGTCGACCGAGGGATCGACGGCGATGTCGAGTTCATCGGCGACCCCGTTGCCGTTACAGTCGGTCGAAGCCCCGGTGAGCAGCCGAGCCTCCTCGAGGAAGAGTCGGGAGATCCGGACTTCGTCGATCTCGCCGCGAAGGAACTGGCTGTAGACGTTGCTCGCATTGCGTCGACCGCCGATCTCCAGCGGCCCGCCCTCGAGATACTGCGGATAGTTCTGCTTGACGAGCGGCACCTCCTCGTACGCCTCGTCGACTCCGAATCGGAGCATCTGCCGCGATGCGTCGTACGCGACGCTCACATGATGCCAGTCGAGATCGTTCACCTCGAGACCGCTCACGATCGTGGTCACCGTCGCCCCGTCTCCGCAGCGAAAGACGAGTTCGTTTCCGCTTGATCCGAAATCGCCGGCCTGCACCAGGAACCCATAGTCCATCTCGACGTCGGGAGCGCTCAAACGCTTCTTGAAGCAGAGGTGCTGGCGCTGGTTCGCCCCCCGTTCGTGCTCGTCTGCGAGAGCCGGATCCACGCTTCGATCGTGAAGTCGGAGGCGCCCATGCGGAGGTTCTCGGCATCGTCGGCGACGCGGACGACCCCCGCGGTCGAGGCGCTCTGCCACTGCGTCGCGAAGGCTCCGATGTTGTCGAGCTGTAGGAGCGGGACCTCGGCGACGGCGACGTCGCTGACGATCGTTCCGAAGCCGTTGTGGATGCCATCGAGTTGATTCGGGCCCGCATCGGCCGCGGTCAGCCCGTTGAAGGCCTCGAACCGCCAGTAGCCGGCGGTCTGCGCGGAAGCGAGCGGCGCCAGGAGCAGCGATCCGAGAATCACAATCGGGATCTTCACGGGGACATCTCCAGACCGAACNATTGAAGTGATGCGGGTTCCACCGGAAATATTCCCACGGAACGAGGGGGTCGCCAAGAAAAAAACGCACTGCGGCGCGGCGAATCCGCACATCCGGGACTGGAGGGTGCTTTTTCGGACGTCTCCGCTCCATTCGCGCCGGTCGAGCGTGCCGAGGCAGGAGGGCCCGGCCCCATCGATGCCGGCTTCGGGCCCGTTCCCGACGGGGCTCCGGATTCTTGACTGGATCCAGATTTGTCGATAAAACCTCCTCCATGCCTCTGGATTCCACGGAGCATCTTCGCCGTCATGGCCTCCAGGTGACCACGCAACGCGTGGCGATCCTCGAGTCGGTCGAGGCCCACCCACACTGCACCGCCGATGCGGTCGAGACCGCGGCGACCGAACGACTCGGTTCGATCTCGCATCAGGCCGTCTACGACGGACTCGCCGCCCTGGTGGANGGCGGCCTCCTTCGACGAATCCAACCCTCCGGTTCTCCCGCCCGCTTCGAGATGCAGACCGGTGACAACCACCACCATCTCGTCTGCCGCGCCTGCGGACGCATGGTCGACACCGATTGCGTGCGCGGCGACGCACCATGCCTCGAACCGACCGATGCCGCCGGATACGAGGTGGATGAAGCCGAAGTCGTCTTCTGGGGACATTGCCCCGATTGCCGCGTGTCCACCTGAGCCGAAGAACCGCCCGCCGCTCGGTCCGTTCCATGAACCGACGGCGTCGACTCGATCCCGAATTCACGTCACCCCACGTCATACCACGTCACATCACGTTCGCCCCATCCGAAGGAAGCCCATGTCCGAGCCCACGACGAACTGTCCGTTCCTCTCCACCACCACCAGCGTCACCCACGGTCGTCGCACCAACCGGGACTGGTGGCCCAACCAGCTCGACCTCTCGATCCTCCACCAGCATTCCGAGAAGTCGGATCCGATGGATCCGGACTTCGACTACGCCGCGGCCTTCGCGACCCTGGACCTCGAGGCGGTGAAGAAGGACCTCGTCGCGCTGATGACCGACTCGAAGCCCTGGTGGCCGGCCGACTACGGTCACTACGGCCCGTTCTTCGTCCGCATGGCCTGGCACGCCGCCGGCACCTACCGGATCCACGACGGTCGCGGTGGCGCGGCCTCCGGCGACCAGCGATTCGCCCCGCTCAACAGCTGGCCCGACAACGTGAACCTCGACAAGGCGAGGCGCCTGCTCTGGCCGATCAAGCGGAAGTACGGCCGCGCCCTTTCGTGGGCGGACCTCTTCGTGCTGACCGGGAACACCGCGATCGAGTCGATGGGCCTGAAGTCGTTCGGCTTCGGCGGTGGTCGCGCTGACGTGTGGGAACCCGATGCCGACATCGACTGGGGCCCGGAGGCCGAATGGCTCGGTGACGAGCGGTACTCCGGCGACCGCGTGCTGACCAGCCCGCTCGGCGCCGTCCAGATGGGACTCATCTACGTCAACCCCGAAGGCCCGAACGGTCACCCCGACCCCATGGCCTCCGCCCGCGACATCCGCGAGACCTTCGCCCGCATGGCGATGAACGACGAGGAGACCGTCGCCCTCGTGGCCGGTGGACACACCTTCGGAAAGACCCACGGCGCCGCCCCCGACGCCGAGTACCTGGCGCGCGAACCCGAAGGCGCTCCCATCGAGCAGATGGGCCTCGGTTGGAAGAACTCGTTCGGGACGGGCGTCGGCGACGACACCATCTCCTCGGGCCTCGAAGGCGCGTGGACGCCCACGCCCATCGAATGGGACAACAGCTACTTCGACACCCTCTTCGGATACGAATGGGAGCTCACCGAGAGCCCCGGGGGCTGCAAGCAGTGGACGCCCACCGATGCGTCCGCGTCGACCACGGTTCCCGACGCCCATGACGCGACGAAGACCCACGCCCCGATGATGCTCACCACCGACATCGCGCTGCGGACCGATCCGATCTACGAGCCGATCTCCCGTCGCTTCCACGAGAATCCGCAGGAACTCGCCGACGCCTTCGCGCGGGCGTGGTTCAANCTCACCCACCGGGACATGGGCCCGCGGGATCGNTACCTCGGCGCCGACGTCCCCGACGAGGAACTCATCTGGCAGGATCCCGTCCCCGCGGTCGACCATCCGCTGGTGGACGACGCCGACGTCGCCACCCTGAAGCAGTCGCTCCTCGACTGCGGTCTCTCGCGGGAACGCCTCGTGCTGACCGCCTGGGGATCCGCCTCCACCTTCCGCGGCACCGACCGTCGCGGCGGCGGCAACGGCGCCCGCATCCGGCTCTTCCCGCAGAAGGACTGGGACGTCAACGAGCCGGCGGAACTCCACGCGGCCCTCGCCGCCATCAATCTGGTCCGCGACGCGTTCAATGCGGGCCGCGCCGACGCCACCCGCATCTCGCTCGCGGACTGCATCGTGCTCGGCGGTTGCGCCGCGGTCGAACAGGCCGCCCGCGAGGCGGGTGTCGAAACGACGGTCCCCTTCCGACCGGGCCGCACCGACGCGACCCAGGAGATGACCGATGCCCATTCCTTCGCGGTGCTCGAGCCGGCGTCGGATGGCTTCCGGAACCACGCGAACACCGAGGATCCCCGTCCCGGCGAGGCGATCCTCGTCGAGCGGGCGTGCCTCCTCGGTCTCACCGCGCCGGAGATGACCGTCCTGGTCGGCGGCATGCGGGCGATGGGCGCGAACACCAACGGGTCCTCCCTCGGCGTCCTGACCGATCGGATGGGCGTGCTGAGCACCGACTTCTTCGTCAACATCCTCGACCAGGAGATCGAATGGTCGGTCTCCAAGCGATGCGAACACTTCTTCGAGGGCCGCGACCGCACCAGTGGCGAGATGAAGTGGACCGGCAGCCGAGCCGATCTGGTCTTCGGGTCGAACTCCCAGCTTCGGGCCATCTCCGAGGTCTACGCGAGCGAGGATGCCGCGGAACAGTTCGTGCACGACTTCGTCGCCGCCTGGGACAAGGTCATGAACCTCGACCGTTTCGCCTGATCACCCGGCGCACCCCCGCGTCGATTCCAGTCATGCAAGCCGCCCCGTGGTTCGAACCACGGGGCGGTTTCTTCATTGGATCCCGAGGATTCATCAGGTCGGCCCGGACCGTGTCGGCGAAGCGGCCCACCAACCTCACCGCCGGACGCAGGCCGTGGAATCCGATTCGCCACCTCGACAGCAGGCGTCGAGCAGGGAGACCTTGTCGCCGACCGCGTCGGCTTCCGCAGGGTCGTGCGTCACCATGACCGTCGCGACCTCCGCGTCGCGGAGCAACTTCACCGTTTCGGCCCGAACCTCGATTCGCGTCTCGGTGTCGAGACTGCTGAAGGATTCATCGAGCAGCATCACGCGGGGCCGCCGCACCAGGGCCCGCGCAATGGCGACCCGCTGCTGCTGACCGCCACTGAGCGTGTGCGGCATCCGGGACGCGTACTCCAGCATGCCCACCCGATCGAGATGTTCCTCCGCCCGCGAGGCCCGATCCCTTCGGGCGACCCCACGGATCCCGAAGAGAACGTTCTCCCGCACCGATCGATTGGGAAACAACGCGAAGTCCTGGAAGACCATCCCGACCGATCTTCGTTCCGGGGGTTCGTGGACGCCGGGGCCTTCGATCAGGCAATCGCCGACGTGGATGGTGCCCCCGCTCGAACGCTCGAGGCCGGCGATCAATCGCAGCAGCGTCGTCTTGCCGCCTCCGGAGCAACCGAGGAGACAGTGCACCTCGCCGGTTCCGACCTTGAGGTGGCAGCCCTCGATGACCGGGGCTCCACCGGCGTAGGCGAATTCGAGATCCTTGATCTCGAGTACCGAGGGCGGGTCGTACTGCGGCAGGCTGGTGGTCATCCGTCGTTCTTTCGGTGGGGATCGTCGTTTGATTCCAGCTGCCCCACGAGAAGCCAGGCCGGGATCAACCCGATGACCACGATCAGGATCGCCGCGGTCGCGGCCTCTTCGAGCCGTTCGTCGGAGGCGAGTTCGTAGACGCGGATCGCGAGGGTATCGAAGTTGAAGGGACGAAGCATGAGGGTCATCGGAAGTTCCTTGGCGACGTCCACGAACACCACGAGTCCCGCGATCAGGAGACTGCGCCTCAGCAGCGGAACGTGGACCGAGACGAGACTTCGCCCCGGTCCTGAACCCAGCGTACGGGCTGCGTCGTCGATGTTGCGATGAATCCGCTGGAATCCCGACTGCACGAAGGAAAGGCTGACGGCCAGGAACCGGGTCTGATAGCCGATCAGCATCGCCACCACGGATCCCGTGAGCACGAGACCCGGCCGCCACTCGTCGCCGAAGGCGATCGTCCAGCCGTTGTTGATCCGATGATCGATCCACCCGAGCGGGACGAGCAGCCCCAACGCGATCACCGGACCGGGAATCGCGTAACCCGCCCGCGCAATGCTCGCCGGACCCGCGGTCCGGAGTCCCTGACGGAGGCGGGCGGCGTAGCCGATGACCAGCGCGAGCAGGACGGCGATCACCGATGCCGACAACGCCAGCCAGACCGTGTCGAACGCGATGCCTGCAAGCACGTCCGCGCCGCGCCCGTCGCCGCGACCGATCGCCAGTTGCAGGAGCCGACCCGCGGGTGCCGCGAAGCCGAGGAGCACGGGGATGCAGCACGCGGCGAAGGCGAAGATGGCGCCGACCGGACCGAGTCGACCGCCCGCCGACCGGTTGCCCCGATTGCCGGTGCGGTGATACCGCCGACGCCGCCTGAGACACCATTCGAGGCCCACCAGCAGGAACAACGCGGAGAGCAGCGTGGCTGACAACTGGGATGCGGCGACCGGGGATTCGAGCGCGAAGCGGGTCCGGTAGATCCCCGTCGCGAAGGTGTCGACCGCGAGATGATCGACCGCGCCGAAATCCGCGACGGTCTCCATCATCACCAGCATCAGACCCCCGACGATCGCGGGCCGCGCGAGCGGCAGCGCCACGGACCAGAACGTCGCGAACGGCCCCCGACCGAGCAGTCGTCCGGCTTCCAGCAACGCGCGGGACTGGTCCTGGAACGCCATCCGGGCCGCGAAGTACACGTAGGGGTACAGCGCGAACGAAAGGACGTAGACCGCCCCGCCGAGCGAACGGATCGGAGGAAACCAGTAGTCCCCCGCCTGCAGGTCGAACGAATCACGAAGCCATGCCTGGACCGGCCCGCTGAACTGAAGCAGATCCGCCATCGCATACGCGGAGAGGTACGCGGGAACCGAAAGCGGAAGCAACTGCGCCCACCCGAGGATCCTCGCCCCGGGGAAGGTGCAGTTGGTCAGTATCCAGGCGGTCGAAACGCCGATGATCCCGGCGCAGAGACAGACGCCTGCGGCGAGCACCCCGGTGTTGAAGGCGTACGTGGGGAGCAGGGTCTCCGCGAGATGCTGCCACGCCCCGTCCGAGGAACGGAACACGCTCGAAAAGATGACCAGAACCGGAACCGCCACCACGAGGCAGGCGAGGACCGCACCGATCACCCATCCACGCCCGCCCACCCCGACGCGAGCGTTCATGAATCGACCGTGACGACCCCGAGCGATCGGCCCGCCCCGGCGAGCGCATCGCGAAGACGGTTGCTCGCATCCGCCATCCGGCGGCGTTCCACGAAGGAGACCTCGGTGTAAGGCGTCGCCGCCACCACACCGGCACGGAAGTACGGATGCAGGGTTGCAAGGGCGGCGTCACGAGCCTCGAGCACCCGTCGGGATGCGGCGGGGTCGGTGCGGGCGACGAGCCCGTCGAACGGAAGGTACTGACTGCAGGCACCGATCCAGTTGTGCTTGAAGATCAGGAGGGACTGGTTCGACCAGGCCTCTTCCTCGCTCGAGATCTTCTTGGCCGCGACCTCGTTGGTCAGGGCCAGCATGCCGCCGAACTGACCGGCGGCGTCGAATCGCTCCCGCTCGGCCAGTTGCGTCTTCAACGCCGCCACGCTCTGGTTCAGCCGGACCGCGTAGGGCAGGGCCGCCTCGACGTCCTCGTATCCGAAGAGCAGAACCTCGATCCGGTGGAACCCCCGGAAGTTCTCGTCGGTCTCGCCACCGTCGAAGGTGTAGGGACGTGCGTCGATGTCAGCATCGACTTCCTCGAAGGCGTAGGCGAGGGTCTCGATCTCCTCGTAGGGAGGTCGGGCATCGATGTAGGCCTGACGGGCCGCCGCGAGGTCTCCGGTCCGGATCGCGGCCTCCAGTCGACGGCAGTCCGCAGCCTGGGCGTCGCAGCGGGTGTCGAAGTACGACACGCCCGCGGTGACCGCGGCCTGCAGCTCCGGCGAGTCGTCCGCGGCGCGACGCGGCGCCGATGCGACGGCCGATCGACCGGCGGACATCGTGCCGGCGGCGCCGGCGATCGAAAGCGTGAGCATGGTTCGTCGATTCATGATTCAGATCTCCAGTTCCGGTTCAACGCCAACCGGCGCGGTCCATCATTCGCACGGCCTGCTTGTTGTTCGCGCCGAGCTTCGCCGCATTCAGCGAATCAGCCTTGAAGGGCCCGAATCCCACCAGTGTACTGCTGGTCGGCACCGCTTCGACGACGGGATACTCCTGATTTCCCTCCGCGAAACGCTGCTGAGCAGGGGTTCCCGCGAGGAACTCGATGAANTTCACCGCGTTCTCCCGGTTCGGGGCCTGCTTGACGACGCCCGCGCCGCACACNTTGACGTGGGTTCCACGATCCCCCTGGTTCGGGAAGATGACGCGGACCTTCGCCGCCGCCGCTCGATCGGCCTCGTTGCCNCCGATCATCCGNGCGAGGTAGTAGTGATTGACGACCGCGACGTCGCCTTCGCCGGCGGCGACCGCGCGGATCTGGTCTCGGTCCCCNCCCTGGGGCGTTCGGGCGAGATTCGCCACGATGCCCTGGCACCAGGCTTCCGCACCGCTGGCACCCTTCGCTTCGATCAGGGAGGCGACCAGCGACTGGTTGTAGATGTTGGAGGAGCTTCGGATGAGCACGCGGCCCTTCCACGCCGGATCGGCGAGATCCTCGTAGTCGAGGGTCAGGTCCGCGGGCACCCGATCCTTCGACGCCGCGATGATCCTGGCCCGCTTGGTGAGCCCGAACCAGAGTCCGTCCGGATGTCGAAGCGACGCGGGGATCCGGGCCTCCAGGTCCTTGGATCGGGTCGGCTGGAAGATGCCGCCCTCTTCCGCGGTTCGAAGTCGTCCCGCATCGACGGTGATGAACACGTCCGCAGGGCTCAGGTCGCCCTCCTGCTTGATTCGAGCAAGCAGGGTGTCCGAGTTGCCCTCGATGAGGTTCACCTTGATGCCGGTCTCGGCCGTGAATCGCTTGATCAGCTCATCGTCGGTGTCGTAGTGGCGGGCGGAATAGACGTTGACCACCTCTTCCGCCGCGAAGATCGCGGCCGGGGAAAGGAGGGATAAGCCGATGGCGAGAAACAGTTTACGGACCATTCGTATGACTCCAATTAGTTGAGACTCATTCTCAACTGAGCGACAGATCCTAGCCACCCCATCCCGATTAGGCAATCGAACACCCGGCGTCGGCACTCCATTTCACGGCCGCCGGTCGGCCGCCATCCGGCGCCGACGCCCGACCGCGGATTCCAATCCATTTTCGCCCCGGCCAAACCATCGAGCCGATCCGAACAACACGATCCTGACCTCCGAGATCGAGCCATCGAGCCGCGGCACCAGGGCCTTTCGCATGGCAAACCACGTCCGGTCGGCTTCCTGAAGCAAATCGAAACCAGTACCCTCGATGACCGCCAATGCCCACCGCCGAAACGATCTCCACGCTGCTTTTCGATGATTCCGCGCCGCCGGCTTCGGTCGCGGTCACCCGCCTCGGGAAGGATGATCACCCGGAATTCGGCCTCCGGCGCGCCGATCTCCTGCGTGAGGTCGAAGGCCTCGCGGCCGAACTGCATCAGCGTGGCCTGACGGGCCGGCCGGTCCTCATTCCCGAACGCAACCGCCTCGAATACGTCGTCGCCTTCCTCGCCTGCCTTCGGGCCGGCTGCATGGCCGTCACGGCGCATCCACCACGCCCCGGCGGCGGCGGGGAACGACTCGAGGCGATCGTTCGGAACAGTCGCCCCGCCGCGGTCGTCGCGGGTCCGGACCTGTTCGCCTCGATCGATCAGATCACGCCCGACCTCCTCGGATCGATCGAACGGATCACCTACGAAGCGCCAGCGGATTCCACCATCACCGAGGACGCGGTCCGTCCTGACCCGATCCCCGACCCGTCGATTCCCTGGCCGGATCCGTCGAGCATCGCCCTGCTCCAGTACACCTCCGGATCGACCCGTGATCCCGCCCCCGTCGCCCTGACGCAGTCGAACCTGCTTGCCAACGGCCTCGCCATGCGAATGCTGTTCCGACGCGACGGGGTGACCGGTGGCACGGTGTGCTGGATGCCGCTCTATCACGACATGGGACTCATCGGCCTGCTCATCTCCTCGTTGCTGGTGAAGGTACCGATCCATCTGATGGATCCGGAGTCGTTCGCGATGCGACCGATCCGGTGGCTTCGGGCGATCTCGAACACCGGTGCGGCCTACAGCGGCGGCCCCTGCTTCGCCTACGACTTGTGCGTCGACCGGGTCCCCGAAGCCGATCGCGCCGACCTCGATCTCTCCGCCTGGCGATTCGCCTTCAACGGGGCGGAACCGATCCGCCCTCGATCGCTGCGACGCTTTCAGGCCGCGTTCGGTCCCACCACGGGATTCGACGGCATGATGCCGTGCTACGGACTCGCCGAACACACGCTGCTCGTCTCCGTCCGCCACGAGGATTCGCCGGTACGAATCCGGATCGCGGATCGCGCAGCGCTTGACGACGGCCGACTCGACGTTCGACGCACCGTCGGACTCGACGAATCCGACCCCCTCGCGGGAACGGACGAGATCGCGGTCGTCGCCTGCGGCCCGAGCCTGCCCGATCACGAGATCGTCGTCCGGGATCCGACATCCGATCGAAGGCTCGACCCGGGCGCCATCGGTGAGATCACCCTTCGGGGCCCCAGCGTCGCGTCGGGCTATCACGATCGTCCGGATCAGACCTCCGAGATCTTCCCCGACCGGCTCGCGGGAGACGCCGGGCCGTGGCTCCGAACGGGCGACCTCGGTGCGATCTTCGACGGCGAGCTCCACGTGCTCGGTCGTCTCAAGGACCTGCTCATCGTCGACGGCCGCAACGTGCATCCCGCGGACGTGGAGGCGACGCTCGAAGGATCGCATCCGATCGCGTCGAAGGGTCGGGCCGCGGTCTTCGCGCTCGGCGAGGCTGGAGACGATCTCCCCGAGACGGTCGGGGTGGTGCTCGAGATTCCACGCGAGATCCATCGTTCCTGGCGACGGGATTCCGATGTCGTCGCCGATGAATCCACGTCGATCACGAACGCGCTTCGAGCGGCCGCCTCTTCGGTCCATGGCATCCGGCTCGACCGAATCACCTTCGTCGCCCCCGGCGCCCTGCCCAGGACGACGAGCGGNAAGATCAGGCGTTCAGCGGTCCGCNNGTCGCTNCTTGCCGGCGAACTTCCNTGCCTNGCGCGGGGGGCCGACGGATGCTGATCATGCGTTCNGAGATGNCCGGCACGCGGGTCNTCGCGATCGACCAGCTCACGAGGGACGGCGCCCGCGGCCGGAACGGAAGACCCGTCGTCTTCATCGACGATCCCGATCAGGCGGAGGTGGTCCTCCACGCCGCGACCGTCCACCGAAGCCAGTTGTTCCGCAGCTTCTGCGGCAAGGGCCTGCTCTTCTCCGACGGCGACCACTGGCGGGAACGACGACGGATCGTCCAACCCGCGTTCCCGCCGCGACAGACCGATCATCATCTCGAGGACGTGGCGGCGGCGATCCCTCATCTCGTCGGCCGGTTCGAATCCGCCGCGCGAAACGATCGTCCCCTCGCCATCACCGACGAGACGCTTCGGTTCACCACCCGCATCCTCTACGAAGGCGTCTTCGGNGTGCCTTTCCCCGAAACCGATGCCACGGTCGATACGATCCTCGGCTTCTTCGATGCGGTGGGTGGCGTCCTCGCCGCCACGATCTTCCCGAGCCAACGACTCGACGGTTCGACCATGATGGAGATTCGAACCGTCGATGCCGCCATGAACGCCGAGATCGATCGGCTCGTCGACGTCCGACGCGAACGCGGCATCGATTCCACGGATGCGAGACTCGATGCGCTGGGACGGATCATCGCCGGTGTCGACGACCGTGACGGCGTGCGCGAGGAGGTCCGGGCCCTGATGCTGGCCGGCGCCGAAACCGCTTCGAACACCCTGGGATTCCTGCTCGTCATGCTGGCCCGCCATCCCGCCGCCCGGGACCGCCTCGAGGCCGAAATCGACGATCCCGCCTCCACNGAACACCCCTATCTCGACGCGGTGATCCTCGAGACGCTCCGGCTCTTTCCCTCGATCTGGTTCCAGACCCGGGAAGTCACCACCGGATTCGAACTGGGAGACCATCGTTTCGAACCGGACGATCTGGCCTTCGTGGCCACCGCGCTGATCCACCGCCGACCGGATCTCTGGCCCGAGCCCGATGCGTTCCGGCCCGAGCGATTCCTCGGCGACGACGGCCAACCCTGGCGACCGCCCCACCGGTATGCGTTCCTGCCCTTCGGCGGCGGACGTCACCTCTGTCTCGGACGCCATCTCGCGATGCACGAACTTCGACTCGCGACGAGGGCGATCATCGAGCGTTTCCGCGTCGGCCTCGACGAATCCGCCCCCCTGCGGGCGGAGATCGGCGTCGTCCTCAAGCCCGCACGGGATCTTCGCTTCCGGGTCTCCGAACGCACGGNAAACGCACGATGAGCGACCCGAGCAGCACGGTGATCGAACGCATCCTCGAACTGCATCGATCGGATCCCCGTCCCGAAGGCCCTTCCCGTCGCCTGCTGGTGTCGGATCCGGACGACTTCGGGGCGATTCTCCACTCGACTTCCTTCGAACGCACCGACTTCGTGCAGATGCTCGCCGGACCGGGCCTCCTCGCCTCGGACGGCGATGCCTGGCGCGAACGACGACGGATCGTCCAGCCCGCCTTCCCGCCCCGAAGTCCGGAAACGTACCTTCGACACATCGACTGGGCGATGCCCGCGTTCACCGAGCGACTCGAGGANCTCGCACGNGAATCACGCCCGACCTGCCTGCTCGANGAGATGACCCGGGTCGTCGGACGCATCATCTANCGCGGCGTGTTCGGAATCGAGACCGGGCCCGACGACGACCGCATCACCCGGTTCGAGCCGATGCTGCACGCCGCCGGCGAGCTGCTGCTCTCGCTGGTGGTTCCCGGAAGCCGGATCGACGCGGACCTGATCGACCGGGTGCGGGCGACCCGCGCCGCGGCGGACGAGGAGATCGACTGGATCCTCGACCAACGTCGCGCGGTGCCCGGGGACGGCGTCGATGACNCCCTCGGACGACTGCTCGCCGCGGAACGGAACGGGAAGATGGACGCCGCGNGCGTGCGGGACGAGGTCCGTGCGCTGATCCTCGCNTCGACCGAGACCAGCAGCAACAGCCTCGTCTGGTGCCTGCGACTCCTCCATGGTCATCCCGACATCCGAGCGAGGACCGAACGCGATCTCGACGGTGGCGACCAGACGCGGCTCGATGCCGCGATCTTCGAGACGCTGCGGCTCTACCCACCGGTCTGGAGCAACGAACGACAGGCGATCGCGAACATCGAAATCGCGAACCGCCGATGGACGATCGGCGATCGCGCCGTGCTTTCGATCTACCAGCTCCACCGCGACCCGTCGCTCTGGCCCGCACCCGACCGGTTCGATCCCGATCGTTTCATCGATCCCGACGGCGGCCCCTGGCGTCCGCCNCACCGGTTCGCCTATCTCCCCTTCGGCGCCGGACGGCATCTCTGCCTCGGACAGAATCTCGCCCTGCTGGAGATGAACCGCATTCTCCTCGCGATTCTCACGCGATTCCGAATCGAGTTCGATGACCCCCACGCGATCGAGCCGATGCTGGGGGTCGTGATCCGGGTTTCAACGCCGGTGATCGTTCGAATCGCCCGGCGGGATCGCCGGGACGCCCCCTGACCGCCTGTCCCTCGTACCGGATCGACCCGTGCCAGCAATGAACCAGAATGAAATCGTCGAATGGCTTCGTGAACGCATCGCCCGCGACCTCCAGTCGGCGGTCGACACCGTCGATCCCGATGCGACGTTCGACCGCCTCGGGCTGGACTCGCTCGCACTGCTCGCGGTGCTCGGGGATCTCGCCAGTGAACTCGACATCGAGATCGAGACGTCGGTGCTCTTCGACCATCCCACGATCACCGCGCTCGCCCTTCACTTCGCATCGACGTCGAACTGACGCCGACGGGCTCACAACGCCCGACGCAGGTGGAGCATTCGTCCGATGGATCGGATTCCATTGCGACGCACCATGTTGATGGTGTTGGGCTGGCGGCTTCCCGCTTCGAATCGAATCGTCTCGATGCCCGCCCGCTCCGCACGCTCGTACATCGCCCAGGTGAGATCGCCCTGCAACGGATCGAGACGGAATCCGGGATGGACCGCCTCGCCGTCGACCTCCAGTACCGTCCCGTCGATGATCCGGGTGCTGCAGAATCCGACCACCGTGTTCTCGTGGATCGCCACGAGTTGCAGGCTCGCCTCGGGATCGCCTTCGCGGCGGTGGAAACGGGACCGCATCCCGAAGATACGATGGTTCACCGAGCCGCCGATCCACGCGGCCCACGCCGCCGAGATCGCGTCGAGGTGGGCGGCCTCGACCTGCTCGATCCGGACATCGAATCGACTCTTGATCCTTCCGCGGATCCGGCGCCTCACCGTCTCGAGCTCGGCTTGAATGGTCTCGCGGACCACTTCGTATCGATCGAAGCTTTCGTGCGTCTCGAAACCCGCCGTCCGCAGCATTGCCTCGTGGTGGACTGCGGCCATGGAAGTCACTTCCGCATCGAGCGCCGTCGCGCCGGCGGTTCGGGCGGCGGTGATCGCACGATCCAGCAGCGCCGTTCCGATCGCCTCCGAAAACGTGTCGTCGCACCCGTGAAGGTCGAGGGACACGACGCCCGTCGCGGCGAAATCGAGCATCACCGCCGCGAAGATCTCTCCCTCCGCGACCGCACACCAGCCGAAATCGCATCGATGGTTCCGGAACCACTTGGGACAGAGCCGGGCCAGCGCGGGTCGGTCGAGCGAGCCCGCTTCGACGACGTCGAAATGATCGGTGGTCGGCATGTCGCATAGAGTATCGTCTCAAGGATGGAGTCCTCCGCTTCACCACCGATGACGCCGCTGGTCCTCCTGATCACGGCACCCGCCGCGGCGGCGCAGGCCGCCCCGGGAACAATCCTGAAGCAACTGGCAAGGACCCCGGTTCCCAGCACGACCGCGCTGGCCGCCACCATCGCCACCGGCACCTGGGTCGAGCGGCACGGCGTGATCACCAAGGTGCAACCCCACGCCGATCGACTCGGGTACGAGTCGTCGACGCCTCATCCCGCCGCCGGCGACGCCATCTGGACCCGAGCGGCGCAATCGGGCCTCGACGTCGGAGTCTGCAACTGGCCTCATCCCATCGACGCCCGGACGGAGGATGGCCCCGGGCGGGTGGATCGGATCGAGACCGAAGCGATCGAGGGCCTCGCCTGCACCGATGCGGCTTTGATTCCACCCGGCGCCACGGCCCCGCCTGACCTTGCAGAGGGGCTTCGAGACCATCCCGATCGGCACAATCGACGAGCGATGACGTTCGCAGGACTCGAGGCGCTTGCCGACCGAAGCCCGGATCTCCTCATCGGCTGGCTTCCGCGAGACGCTGAAGATGATGGAGACGATGGCGGAGACGCGGATCGTTTCGAGTCGCTTCGACGCCGACTTTCGGCGGCGCACTCCGGGTCGGCGACGTTGCTGATCCTTCGACACCCTCCCGTCGGATTTCCCATCTTCGATCAACCCCGGGCCGGCGCCCCGCCTCGACTGGAGATCACCGGTGAATGGGCACCGCCCATCCGCGGTCGCCCGAGGGTGGACGCCATCGCGGGCCTGATCGAGGACGCGCTAGGGATCGAATCACACCCCGCGACCGCGAAAGCACCCACCGCCGCGGGCGGGACGGCTCGACTGGACGCCGCCGGCCTGGCGAAGGCCCGACGATTGTCACCTTCCGATCTCCGCCAGTACGATCACGACGCCGCTCGGGTGATCGGCGCAACCCTCGTCGCCCGCGGTCTGCACCAGCAGGCTGAAGCGTTCCTCATCAACACGGTCCAGACCCAGCACGGCCGCATCGACATTCCAGTGCTCGCGCTGCTTCTCCACGATCANCGTCGACGCCGGGGCGAAATCGCGGCGTCGCGTCTTCTCGACAGCGTCCGAGACCGTCTGCCCGAGGCCGTGGGGGCAGGCTTCGATCGCTTCCTCGTCGGGGACGGTCCCGGGTTCGTCTCGGCGATCGAAGCCAATCCCAGCGCGGCGATCGGTCGGTTCGCCATCGAGACCCTTCTCCTCGACCTCCGAAGACGGCGATGCCTCGATCTCAAGCCCGGGTCACCGAGTCGGCGTACCGATGCCCGCGGCGTTGACCGGACCTGACCGGACCTGAGCGGACCCCGGGTGCCGGCACGGACAACTGCACGCTACGCTGCCCACATGCCCGTTTCCGCGAACGAGACACCAGCCGCCGATCGCGAGCCGTCGTGGGACTCATCGGAATGATCACGACCGCATGGTGGACGCCCTCGTGCTGACGCTCGATCCGATCTGGTGGCTCGCCGGCACGCTCTTCCTGGCCGGCCCCCTGCTGTGGCTCGTCGGTCGACGTCGGCCACCGGCCGGCGGACGGCGATGCGGCGACTGCGGCTACGACCTCGTCGGTGCCGCCACCACGAGCGAACGATGCCCGGAATGCGGCGCGACCCTCGTCGATGCCGCGATCGACACCCGGCTCGATGGATCGGGAATCCTCCGACGACGGTGGCTGCGTCGCCTCGGCGGATGGTGCACCATCGCGGGCCTGGTCGCCCTCTCCATCACGCTGCTGATCGACCTGCGGCGGATTCCCGTCACGCCCCCCGCATGGCTCGCCCGGGTCGACGCGCCGTGGGCGGCACGGAGCCCGGATGCCTGGTCTGCGGTGATCTTCCAACGCCTCGTCGACCTTCGCTGCGGCGGCGAACTGACGGATGCCGATCTCCGAAGCGCCCTCGATCCGGTCCTGGCGAGAATCGACCAGCGAAACCACGGCGGCGCCCCGGCCCGCGAGTTGATCATGCACGGTTGGCGGGACGGGATCGTGACGGACGAGCAACTCGTCGCGATCGACGCGCTCTGGCCGGTCATCGAACTCGAACCGACCACCGGCACCCGTTCCAGCATGCCGATACGCACCCGGGTCGACTGCGGCGACTTCCGGGTACCGATCGCCAAGGCCGGGTTGGGAATCGAGATCGCGTGGACCGAGATCCTGGTCGACGGCGTTTCCTTCGCCACGGACAGGAAAGACGTGCTCGATCGATGGCCGGGGCCGGGTCTCCCAGTCACCTCCCCGCGTGCGTACGGGGAAGCGATGCCGGCGCGGACGGCCTCATCACCCGATCGCGAGACGGTTCCCGTCGAGCTTCGCATGACGGCGCGTCTGCTCGACGATCGAGGCCGCACACCGGGCACGACCGCGATCGATTCCGTCCCGGCGACCGTGCTGGCCACGCGGGAGATCGTCGTTTCCGGACGGCTCGAAATCGATCACCCCGCCCCTGACGAAGACTGACCGGAGCGCCGACGAGGCACGAACCGCCGGACGCACGACGCGACCCGGAATGCTCCGAGGTCAGCCCGGCGGTCGAGGAGCGCTTCAATCAGCCGTCTCGCCGCTGCGGATGATCGATGCGAACGATCGCCACGCCCACGCCCGTTCAGAGGATGTTGCCCTTGAACTCGACGCTTCGCTTCGAATGAGTCGCGACTTCGACGCGGTCCGGCCACTGCGTCCAGACCTCATCCGCCCAACGACGCGCCTTCTGTCCCGAGATCGAAAGGCGCTCGGAGTTCGCGATGCTGTCGATCCAGATGGATCGCGCTCCGAAGATTCGCCCGAACACGACGGCGAACCAGCCGGGGGCGGCGCCGGTCGTGACGATGACCTTCGGGCGGATGGTCAGGATCTTCCACAGGACCTGAATCAGCAGGATCACCAGCTGAAACTTCCGCTGCAGGTCCGCATCGCGAACGAAGCCGACGTTCTGCTGGTTGACGGAGGAAACGCTGGCGTTCTGCGTGGTGATCCACTGGACGTCCTCGGGCTCGAAGGCGGCTCGAAGTCGCTGAAGCTGGGTCCAGTGACCCCCCTGAGACGCGATGCCGAGAATCCAGCCCGGCTTGCGTCGGCCCTTCGCGGAACCCCGGTACGCGAATTCCCGAAGCGACTCGAGGATCTCCCCCGAGGGCTCCTTGCCGATGCTCGGTGCTTCGACGGACTCCCGGTCGTTCAGGATCGGAATGAGTTCCTCCGTGGAATCAATCACCCGGGCCAGACCGAACTTCGCCATCCGTGCCGCGGTTCCGAGCTGATGGTCGTCGGTGTGTTCACCGAGCGCATGTCGACGCGGAAGAACGATGAGGGGCTTTCCCTGCAAGGCACAGGCGATGATCGTGCCCATGCCCGCATGCGAGACGACGAGGTCGGCATCGCCCAGAAACGATTCGAATTCCTCGGTGGGCATGAAGCCGACCGTCTCGAGATTCTCGTATTCCTTGGTCGAAACACCGACCTGGGCGACCACGCGTTCCCCTGATCGCTCCGCCCATGCATCCACCTCGCCCAGAAGGCGATCGAACGGATACTGAGTTCCGACGGTGACAAAGATCAAACGGGATTCCTCCAGCGGAAAAAACGCTCCCTGAAACACCAAATCAATATCGGCACCGCGGATGGCTGGGGACAGATGTTTCGAACACTTCAAAGCGTACTCGCCGGTACATCCGAGACCTGCCCGATTCGTCCCTTCATGTCTGATAATTCAGTGGTTTCGTCGGGATTCCGATCGGATGACATTTCGCTTGGCCGAAGCCCGACGGTGACTGCCGCATCCGGGACGACCGATCCCGGACGCGTCCAGGCCTCGACGTTGCGCCCTGATCGGCACCTTCACCGGAGGATTCACCCCGACGCATCGTCGACGAGCCGGCAGGCCGTATCCTGTGGAGGACGTCGGTGGGGCCACCGCTTGCAGACGCCGTGGAATCCTGAGGAACGTGCGTCACCGAGAGGCCGATCCCAGATTCGCTTTGAAGGAACGCCAACGATGAACGCAGTCCCTTTGCTCGCCATCCTGCTTCTCAACGCACCTCCTTCCTCGACCCCTGGGGTCACGGTCGATTCCGAGCCTCGGCCGACCTGGCTCCGCGGCAACACCCACACCCACACGCTCTGGAGCGATGGCGACGCACCCCCGGAGACCGCGATCGCCTGGTACGTGGATCACGACTACGACTTCCTCGTGCTCAGCGATCACAATCTCGTCCAGACCGGTGAACGCTGGTTCGACGTGAGCGACGACGGACGGTTGACGCCCGCCAAGGTCGACGCGGTGGCGGATCGATTCGGTACCGACTTCGCCGACCTCCGCGAAGGCGAAGCCGGCCTTCAGATGCGACTTCGAGGGCTCGACGAGTTGAAGTCCATGTTCGATCGGACCGGCGAGTTCGTCCTGATCCCCGGCGAGGAGGTCACCTCCTCCTTTCGACTCGCCCAGGTCCACATCAACGCGATCAACGTCGACGAGATGCTTCCACCGCTCAAGGGCGAATCGGTGCAAACGACGATTCAGGACAACCTGGACGCGATCGCCGCCTGGGGCGACGCGAACGATCGACCGGTGCTGGCCCATCTGAATCATCCGAACTTCCGAAAGTCCCTTTCCGCCTCGAATCTCGCCGAGATGCGGGGCGAGCGGTTCTTCGAGGTCTACAACGGACACCGCAGCGTCGAGAACGAGCGGATCGGAAACCGGCCCTCGATGGAGGAGATGTGGGACCTCGCCCTGATCGCCCGGCTGCACGGCGGGGCCGGCGACGGCGGG
>NZFT01000070.1 GCA_002690755.1 Phycisphaerae bacterium
TCCGGCTCGGACGCGAGCAGGCGTACATCGGCGTGATGATGGACGATCTCGTGACGCGGATCCCCCGCGAGCCGTACCGGATGTTCACGAGCCGGGCCGAGCACCGGCTTCGGCTCCGGCACGACAATCCCGACGAACGGCTCACGCCGCTCGGTCGCGAACTCGGACTGGTCGACGATGATCGGTGGGCGCGGTGGCAGGCCCGATCCGAGGCGCTCGATTCGATCCGCGCCGCGTTCAACGCGGTCCGGGTCGAGGGGCGAACGCTGGAGGAGATCGCGCGGCGGCCGGAGACCACGGCCGAAGGCCTCGCCTCGGAGCTGCCCGCCGGAACCACCCGACGCATCGAGCTCGTGGATCGGGTGCTCAACGACTGTCGCTATGCCTCCTTCGTCGAGCGTGCCGACCGCGAGATCCGTCGTCAACGCGACGCCGAACACGCTACGATTCCCTCGGAACTCGACTTCGCATCCATCGAAGGGCTCCGCCGGGAGGCGGCGGAGGTGCTCGGGAGCTTCCGCCCCCGCACGCTGGGACAGGCGGGTCGCCTCGCCGGGGTCAATCCCGCCGACGTCACCCTCGTCCAGGTGGCGATGAGACGGCATCGGGACGGTCGGGTCGGGTCTCAAGCTTCCGGGAGCCGGCGATGACGAACTGGAGGTCCTCATGACGGGCGACGAACCCACTGATCGAAGCGTGCTTCTCCGACGCCTCGGGCTGGCGGGCGTGGTCCTGCTCGTGCTGCTGTCCCCGCTGCTGCTGGAGCTCCGAGCCCAGAACCAGAACGCCCCCTTGCATGACATCCTCGAGGAGCTGACCCGGACGAGTCTCAACTTGTGCGAGGTCGATGACGAGGCGATGGACGGACTCGCGGACCGCCTCGATCCGGCGCTCCTCGACGTCGAAGATCCGGATCATCCCCTTCTCTGGATCGACCTCGGTGATGGACTTCTCGCGTTCGACGAGGTGAAGTTGCTGGAAGCGATCGACCGTCATCAACCCGGGCTCTCCGAAGCCGAACGACGGACGACCATCGATCTCGTGAAGACCCATGTGTGGGCGACGAACGAGAAGCAGGCGGTTCGGGAGCTGTTCTCGGAGACCCGCTCGATGATGCACCCGGTGTGGTGGGGGCGACCGATCCCGAAGGATTGGCGCTGAGCCCGGGGCGTGGGATTCGATGCGGTTCTGCGCCCGTTCGGCGCACGCGGGAAAAGCCACCTGCCGGGATCGAACCGGCGACCTGCTGATTACAAATCAGCTGCTCTACCAGCTGAGCTAAGGTGGCGTGGGTCGCATGATAGCGGCCCGGGCGAGTGGATCACCGCGCATCGGGGGGTTCCGAAATCGTGGTCCCGCGTTGACCTATAGTCATGCTGGCGCCGTCTCGTCAGCACCTCGGCCGATTGGAGTCAGAAATGAAGATTCGAACCGTGATCATGCTCACCATGGTCCTGACCACAGGCGCCGTCGCGGCGCCGCCCCACGTCGTCTTCGTCGTGGGGGAGGGCGAGTACCGCTCGGAGTGGTCGATGCCGGCGCTGGCGGATCTGCTCGAGCGTGAACACGGATTCGAGACCACGGTGCTCGTCGATCGCCGTTTGAACGGCGGGCCGGGCAACGACATCGAAGGTCTCGAGGCGCTCGAGGACGCGGATCTCGCCGTCTTCTATGTTCGATTCCGGCAACTGCCCCAGGAGCAGCTCGACCGGATCGCCGAGTTCGTCGAGGGTGGCGGGGCGGTCGTCGGGTTCCGAACCTCGACCCACGCCTTCGACTACCCCGAAGACGATCCGCGGGCCGAGCGCTGGAACGACTTCGGTGCGGACGTGCTCGGCGCGCCGTGGAAGTACCACTACGGCCACGATTCCCGAACCGCGGTGACCACGGACAGGAGCACTGACGAGACGGTGTTGACCGGCGTGCCCGAGGACTTCGGCGTCCGATCCTGGACCTACCACGTCCGCGACGACTTCCCCCCCGACGACGCCACGGTGCTCGCCCTCGGGCGACCGATCGGCCCGGACGACGAGGCCGGCGACGACGAGACGGTCAATCCCCTCGCGTGGACCTGGATCCGCCCCGACGGCGGTCGGACCTTCACCACCACGATGGGGCATCCGCGCGATTTCGCGCAGCCCGGCTTCCGGCAGCTCGTGGTCAACGGCATCCACTGGGCGCTGGGGATGCCGGTCCCGGAGGATGGCGTCGGGTCGTTCCCCCGCTTCAAGGAACGGAAGGGGGAGCCGTGGCAGGACATGGACTACGGGCCGTTCCTCTCCGCGGCGATCGAAGTGGATTCCGACAACATCGCCTCGAAGGGCGTCGCGATTCCGTTGGACGAGGATGGTTCGACCGCCGCGCTCTTCGACACCGCGGAACTTCGCTGGGCGGCCGGTTGGCAGGGCGACTTCGTGGAGCTTCGCGGCATCGTCTACGACGGGCCGCACGGAACCTGGCCCCGGATCGCGGGCGATCCCGATTGGACCAATCCCGCCGGACCAGGGATCGATTCGGAGCTCGGCGGCCGCTTCGATGACCCGAGGGCGGTTCCATTCGGCCCGTTGCCGAAGGCGCTCGGGCGCTTCGAGGGGTTGGTGGCGGGTGAGGACGGTGTCGTCCTTCGCTACACGGTCGGGGACGCGACGATCCTGGAGCGCATGACCGCCGAGGATCGCGACGACCTCCTGGTGTGGTCGCGGGAGATCGAAGTCGCCGACGTCGCGGCGCCGTTCGATCTCTCGATCTTCGGGATCGAGGCGGGCGTCACGCTCGATGCCGGGGAGAACCCACGATGGCCGCTCGAGACGACGGGGGGTCGTCGCGTGGCCGTCGTCAAGGATGACGACGAGGTGATCGGGGCCATTGGCTGGGTGGGTTCGGGCCCGTTGAGGTCCGATCCTCGCGGGGCGGGGGAGGCTGCGGTCATCGGCGGGGCGAATCTCCAGCCGGACCGACTCACCGCGAGGATCATGCCGCCGCTCGAAGGGGCCGGTGGCGGCCGATTCCGACTTCTCTTCGCGTCACTCGACGCGGATCGGCTTCCCGACTTCCTCGATCGCGTCGACGCCGCGGAGCGGGGTGGGGATCTCCGCTCGGTCTGGAACGCTGGAAGTCCGAACCGCTGGACCGAGACGCTCGCCCTCGAAGGCGAGCTCGACGTCCGGTTCGGCGAACCCGACGACTCGGTGGAGATCATCAGGCTCGGTCCCGGCGGTGCGACGTTGTCCAACGCGGGCGAACCGGGTTCGACCCCGAAGCTGTTCGGGATGGATGGCATCGAGATCGACGCGAAGTCCGCGCCGATCGACGAGGCGATCATGGTCTTCGAGGATCGTCCCGGCTCGCCACCCGCGCCGATCGCGGGTTGGAACTTCGACGAGGATCCGTCCACGCTCATGCGGAACGTGGTGGAGGGGGCGGGGGACCTGCGGCTCGAGGGCGTCACGTGGCGACGCGGGGTTCGGGGCCGGTCCCTCGACTTCGACGGTACGGCACGGGCGGTCTGGACCGAGGCGGGCGCGATCGATCCGGCGATGACGCCGATCACGATCTCGGCCTGGATCCACACCACGAAGGACGGCACCATCGCGGCTCGGACGTCGCTCGACGGCGACTGGGCGCCGGACGGGGCGACCTTCTTCGTGCGCGACGGGCGACTCGCCTGGGACATCGGATGGGTCGGCGCGATCGAAGGCGAGACGTTGGTGGCCGACGGCAAGTGGCACCACGTGGCGGTGACCTCGGATCCCGAGGGCGAGGAGGTGACGCTCTGGGTCGACGGGGTCGTCGACGCCGAAGGTGCCCTGGCGCCGGAAGGGCCGACGCCGGATCACGTGCTTTCGGTCGGTTTCACCAACGAGGACTTTCCCGCCGAGTCGAGGTTCAGCGGATATCTCGATGGTCTTCGCGTTCATCGCGGGGCACTCGACCGCGCCGAGCTCCGTGCGGTGGCGGCCGAGAGCGGCGAGCCACTCGTCTCCGCGCGGTCGCTCGAGTTCGAGGTTCCTGCGAACCTCGAGATCGTCGATGACATGGTGTTGACGGTCGTCAGGCCCGGGGATTCACTCGATGGAATCGAAGGGGTCGTTCGAACCTGGAACGGTCCCCGTTCCCGACTGGCGAGTTTCATCACGGAGCTTGGCAACGCCACCGGGGCGCGGACATCACCCTTCCAGATCGATCGAGTCTCCTGGCCTGCGGAGAACCCGTGGGATTCGTGGATGCGCTTCGGTGACTTCGACTTCCTCGAGGATGGCGGCGCGGCCGCGATCAGCACCTGGAACGGCGACGTCTGGAGGGTCGACGGACTCGATGCGGATCTGGATCTTCTCGAATGGCGTCGCATCGCGAGTGGATTGAGCCAGCCGCTCGGACTCGCGACCCGTGACGACGAGATTCTCGTCGTCGGCCGGGATCAGATCACCCGACTCGTCGACCTCGATGGCGATCACGAGACCGATCGCTACGAAGCCTTCAACGTGGACGCGATGAACAGCCCGCACTTCCATGAGCCGGCGAGCGGTCTGCAGATCGGACCGGACGGTTCGCTGTACTACATCAAGGCCGCACGTCACGCGAAGCTGCCGGTTCACCCGCGGCACGGGACGCTGATCCGGGTCGACGCGGACGGACGCGGATCCGAAGTCGTCGCGAGTGGGTTCCGGGCGCCGAACGGCGTCGCGGTCGATGCGGACGGCATCGCCTGGGGCTCCGACCAGGAGGGGCACTGGATGCCCGCGAACCGGATCAACCGGATCGAGCCGGGGTCCTTCCACGGCAACAACTGGAGCGGCTCGCGGCTCGGGCTCGAACCGCTCGATTCGTACGAACCGCCACTGCTCTGGATCCATCCGACGGTCGACCGTTCCCCCGCGGCCCAGTTGCGGGTTCCGGACGGTGTCTGGGGTGAACTCGGCGGGCGCCTGCTCGGCGTTTCCTACGGGACCGGCGAGGTCTACCTGATCCTCGAGGACGAGGTGGACGGTTCGCACCAGGGCGCCTTCGTGCCACTGCCGATCACGTTGCCGACCGGACTCATGCGGGGGCGTTTCCACCCGGACGGCTCGCTCTACGTCGCGGGACTCTTCGGCTGGTCTTCGGATCAGACCGATCCCGGTGGTTTCTACCGGATCAGGCGAAGCGAGACCCCGCTCGCGGTTCCGACCCGGGTTCACGCCGTCGAAGGCGGGCTGGAGATCGACTTCAGTCGACCGGTCACCACGAACGCCGCGGCGCTCGCCGACGCCTTCGCCCTCGAAGGCTGGAACTACCGCTGGTCGAGCGACTACGGCTCGCCGCAGCTCGACGTCCGGTCCGGAGAGCCCGGAATCACGACGTTCGACATCGAGTCGGCCACGCGATCGGCCGACGGTCGGACGGTTCGACTTCGGATCCCCGGGATGACGCCGGCGATGCAGATGCATCTCGACTGGCGACTCGCATTCGAGGGAATGGACGAGCAGGCGTCGTTCGTGCACTTCACCGTGCACCGGCTCGCCGACGACGCAGGGTCTTGACGCGGGAAGCGACCGTTTTCGCCGTGTCGTACGAATGAAAAGAGCGGTCGGCTTCCGGGGAAGCCGACCGCTCGGTGGTTTCGGTCAGGTGTTCTCCGCGATCAGCTGAACGCGGCGAGGATCATGCCGAAGTCGGCACCGTTGACGATGCCGTCGTCGTTGTAGTCGCCGGGGCCGCCGACGTCGCCCCAGAGGGCGAGGAAGAGGCCGATGTCGGCGCCGGTCACGAGGCCGTCGCCGTTCAGGTCGTACGGGTTGTCGCCACCGCCGCCCGCGGGAACGAACACGTTCGTCGTGGCGATGTCGTCGGTTCGGTAGATCTCGATCTCACCGACGCCCGCTTCCGGAGCGGAATCGGTGACGAACCAGAAGTTGTACTGGGTGCCCCAGCGGATGCTGTTGGCGAGGGGATCCTGTGCGTACTCGGAGGTGTACCAGGACACGGCGCCGCCGTTGGAGCTGGTGACCCAGCTGTTCGTCGCGTTCGGATCACCCGAGTGGCTGTTGGTGTCGTGGAAACCGATGTCCGAGACCGCGGTGCCGGCCGGGACGGGCACGGAGAAGCCGTTGACCGCGTCGTCGGAATTGTAGTTGTAGATCGCGTACTCGTATCGGTAGGTGCCGTCACCCTGGTCGATGACGTCGCTCGCCACGTGGACCCGGCCGTCGTTCGGGAAATCGATGGCTTCGATGGTGACGGTGTCGCTGTTCTCCTCCCACGCGTAGATGGCGGGATCGCCGATGCTGGTGGGGCCGAAGGTGTCGAGGGGATAACCGCTGGACGTGATGTTCCCGACACTGAACTCACGGTAGGACGCGTTGTTCATGTTGTTGCCGGAATCGGTGTCCTGATAGTGCAGGTACATCGCATCGACGTAGAACTTCGCGTCGTCACCCCAAACGACGGAGTTGAGGTCGTAGATGCGGACCTGCAGGCGGCGACCGATGGTCGGCGTGGCGGCAGGAAGATTCTGGGGGGGATAGGTGAAGTGGCCGGTCACCGGGTCGCACTGGTACCGCGGGGCGAGGCCGCCCTGCGAGCCGTTGAGCGAGCTCGAGTAGGGGTCGGCGCAGCCGGGTCCGAGGATTTCGGGGCAGCCGCTGCCGGCGGGCTGGCAGGGTCCGCAGCCGTTCAGCTGGAGGGCGCAGAAGCCGTCCTTGCACCAGGACTGTCCGATTTGGACGAGCCGGCCTTCGGCGAACCGGAACGCGTTCTGGGGGATCCGGGGATGTGCATCCGAATCAGCGTCCCAGAGGAGGTTCACNTCGCCGAGGTTCACGCTGGTCGTGCCGGCGGAGTAGCCGGTGAAGCCATCGCGGTTTCCCCAGCGGTAGATGTCGGGAATGGTGCAGACGGCGACGTCGGCGCCGATGCCGCCACCGGCGGATCCGCCCTTGCCACCAGGCATCGCATCAGCGGACATCTGCCCGAGTAGTCCCGCGGAGCCCGCGAGAAGGACAGCAGTGAGGGACATTCCGATCTTCAAGGTTNTGCTCCAGCAAAGTGGGGTGGCCGGGACGGCCGGTGGGTATCCGGGGGAATCAGGTGCTCAATCCTACGCGGGATGCGCGCGGAATCCATGAACGGGGATTCGTTTTAAGACGGGATCTCGATGCATCCGTTCCGAGAACACCGAATTTTCCTGAGATCGAGGGGCGGCCGCTCGAGTGCGGCTTCCGCGCGTCTCTGGAAGTCCGGAAAAACCCGTTTTCGGACGTTCGGGCGAAGTGCGGTCTCTTGCCGTGAATCATCTGGGCCGATAGACTGCGCGGCTCCCCTCACACGGGCGGGTTACCCAAGTGGCCAAAGGGGGCAGACTGTAAATCTGCTGGCGTTCGCCTTCGAAGGTTCGAATCCTTCACCCGCCATTCCGAGAAACGGTCCCGAACTCCGTTTTTCGGTGCAAAAGAGCCCCTCGGGGTGTAGCTCAGCTTGGTAGAGCGCTGTCTTCGGGAGGCAGAGGCCGCAGGTTCAAATCCTGTCACCCCGACTTGAAGGCCCCGGAAGCGATGCTTCCGGGGCCTTGTTTGTCGGTGTGCGGTCCGCCTTCGGCGTCCCCGGTCNNNTGATCTCGCTGCGCTCGATTCAAATCCTGTCACCCCGACGATGCAGAGCCGCCCCTTCTTCCGGGGACGGCTCTGTCGTCTTCCGGGGGTTGTCAGGATGATTCGACCCGTCGCGCGGGTCCGAATCAGGGGCAGACGCCCCACGTCGCGAGTACCAGGCTGAGGTCGCCGCCACCCACGATGCCGTCCTGGTCGACATCGCACGCTTCGGAAGCGGTTCCCCAGGTGGCGAGCATGAGGCTCAGGTCTCCGCCGTTGACGATGCCGTCGGCATTGACGTCCGCCGAACACGGGGATTCGTCCGGCGAACGATCGTGCTCGAGAAGCCAGCTCACCAGTTCCCGCGGGAAGTTCGAGTTGAAGGCGGGGCCGTGGCTGCCGCCCTGGATCCGCCAGAGTTCGGCCGATCCGTATTCGTCGCAGCCGTCGTCAAGGACCACCCGCGCCGTCTCCGCGCCGGGGATGCTGCCGTCGAGGTCGAGCGGGGACTCCTCGATCGCGACGTTCGAGCAGTTGTTGTAACCCGCCCATTT
>NZFT01000071.1 GCA_002690755.1 Phycisphaerae bacterium
CCGTCGAGAAGCTCGCCGAGCGACCCATCCTCGCCCTTCCGATTCGTGGTGGCACGACGCTGATCGAGCTCTGGAGCGAATTGATTTTCGATGCGATGCCGGTCGGCCGGCGGATCTCGTTGTTGTTCAACTCGTCCCGTGGATTTCAAGGCATGGAACGACTTTCCGGCGATTCGAGGTTCGAGCGTCACATCGATCCGCGTTCGAATCGTGGGACCGCCGGCGTGATCGCGGATCACTGGAAGAATCTTCCGGCGGAGGATCGCGACGCCGACTACATCGTCGTGATCGATCGATCCACATGCCCGCCGCATACGCTCGAGAGATTCTCGGTCGCGATCTCGTCGGGCGCCGACGTGGTCATTGGCGTGAGCGAGCTGGACAGGTTGGCTGGAATCATCGCGATCAAGCCGGTGATTCTCGACTTCGTTCCGGAAATCGGTTACTTCGACTTGAAGGAACAGGCGTTTCAAGCCGCGTTCAATGCGGGATTGAAGGTGATCGCCGCGAGCCTGATTCCGAGAGCACTTCGTCTCAACACCATCAAGGGATGGATCGATTCAGTGAGGTTTCACGCGTTTCATTCATCCGATGAGGACTCGCGGCGGATCATTCGCGGTTCCTGCATCGATCCGGATGCGGACGTGCGGAACGCGGCGATCATCGATTCCGTGGTGATGAAGGACGTTCTGATTCATGACGATGTGGTGGTCGCAAGATCGATCATCTGCGAAGGCGTGGAGATCCCCGCCGGCGCGCGAGTCGTGGACTCGGTGGTCAATCGGGAGTCGAAACTTCAAAGTCGTCGTTTCCTCAAAGAGGTCCGGTCGACATGAACGCTCGACGAAGCCGAATGAGTGGCGTTCTCGCCCCGCTGATCCTGCTTGGAACGCTGAACCTCCTGGTGTTCCGGGATCCGATGCTGGACATCTTCCGGACCGCGACGAAGCGGCCCGAGGGGCTCTACGTGCTGATGGTGCCGCTTCTTGCGGTCTACCTCGCCTGGCTCCGGCAGAGTCGCCTCGGTCGTTACGAGATTCGCAGGTCGTTCGCCGGGCCGGTTCTGATCCTGAGCGGCTGGTTGCTTTTCGTCGGCGGTGCGTTCTATGACGTGGTGCTGTTCTGGCATCTGGGTGGAATCGTGGGTTTCATCGGGGTCGTCGTCACCTGCGTCGGCCCACGGATCCTGCTCGTCTTCGGTCCAGCGTTCCTCGTCCTTTTCGCCATCGCTCCGCTTCCCGGCGTCGTGCGGGAATGGATCGCCTTGCCGCTTCAGAACTTCGCGACGATCGTCACATCCATCATTCTCGAGCTGCTCGGAGTGGATGCGGTTCGGCGTGGGAGCATCATCGAGATCAATGGGAAGATCGTGTTGGTCGGTGAAGCCTGCAATGGAATGCGTCTCGTGATGCCGATCGCGCTGGTGATCTACGCCGTCGTGTTTTCGCTCCCGCTCCGGCGAGCGGCTCGTTTTCTACTGCTTTTCGCGAGCATTCCGGTCGCGCTGGTCTGCAACATCCTGAGATTGATACCCACGTCGCTCGCGTATGGCTTCGTTCCCGGCTCGGCGGAGATGGTCCACGACATCGGTGGCTGGCTGATGCTTCCGATCGCGGTGTTGCTCCTGCTCGGACTGCTTCGGTTCGTGGAATGGCTGGATGTTTCGGTGTCCAAATGGCGATTGGTGACGGCATGAGTCGACTCCCGAACGGCAGCCCCCTCCCATGGTCGTGGCCTTCGATCCCGGTGATCGTCGCTGCGGTCCTTCTCTTGACGTTCGTATCCATCGGACGCGGGCTTTTCGCGATCGAGGAGAACAGTCGGGTGGGACCGATTCAGGAGGCGCTTTCGGCGATTCCTTCGCGATTGATCGCCGAAGAAGGGACCTGGGTCAGGCAGCGGGAGGTCGCGGTACCTTCCCGGCAGGCCGAGATCTTCGGNCTCTCCGCGTCCATGAGCGCGGAATATCTNCGGCTTCGAAGCCGTCCGCAGCTTCGGGCNGTGGTGTTCNTCGCCTATTGTTCCGACGCGNGGACGATGGCGGGNCATCANCCNCCNCGGTGTTATCCGGCGAGNGGNTGGCTGATGTCGGATNAGAAGGCGGAAGACGACTTCTCATTCGAGCGNNCGGANGGNCGTCGAATCCTNGGAACGNTCTACCGTT
Source organism: Phycisphaerae bacterium (assembly GCA_002690755.1). GTDB lineage: Bacteria > Planctomycetota > Phycisphaerae > Phycisphaerales > SM1A02 > UBA12014. The sequence continues at coordinate 2,165 of NZFT01000071.1, forward strand.
TCGTCCGTGANGGTGTGATAACCGCGGANCTNNNCGTCGTAAANGGTTTCTTCGCGTCCGGNGANNGGTTCTTNGGCTCGCTNGTNGAAGCNCGNAAAGTGGTNAAACCCGCNCTNTTGGGTGGAAAAGGGCTGTTTCAGTTNCAAATTCTGTTTCAGGGAACGATGTCGAATGACGATATTCTTGGCTACGCGACGGAGATCATGAACGCGATTCCCGAGGCGATATTCGATGAATTGATGTTGGTACCGGCAGGTTCCGTCGAGGTTCAGGCTGTGGAACCTGGAGGTAACGCATGAGCTTCGAAGGTAAAACAGATTCTTCCGTCCCCGTGAACACGGCGATCCTGCAGGCCGAGCCGGTCTTCGGGGGAGAGATGGGGGACGACGCTCCTGCGGACAGTCCGCTCGTTCTCGTTCGCAATCGACTTCACGGTCGCATGATCCCCATGATCGTGCTCGGCATCGTCTTTTCCGTCACGTTCGCGTGGGCGGGTTACACGCTGGCGCCTGTGAAATACAGCTCGTCGTCGACGATCATCATCGAATCTTCGCTGCCGCCACTCGTGGAAGAGACGATCGAGACCGCGGACATCGGCCAGTTCTTCGCCTTTGTGAATGCCAAGGCGCAGCAGTTTCGAGACATGACGGTGTTCCTGGAGGCGTTTGAAGACCCCTCACTGCTGCAGTTCGAGGCGAGCCGCCCGAATTTTCGGAGCGACATCTTCGAGAGCGTGCAGATCAAGAGTCCCGCGAGAACGTCCCTGATCATCGTCTTGATGGAGGATGAGAACCCGGCGTTCGCCGCAACTGCGGTCAACGCGCTGGTGCGGGCCTACGAGCGAATCTACGCACCTGATCCGCTGACCCAGCATCAGCTGAGGCTGGAGGCGATCGGCAGCATGACGGACTCGGTCCGCTCGAAGCTGTTGCAGCTCCGGATCGCGAAGAGNNGCGCCTACTCCGACCTNTCNCTCGGCCTGTCGGATCTCGAATCGGGGATNGANCTGAACGTCGAAGAGATCAAGNAGNTGGATCTTCTNATCGCGGATCTCGATGAGAAGCNNTCGAGNATTCGCGAGCAGGTNGNGCTCGCCGCGAGANTGNCNGCGGAATCGGAGGACCGCGAGGTCACNCCCGANGAACNCGAGCCGCGGGCCAGCTCCAATCTGAGCCCCACNCTNGCCGATCTGGCGGAAATCGATCCGATCCTCCCCTCTCTGGAGACCGCCGTCGCGACGAGTCGCATCGCGCTCGAAGTGAATTCGAAGCGGTTCGGACCCGGTCATCTGGATCACCGNCGGGCCAAGATGGACTTCGACTCGAAAGAGGCGACCTACGNNGGGCGACTCAGTGCCGCCCGTGCGGAATGGGATCGNGCGATGAGCAGCAGNAGCACCTACGGTTCGATCCTCGAGCGAAGGAAGTCGCTTCTGGATGACCGCCAGTCGCTCGTTGAACAGAATCGTCGNNTCGAACGGATCCGTCTGGACATCGAAGACTACGACATGAAGATCGCGGTCGAGTCCCAGGAACTCAGCAAGCTCGAGGAACGACAGCGGGATCTCGAGCGAGAACGTGAGACCGTGGGAGAGGGCCGAATTCGGTTCCCGCCCACCAACGCCGTCCCGGCATTCANCCCCTCCAGCGACAAGCGTCTGCAGGCTGCGATCGGCGGTTTCNTGGGTGGCTGGGCGCTCTCGGCGGGGATCTTNTTCCTGGTCGGCTCGATCGACCGAAGGACCTTCGGCGTGGAGCAGCTGCGTGAGGGGGAGAATCGCTACTCGGTGCTCGGGGTGATGCCCAACATGGATGAAGCGAGTGAGGACGAGACGATGGTGATGATCGCTTCCGACTGCGTCCATCGCATTCGCGGAAGAATCGAGTCCCGGAGGGCCTCNGACACGGGTTACGTCATCATGGTGTCGAGTCCGTTCCAGGGTGACGGAAAGACGACGCTCGCGGTGAGTCTCGGGTGGAGTTACGCGGAAAGCGGCTACAAGGTCCTCCTCATCGACGCTGACTTCGTCGGTCGATCGATGACGCATCAGTTCGGACGCCTCAGAAGGCCCGGACTTCGAGAGATCATCCGGGCCGGCCGCCTCGAAGAGGAGATCGTGCCGCTCGGCCATCCGAATCTGAAGCTTCTCGGAGTCGGCATCGATCGTCGCGTATCCGCTGCGAACCTAAGCCCTCGGATCTTCACGAAGGTTCTCGACGCGGTCCGAGATGACTACGACATCATCGTGGTGGACAGCGGGCCGATCACCGCGAGCATCGAGGCGCTGCCGATCGCATCCGCGGTCGACGGTGCGATTCTGACGCTTCGCAGAGGTCGATCCCGTTCGCGTCTCGCCGAATGTCGCAAGGACCTGAAGTCGGTGGGAACCGACTATCTCGGCGTCGTGCTCAACTACGCAGGCAGGTCGGATTGCGAGCATTACGGCTCGACTTCGAAGATGAGCGAAGCGGTCTCGGATGAGATCGAGTCGAGCGGCGCCACCGTGCCCGTCGTCAAGGTGAACCCGATGCTGGAAGGCATCCAGTCGAAGATCGATTCGCCGTGAGCCAGACGACTTCCCCGGACGCCTCGCGAAGGGTGAAGGAGTCGAAAGCCGAGGTCCGGCTCTGGGGACTCGAAGTCCAGTCGATCTACAACGCGTGGTGGAGAAGCAAGGGCGTTCAGGTGGTCGGGCGTGGTTCGGAGTTCACGCCGGATCCCGGTGCCGAGGCCTTCCTGCTCGTTCCACGCAGCCTTCTGGTCATCTTCGACCTGAAGCCTGTCGTCGGCAATCTCGTGTGGAGCATCGAGCCGTTCCTCCGGCTCACGGTGGTCGAGCGNAACNCNGACCGNTACCGGGAGGAGATCNGNCGAGGNNCGAACGGTGCGATCATCGGTGTCGAGCGNCACTACGACTACGAAGANCTGAGTCGNGCCAACGTCACGCTCACCGGCGAGCTGGGGCTGGCCAGAAGATGGGCGAGCGGACTCTGGACACCCGAAGAACGTTCGCCGTTGGGAATCGCGGAGATGGCGAGGCGAGAATCCATCGAACTCGCCGGCCAGATCTTCCACCAAGGCCGACCCGATGATGAGAAGTCCCTGTTGACCTGGCTGGTGGCGACCTGGGACGATCCGTCCAGCGTGATCGTCGGAATCGAGAAGGCGTCGGAGGGCGTCTTCGTTCCGTTCGGGTCCGGACCGATGGAGGATGTGACCATCGTGCCGCCGGCCTGGATCGGTTTTCAGCAGGAGACCATTCGGAACTCGGTGATCGCAGGGCCGGAATTCGTGAGCGACACCACGNCGTCGCCANCCTCGCATCGTCGGGCTGCGGACGATCCGCGAAGTGCCGATTCCCGGCAGAAGACATCGGAGCAATCTGCCCCGCGGTACTTTCTATGGAATTGGAAAGCGGATTTTCGATCTGATCGGATCAATCTTCGCGATGGTGATTCTGTCGCCGCTCTATCTGATCATCGCGATCCTGATCTATCACTTCGACGGCAAGCCGATCTTCTTCCAGCACGAGCGACAGGGCCGCGGGGGACGGAATTTTCAATGCCTGAAATTCCGGACGATGAGAACGGACGCCGAGTCGATGATTAAAAATCTCGATTCGCTCGATCGAAGCGACGGTCCCCAGATCTACATCGAGGATGATCCACGGGTCACGGGCATCGGGCGATTCCTTCGGTGGACGAGTCTGGACGAGCTCCCCCAGTTCTGGAACGTCTTCCGTGGACACATGAGCATCGTCGGCCCGCGTCCGAGCCCGGAGCGGGAGAACCAGTTCTGCCCCGCTTGGCGTGAAGCGCGTCTCTCGGTGAGGCCCGGAATCACAGGGCTCTGGCAGATCCGCCGCACCCGGGCTCCAGGTCGTGATTTCCAAGAGTGGATTCGGTACGATCTGGAGTACGTCCGTCGGGCTTCTTGGTTGCTCGACACGCAGATCGTCTTCAAGACCTTCGCCACCCTCGCCCTTCGAGTCCGCGGCGAGAGGTGATTCCGAAGCGGCCCGGGCCGTGGTGGGGATTTCGTTCCTCAATTCTGGATGCCTAGCAAATGCCATTGACCAGGAAGGCCCGAACGCGTCTTGTCCTGCTCGTCACCATTCTGTCCCTGGTCTTCGTGGCCGGGGTGTCCGTATGGTTCTTCCAGCAGCACTCGCGTGATCAACGCGCGATCGAAGCGAGAGCCGACGGCTTGTCCGCGATGGAAGCGGGCGACTACACGACGGCGGTGAAGAAGCTCGATGTCGCGTGTTCGCGTTTCCCAGAGGACGTAGAGCTTCTGCTCGCATTCGCCGATGCACGCGGACGAGTCGCAAGTCAGTTCGGCAATCATCTGCAGCGATGTCTGGATCGGTACGTGCTGGCGGTGAGGCTCTGCAAGCAACAGGAACTTTCGGATGAAATCCTGCTCGAGGCATTGATCGGTCGGGCAAGACTCGAACGGATATTCGGCCAGTCGACCCGGCTCAGAGACAGTGCGGTGGAGATCCTGACGATCGATCCGAGGAACGTCGAAGCCAACGAGTATCTCCTCCAGCTCTCGTATCAGACGGGCGACTACATTCCGGCGGATCCCAATCTCGTGGTCCGTGGCAACCGAAGAGACCTCGAGTGGCGTGACGCGCTCAGAGACGCGGATGAAGAATCCGCGCTTCGCTGGGCGCTCGAGCTGATGGCGCTCGATCCGGGGAACATCTCGCGTCTGGGCATGGTCGTGGACCTTCTGACGATCGGCGAATCCGAGGCCCGGCAGCAGTTGCGGTGGGGTGAGACGGTCGAAACCACGGATCAGATCCTGGATCAATGGGCCGAGGCGATGCCGAATCGCAGGCAGGCGGTGATGGTGCTCAAGGCACAGAAATACCTTCGCGAACGGAACATCGAGGCGGCGCGAAGCATCCTTCAGCGGGTCGACTCGGCGGCCGAGGAGGATCCCATCGTTCTGGTCGGAGCGGCGAGCATGCTTTTCGCCATGGGCGGAAACGACGATCAGTCCAAAGCGTCCGAACTCCTCGCGCGGGCCGAATCGATGGTCTCCGACGACCCGGTGGCCTTGGTTGGAATTGCACGGCAGTACTGGATGAGCGGCCGGACCGACGATGCGAGATCGCTTCTGGACGGCGGAATCGAAGACGCGGTGTTCAACGGCGAGACCGGAGTGGATGCGTTCGCGCTGCTCTTGCTCAGCAGTCCGGAACTTCCGGACTTCGAATCGCTCGAGGAGTTCTCCTCGGCGATCGATTCCGCATCATTGGCGTTGGGGGAGCGAGAACGATTCCGTATGATCCTTGGAATCGTGGAACTGCTTCGGCAGGACCCGTTCGATGTCACTCGGGCCAGGGAATTCCTTTCCGGGTCGATGAACTGGCGTGGTGACGTGTTCATCGGAACCCTCATGGGGGACCTGGTTCGGAAGGCGGCGCTGCCGGGGGTCGCAGCGCAGTTTTATCAGCAGGCGATCGATGCGGGTCGNGAGTATTCGGCACCGCTCAGTTTTCGGCTCGCGGAATCACTTCTTGCCAGTGGCGATTCGGCATCGAGTTTCACGACGTCGGTCCGACTCGCAAGTCATTCGCCGAATCTTCCGAACATGCTTCTCACCGCTCGGGCCTGGATCGCGCTCGAACGGATCGGAGTCGACATCGACGATCTTCCCCTCGGGATCTCGCTTCGTTACGAGACCCCGCGCGAACTCCTCGAGGAGCTTCAAGCGTCCATCGGCGACGCCAATCCCGCTGTCGAGTTCGCGGTGGAATCGCTGCTCGTGGCCGCCGCGGCTTCGGAAGGCGATCTCGACTTCGCCACGACGGAACTAGATCGGTTGCTGGCCACGACCTCCAGCGAGGAGAATCTCTTCCGTCTGCTGGGCATCGCGAATCGGTTTGACCTCGAGATCGCCCCATCCCTGATCGNAAGGATCAAGGTCATCCCCGTCGAAGCACCGCTGCAGCAAGCGATCTTCGATGCCGAAATGAGTGCCCTTCGGCGCTCCGTTGACCCCGCGAGGGTGTTTGATTGGATTCGTGAGGAGTACGCTTTGCGGCCTTCCGACATCACGCGTCGGGCACTCGCGATAGAGATTCTTAAAGATCGGGAGATTTCCGATTCGGATCTGGCTCGGGCTTATCGCCTCCTCGCGGAATGCGAGAACGACGAGGCGGATCTCCGCAGAATGCTCACGATCGCAAGGTCGCTCGACGACGATGCGCTCGGCTCCAAGGCGGTCGAGATCGCCAGGGATCGGTACGGTGAATTCTCGAATTCGCATTGCTTCATCAAGGGACTGTACGTTCTGGGTTTCCACCGGTCNGACACCCCGGAATCCCGGAAGCTGGTGAACGAGACGCGGGATGAGATCGGTGATCTCGTGGCGTCCGGGATGGCGTCCATCGATATCTACGGCATGCTCGCAAGACTCTGGTATGAGATCGATTCATCGACTTCCGAGGAAGCGATCAGCGTTCTCGAACTCGCGCTCGAACGCCGGCCGGGCCATGTGGCATCCGGCATCTATCTCGCGAGGTGCTTGCAGGAATCACAGCGTGCGGACGAGGCGGACAGCGTCATCCAGCAGCTCTACCAGAACCGCGAGCGGTTCACGCCAACGCAGCGAACGATGCTCGCCGGTCTTCTCGTGCGCCAGGGCCGGGACACCGAGTTCGCATCCTCGATCTGCGAAGTGGCGGATCGCACGGGTGCGATCGAGGATCTGCTGAGTTGCATGGAGGTCCGAAGGAACAACGGGCAGGAGGCGGTGGCGGATTCGATTCTCGATCGGCTCGCGATTCGTGCGGATCGGACCGTCGCGGTCGAGGAAGCCGTGGCCCGTCGACGCATGCGGCTCGGGCAGACCGATGCCGCGATCGAGGGGATCGAGCGATCGGTGATCATTCAATCCGAATTGGTTCGATCCCGGATGATCGCGAGCCTTCTCATGGCCTCGAGACGCTGGGAGGAAGCGGCGGTCCGGCTCGAGACGCTGATCGAGGCTTCCGAAGAGAGGCCGGGAGTGTCCGAGGTGATGCTGGCCACCTGTCTTCTGAACGGTGAAGGAAGCAGTGACCGGGATGACCGGGCGATTGAACTCCTGGATGCCGCGGTGGAGGCGAATCCCACGTCGCGAGGAATACTTCGACGGATCGCCGCCACCGTCGTCGGTTCGAAGCGGGTTTCCGGCCGCGGTTCGAAGTACATCGACCGACTGCGGGAAGTCGATGTCGACCAGGCGGAGTTTCTCGACCTCGGCTTCCAGTTTCAGAATCGGAAGAGCTCCGAAGTGCCAAAGGAATTTATCGCTCGGGCGAGATCACTCACCGAGCGTCTCGACGTTCCACTCGTCTGGTCGCTCTATCTCGACATTCTCTCCGCGGATTTTCAAGATGCCGCGCGGAAGGGTGACTTCGAAGCGATTGAACGATTGTCGGAGCAATTGGACAAGGTCTCGTTCGACTTCACGCGTTCATTCCCCGGGAGCTTCGGCCCCCTCAATCGCCGGGTGCGGACTCTGCTGCTGTCCGGGGACGTTGAAAACGCAAGACTGGTGGCGTTCGAATCGATCGCATCGATCGACAAGACGCTGGAGTTGAGAGACGTGATTCTGCTTGCGAGGATCGACGGCATTCTCGGGCGCTACGCAGCGGTATCCGAACTGCTTCAACCCTTCAAGCGAGAGATTCTCGCTTCGCCGGCGACCTATCGAATATCCGCCAGACTCCTCCTGGAGGTCGCGGTGCATCTCGGGAACGTCGAGGAGGCATTGCGGATCCACGACCAGGGCGTGCAGGCCGGAATCTTAGATGCGAAC
>NZFT01000072.1 GCA_002690755.1 Phycisphaerae bacterium
CGGCGTAGCGGGCGACGATCTCGGGCGTCATGGTGGCGCCGACGATTCCGCGGGCACCGGAGATGGAAAGCATGAGAGGGGCGTCGGGCACGGTGACTCCTGCGGTCGGGGGGGGCGTCGAACGAGCGGACTCATCCGGTTCGATCGGATGGACGATCCATTGTCCTATACTCGAAACATGTTCGAACTTGAAGTATCGCATCGATTTTCCGCGGCTCACGCGGTCACCGTGGGCGGGGTTCGGGAGGAGCTCCACGGCCACGACTGGCGGGTCACGGTGACGGTTCGCGGGCCTCGTCTGGACGAGGAGGATCTGCTCGTCGACTTCCACGTGGTGGAGACTTCGCTCAAGGACGTGGTGGCACCCTTTTCGGGGCGGACGATCAACGGGGTTCCGCCCTTCGATCGCCTGCATCCGACCGCCGAGCGGATCGCCGAGCACGTCGCGACGCGGCTCGCCCCGAGCATCCCGGAAGGGTGTGCGATCGCCTCTGTCGCGGTCGAAGAGGCCCCCGGATGCATCGCGCGGTGGTTACCGGCGTCGAAATGAGCGGCTGAAGTGGTCCGCTAGAATGAAGGCATTCCGGCGGCCGAGGCCGCTTGAGCGAGCGTTCCCAACCCCTGAACGAATGAAGGCACGGTGAGCCCCAATGACCGAGACCGATCCCCAGTCGACGGAGCAGGAGCTGTCGCGTGTCGGGAGTGGCGTTCCGGATCCGGGTGAGATCGGCTTCGACGATCCGGGCCGGTTTCTCAACCGGGACATCCAGTGGCTGGAGTTCAACCGTCGGGTCCTCTTCCAGGCGATCGACCCCCGAACGCCACTCCTCGAACGGGTTCGATTCCTTTCGAGCACCTCCCGGAATCTCGATGAGTTCTTCATGAAGCGGATCGGGGGACTGAAGCGAAGGCGGGATCTCCGACTCGGCGCCCAGTACTTCGAGACCCTTCCGCCGGAACGGCAGCTCGAGGAGCTGCGCAGCGTCGTGATCGACCTCATGGGACTCCAGCAGCGGTGCTTCCGCCACGACGTGCTCCCCACGCTCGTCGAGGCCGGCATCGAACTGCTCGGATGGGACGACCTCACCGACGATGAGAAACGAGACGCGGAGTCGTGGTATCGGGCGAACATCTTTCCGATCCTCACGCCGCTCGCGGTCGATCCAGGGCATCGCTTCCCGTTCATCTCGAATCTCAGCGTCTCGATCGGCGTGATGCTCCGCCGGGCGGGAGAGACCGAGGAACTGTTCGCCCGCGTGAAGGTGCCCGAGGTTCCCTGTCGTCTCTACGATCTCGGTGACGGAAGGCGATTCGTCCCGGTGCAGGAACTCATCGAACACAACCTCGATGATCTCTTTCCGGGCATGGAGATTCTCCGCATCCTGCCGTTCCGCGTGACGAGAAACGCCGACGTCGAGGAGGAGAGTGAGGATGCCGAGGATCTCCTCGAGCACATCCAGCAGCAGCTTCGCGAGCGACGATTCGCCAGCGTGGTGCGCCTCGAAGTGGGTGAGAATCCCGATCCCCGCGTTCTCAAGCTCGTCCTCGACGAGCTGGATCTCGACGAGTCGGACGTCTATGAGACCGATCGTCTCCTCGATTACGGGATCCTCGACGACATCGCCGATCTCGATGTCCCCGAAATGCGATTCCAGCCATGGCGACCCGTGGTCCCGCGCGGTCTCGAGGGGGATTCCTCGGATCTGCTCGCGGCGATCCGCAGCGGTGACATGATCGTGCACATGCCGTACGAGTCCTTCGATGCCACCGTCGAACGCTTCGTCGAGCAGGCGGCGGCGGACCCGCGGGTCCTCTGCATCAAGCAGACCCTCTACCGTACGTCCGGCGACAGCCCGTTCATCCCCTCGCTCATCAAGGCGGCGGAGAGCGGAAAGCAGGTCGCGGTCCTCGTCGAACTCCGGGCCCGTTTCGACGAGGCCCGGAACATCCACTGGGCCGGAAAACTCGAGGACGCCGGCGTGCACGTCGCCTACGGCGTGGTCGGTCTCAAGACGCACACCAAGACGGTGCTCGTGGTCCGGCAGGAGGCCGGGGGCATTCGCTGCTACGCCTACATCGGCACCGGGAATTTCAACTCGAAGACCGCCGGGCTCTACGAGGACGTCGGACTCTTCACCGCGGATCCGGCGATCACCGAGGACCTGGTCACCCTGTTCAACTACATGACGGGACGCAGTCGTCAGCGGGAATACAACAAGCTCCTGATCGCGCCCACCACGATGAAGTCGATCTTCCTCGACTACATCGAACGGGAGATCATGGTCGGCACGCCGGAACGCCCGGGTCGGATCATCTGCAAGATGAACCAGCTCGAGGACCGCGAGGTTTCGGATGCGCTGTATCGGGCTTCGCAGGCGGGGGTGCAGATCGACTGCGTGGTGCGGGGGTTCTGCTGCCTGCGGGCCGGCGTCCCCGGCCTGAGCGAGAACATCCGGATCTATTCGATCATCGGACGATTCCTTGAACACAGTCGGATCTTCTGGTTCTCCGGAGGTCGGGAGGATCCACTCGACGGTGATTTCATCATCGGCAGCGCGGATTGGATGTATCGGAATCTCCACAACCGGGTCGAGGCGGCGACGCCGGTGGAGAATCGGGCCCTGCGGTCGAGACTCTGGGAGATCCTGATGATCAACCTCGAAGATCATCGGCAGTCCTGGCAGATGCGCTCCGACGGCACCTACGCCCTGCGTGACGTCTCCAGACTGGCGGAGGATGATTCGCGGATGGAAGGGACGCACGCCCGTCTGATGCGACTGATGCGGGAACGGACCGAGTCGGACGGCTGATCCGGTTCAGAACGCTTCGAGCCGCGGCATCGCGCTTCCCACCAGTCTGACCGGCCTGGCGCGATCACCTTCGATCTCCAGATCGATCATGTCGTCGGGCTCGACGGTGATGTCGATGGTCGCTCGGTACAGACGCCGCCCTTGTTCGAAGTTGAGGGTGAAGGGCGCCTGGACGACGCCCGCCTCATCGGTGGTCCCGATCACGCCGTCGAGCATCTCCACCGGCGTGTTTCCCTCGACCGAGTACAGGAGGGTCTCGTCGTTCCGGTTCCAGGTGACGGTGACGATCTCGCCGTTCTGGGTCCGGAACTCGATGAAGTCGCTCTGGATCGTGGTGACCCTGGGATCGGCCGGATACGGGCCGAAGTCGGTACCGGTGCGGATCAGGGTGAGCATGCGATGCATGACGATGCGGCCGATCGACTGCGTCGAGACCTCTTCGGTGGTCGCCTGATAGGCGCGGAAACTCGCGTCCAGGGCCGCGAGGGTGGCGGTGAGCAGCGTGGCGGTGATCGCGAGCGCGATGAGGACCTCCACGAGATTGAAGCCCCGGCGACGGATGGGTCGGCGTCGAGTGGTCGTTTTCAAGAGATTCCCTCTCGATAGCTCGCGGCGATGGGCTCCGCGAGGATCGGCCAGAGGATGCCGTCGGGCAGGACGATCTCGTCGTCGTACTCGAGTAGGATCTCGCCGAAGCCGCTGAAATCGGGGTCGAGCGGATCCGATCCCTCACCGTCTCCGTCCTCGGGCCCGAAGTATCCGATGGTCGTGTTGAAGGCATCGGTCTGGCCGTCGTAGAACAGCGGACCTTCGCCCGCGATCGGGCGGAAGGTCATGAGCAGCGTTCCCTTCACCGAAGCGGTTCCGCGGATGTCGAGGATTCCGGCGACGATCAGACCTCGAAGATCGACCCGTGGCGTCGCATCGGGATCGGACGAGGTCTCGTTGGTGAAGCTGCCGACGTCGACGGACCAGCCCGGCATCATGATCGAGCTCTTCCGCATCTCCAGGAGCTGCTCCTGGGAGAGGCTCTCGAGCAGATCCTGAAGATCCTCGCCGTCGGGCTGTTCGAGCATGTCCTCGTCTTCCGGATCCGCGAAGAAACGCGACGATCCGGTGATCTGGATCTTGTTGCGCCAGTGCGTGTATTCGCCGGGGGTGTCGCCCGCGAGGGAGCCGAGGAACGTGCAGTCCTCGAAACGCAGATTGTTCGAGAGAACCTTCGAGTCCTGAACCTCACCGAGGTCGGGATGACTCGTGAAGAGATCTCCGAATCGGCTCCGGATCAGGAATCCCGGTCCGCCGTCCGCATCCTCCAGCGCGCCGGCGTAGTTCCAGTTCGGATCGTTGCAGAGCTGCTCGGTCTCGACGTAGGTCACGCCGAGGAAGGTGCAGTCCTCGAAGAGGGCGTTGGTGCCGGTGGGGATCGCCACGTTGCGGAAGGTGATGCCGCGGTAGATCGGTCGAAGGTAGAGGTCGTAGGGACTGAAGCTCCCGAGCGGCGTGGTCTCGTAGCCGGGGTGTTCGGCATCTCCGGGAAGCAGCGCCTCCCCGCCCGCGACGACTCCGGCCGACACCTGGTCCTCGAACGTGCCGCCGCCGAAGGCGACGTCACGGAAGTAGGCGGCGCTCCCGGCGAACATGTCGGTCGTCACCACCCGGAGTTCCTCCGGACCGAGCCCGAACGACATCGCGGCCTCGTCGGGATTCGGCCTGATGCCTCCGTGCACGATGGACCGAATCGAGCCTCCCTGTGTCGACTCCCAGTCGCTCCTCGCGACCGCGAACGCGAGTCGTCCGTCGACCTTGGTGAATCGGTCCCAGGAATCAAGCACGCCGTCCCGCCATCCAAGGCTCGTGTCGTCCTCGTCGACGACGCCGTCGTCGTTCCGGTCCGGCGTGGCGTTGTCGACGAGATGGGCGAACTGATCGTCGATCCCCGCGAACTCCTCCGTGGCACCGTTGGCGAGGGTCTGGTCGTAGACCACCCGGCCGTCATTGTCGAGATCGAACGTCTCCAGGAAGAGATCGAATTCATCCACGAACTCGTCACCGTCCAGATCCTCGAATTCTTCGACGAGCGCGAGGCCTTCCACGGGATGGTCCGGTCGGAGTCGGCCGTCGTCGTCGACGTCGGCTTCGGCGACGATCGCCTCGAACTCGTCGAGTCGCGCGTCGAGCGCCGGGGTCAGCCAGCGGATGTCGCTTCGCATGTCGAGCGGATTACCGTTGCCCGCGTTGAGCTCACCCTCGATCTCTCCGTAGCGGGTGCCCAGCGGTCCGACGATCAGGACGTTCTTCCCGATCATGATCCGATTCGGGCTCACCACCGCGTATTCGATCCGCTTGTCCAGCTGTACCAGCATTGAAAGGGTTCGACGGACCTCGCGATCGACGCCCTCGCTGGTGACGCGGATCACGGGTTCACCCGGGACCAGTTCGTATCTGAGCCTGAAGTACGCGGCGTTCTCCTCGTTGGAGACGCGGATCGGACGCACCGTGAGGAGATCGCCGCTCGAGTCGATGTCGGGGAGCGCGGCGTCGCCCGGCTCGATGATCTCGCCGTGATCGCCCGCCAGATGGGCGTCCCGCACGGCCTCCGCGATGCCGGCCGGATTCGTGCTGGTGATGTAGCCTTCGGCGGGGTTGACGAGGACCTCTCCATCGGTCGAGGGGTCGTAGTTCCCGGCCCAGAGTTCGGCGGTGAATTCGGCGTCGATCTCGCCCTTTCGCACCACGAACCGACTGGCTTCACGCTCCAGGATCCAGACGCCGTAGACGAGACCGGTCTCCGCGGCGCTGGTCGAGCGACTGACCCGGAGGGAGACGTCGGCGGTCCGGACGTTTCCGGTCGCCACCACGGCCATCGCCGCGGCGAGCGATCCGAAGATCACGAGAAACATCATGGAGAGCACGCTTGCGACACCGCGCCGTCGGCGGACTGCCGTAGATCGTCGGGGCTCGGAATGAATTCGTTTCATGGTCGGACTCCGCGCCTCGCGGGGTGATCGGATCGGTCGCTCATCGTGGTTGGATCCAGGTGAGCCTCGTGATCTCCATGGGTTCGAGATCGTCGGGTCCCTGGTACTCGACGATCACTTCGACCCTGGTCATGTCGCTGCTTCCGTCGTCCAGGGTGGTGCGGACGTCGAAGGGGTCGACGTTCGAAACGAGAATCCGCTGGTTCCACCCCGGCATGTTCTGGAACGGCGTCCGCATCGCGGTGATCGGGCCGTTTCCGAGATCCGCGGAGAAGACGGCGCCGTCGAAGTCGTCGATGTCGTCCCAGTCCTCCAAGAGGGCCTCGTTCGGTTCCGGGCCCCAGAACTCGGATCCGGTCACCGGGTCGACGGTGGGGAGGTTGAGCGTGAGCTCGCGGATCTCCCCGGCGAGTCGCATCGCGTTCGCCGATCGCTGGGCCCAGCCGTTCTGCTGGTGGAAGGTCTGCTGGGCCGCGATCATCGCGAGCACGCCGGTGCCGATGATGACGGTGGCCAGCGCCGATTCGATGAGGGTGAAACCCCGGCGTCGGCCTCGAGGAACGGCTTGTCGGGCGTGATGGGACATCGGATCCTCCTCGGATCAGCCGGAGACCAGGCTGCTCATCTTGAAGATGGGCAGGATGATCGCCATCGCGATGAAGCCCACGATCGAGCCCATGATCACGATCATCAGCGGCTCGATCATGCTGGTGACCGCCTTGATCGCTTCGCGAAGAACGCGGTGGTAGTAGTCGCTGACCTCGTCGAGCACTTCACCGAGCTTGCCGGAGTCCTCGCCCGCCGCGACCATCTGGATGACGGACTTGGGCAGAAGCGGGGACTTCGCGAGCTGCGTCTGGATCTTCCGACCCTGCCGGACCGAGGCGTGCACGGACCGCCACATCTTCTTGAACAGGCGGTTTCCCGAGATGTCGCCGGTGATGGCGAGGGTGTCGAGCATGGGTACCCCGGCGTTCAGCAGTTCACCCATGGTGTGGAGGGAACGACTGATGTAGAGGGCGCGGAACATCCGATTCGCGACGGGCATCGAAAGCTTGGAACGATCCCACCAGAAGCCGCCGAGTTCGGTTCGAACGAAGAGGATGAACCCGGTGATCGCGGCCGCCGCGGCGATGAGGATCACCCACCAGAAGCCGACCATGAAGTCCGAGAGCGACATCAGGAACTTCGTGGGGCCGGGAAGGGCCTCCTCCTTGCCTTCGAACACGCCCGCGAAACGGGGCAGCACGAAGGTCAGCAGGAAGACGGTCACGCCGATCGCCATGGTGGCGATGATCCCCGGGTAGATGCTCGCGCCGACCACCATCTTCCGCGTCTCCAGCTCCTGCTGGAGATACGCCGCGATCCGATCGAGCATGCGTGCGAACGCACCACTCATCTCGGATGCCTTGACCATGCTGATGTAGAGCTGGCCGAAGAGCTTGGGGTGCTTGGAAATCGCCTCGGAGAACTGGCGTCCGCTCTCGATGTCGGACTTGATCTCGAGGAGGATGCGCTTGAACTTCACGTTGGTGGTCTGTTCCGAGATCCCCTCGAGGGCCTGGCGGATGCTGATGCCGGCGCGGATCATCACCGCGAGCTGGGTCGTGAAGTCGAGAATCTCCTTCTTGCCCGGCCCGCTCGACCAGCTCAGCTTCTCGCCGAGTCCCGAGAACCGATCCTGCGTCGCGGTGGGGGCCAGCTGGACCACGTGGAGTCCCTTGCCCCGGAGCATGGCGGCCGCGGTCGCGGCATCCGCCGCGGCGAGGCCACCGGCTTCGACGCTTCCCGATCCATTGCGGGCCTGATAGGTGTACTGGGGCATCGTGTCGATTCCGTCTCTCGCCTCAGGCGGCGATCATGCGTTCGAGCTTGTCGGGGTTCGCGGACTGGGCGATCGCGTCCTCGCGACTGATCATTCCGTTGTAGAAGAGCTCCGCGATCGCGGTGTCGAGACCGATCATTCCAAGCTGGCGGTTGGTGTCGATCACGTTCGGGATCTCGAAGGTCCGCGCCTCCCGGATGATGTTCCGGATCGCGGGCGTGCAGAGCATGATCTCGATCGCCGGGACCATTCCCGAGCGGTCGATCCGGCTGAAGAGGGTCTGGCTCACGACCGCCTGCAGGGTGTTCGCGAGCATCGATCGGATCTGGTTCTGCTGCCCGGCCGGATACATGTCGATGATCCGCTCGACGGTCTGTGAGGCGTCGACGGTGTGGAGCGTCGAGAACACGAGGTGCCCCGTCTCCGCGGCGCTGATCGCGAGCGCGGACGTCTCGAGGTCCCGCATCTCACCGACCAGGATGATGTCGGGGTCCTGGCGAAGGGCGTGCTTGAGACCGCTGGCGAAGCTGGGCATGTCGGTGCCGAGTTCGCGTTGTTCGATCAGGCACTTGTCGCTTTCGAACACGTATTCCGTCGGATCCTCGAGGGTGATGACATGCTTGCGGTATCGCTCGTTCATCGCCTGGATCATGGCGGCGAGCGTCGTCGACTTGCCGGAGCCGGTGTCGCCGGTCACGAGGACCAGGCCTCGCGGCAGGTAGGTGAGCCGGGAGATGACTTCCGGCAGGTTGAGATCCGCGAGCGGTGGCACCGTCGACTTGATTCCACGAAGGGCGAGGCCGACCACGCCCTTCTGAAGGTGGGCGTTGACGCGGTAGCGCTGAAGCCCCGTCACCTCGTAGGAGAAGTCGAGGTCCATCTCCGCGTCGAAGGTCGCGAGCTGCGCGGGCGTCAGCATCTGTTCCAACGCGCGGCGGAGACCATCCGCCGTGAGCGGCGGGCACTCCATCGCGGTCATGACCGTGTGCACCCGCACCATCGGTGCATGACCGGCCACGAGATGGATGTCGGACGCGTCCTGTTCGAACGCCTGTCGAAGAATGTCGTTGAGATGCATCTGCCACTCCGCCGGATGAAGGAAACGAACTTCCTTCGGTGCATCGGTCGGGTGGGGGGGCGGGTTGACCGGAACCTGGCGGGTTCGGCTGGATCAGGGGCCCGCGGGAGCGTCGTCCGGCGATTCCGGTGATGCGGATGCCGCGGCTCGTTCCAGCGTGAAGGTGCCNGAACCGCGGAATGACTCGGTGGGGCGGCGAATGCCGACGTCGAACAGGATTCGACCGAGGAAACCAGGGGCTCGATATCGGACGCCGCCTTCCAGTCGCCAGGAGATCGGGGCGTCGAGGTCCACCCGCTCGGCGAGATCGGTGGGCAGGGGCATGGAGGCCGGAATCTCCATGGTGATCGACCGACCCGGGGGAATCGTCTGGAGGGCCGCCCATCGGCCCTCGAAGACCCCCACGTCCTGCACGGTGAACACGTATTCGAACCGCTCGAGGGGGATGTCCTCGGTCCCGTCGTTGGCGAGCCGGAGATCGATCCTGAACTGGGCGGCGTCGTCGGTCCTCGCCGTCGGCTTCGCCCCGGTCGTGGCGACCCGCGGCACCGCCCCGCATCCGACGGCGAAGAGCATCGCCGAAAGCAGGAGGAGGGTGGGTGTGGGAACGGGTCGGAGGTTCATGCTTCGCATACTGTACCGGGAGGCGATGATCGCCTCCTGATCTCCATGATGTACCCACTCAAGACCAAGCACGGACCCGTTTTCCGCCGACTTCGCGGCTGGGTTCGTCCCACCTGCGTGATCCCGATCCTGCTGGCCTCCACCACGACGGCGGTGGCCGGGCAGGTGGACGTCGCCGTGACCGTCGACGACTCCCCGGTGGCGACCCGGTCTTTGAACGAGGCGATGGTTCAGGCCACGGACAACCCGGCGCGGACCGCGGATCTTCTCGGGTCGCTGCTCGACGAATACGGGATCCGTCTCGTCGAGACGGATCAGCCGGGGCGATTCGCGTCCGTCCGGGACGAGGCGATCAGGATCCTCCGTTCCGACGCCGCGGTGCTGGCGGCGTGGCGTCGTGAGATGTCCGCCGAGGCGGCACGTCTGCTGGATGCGGGGGAACCGGGCGCGGCGTTCGACCGTCGTCCGCTGACCGATGCCGGCCTCGAGTCCGGGCTGCGACTCGCACAGGTGGCGGTGGAGTCGGGAAGGCCGCTGGCGGGAATCGCCATGCTCGATGAGCTCGAATCCTGGCCCGGAGCCTCCGAAGATCGGCGTCGTTTCCTGATTCTTCGGGGACTCGGATGCGTGGCGGCGTTGCGGAGCGAGGTCCCCCCTCGTGACCGCGCGGATCTGGCATCGATGCTGGAACGGGTCGCGGGCGAACTCGCCGTGCTGGACGAGGACGCCGCGGCGATGATCCGTCGCATCGGAACGACCGCGGGCCCCGTGGTCGGCCGGGAGCGTCCGGATCTCGCATCGATCCGCGATGCGGACTGGACCCGGATCTGGGAGGAGCCGCTCCTCGACACGCTGTATCGCCGTCGCTACTTCGACTCCGTCGATGGCCGCGCCTTTTCCGAGACGAACGCAAGAAGAGCGAGTTCTTCGGCATCGAGCATGACGACGGTGCCCGTGGTGCACGGGGATCTCGTGCTCGTGAACGAGGGGTTCCTGATCCGGGGATTCGATCGATACACCGGTCGCATGCGCTGGTTCCGGGACTTCGGCGTGTCGCGCGGCATGCGACCGAGCGGGACGCCCGGCGATCTCGGAGAGATCGTGATCGAGGGCGACGCGGCGTTCACGGTGGTCGGACACGCGTTCGGCGCCGGACGAGAGGGTTCCGGAGAGATCCTTCGATTCGACCCGGAGACCGGACTGGAACGATGGCGGATCAAGCCCGAGCGGTTGTTCGAGGATGGCTCGCTCGACGGCTCGTTCATCTCCGGTCCACCGTTGCCGCTCGGGGACATCGTCGCCGTTCCGCTTCGCAAGTCGAACACCAGGCTCGAGACCATCGAGTACGTGCTCGCGATCGATCAGGCCGATGGTGGACTGCGCTGGCTCCGGCCGATCGCGTCGAGCGGTGGTGTCCGGATGGGCGGAGCGCGGACGTTCGCTCGCCTCGCCGCGTACGACGGGGACGTCGTGGTCTCCTCCGCCGCGGGTGCCATCGCACGGCTCGAAGCTCGAAACGGTCGGATCCGATGGCTCCGTCGCGAAGAAGTGCCGCTGCGGGCGCCGAGAAACTCCTCGATGCCCTGGGAGATCGCCGGGCCGGTGGTGCTCGACGTCGGCATCGCGACGTTGGATCCCGCCGGGCAGCACTGGCTGCTGCTCGACCCGGAGACCGGGGAGGTCCTGGTCCGTCGGCCGATCGGGCCCGGAACCGTCGCGGGGTCGGTCCAATATCTGCTCGCTTTTTCCGATCCGTCCGAAGATCGTGATCTCCTGCTGGCGATCGGCAGCGAAATCGTCGCGCTCGATCCCTCGACCGGCGAGGCCCCGGTCTGGAAGCTTCTGACCTCGGTCATCGACGCGGTGGGTCGGAAGCTCGCCGTGGCGGAGGACTGGGTGAGCGGCGTTCGTGGAAGGGTGACGGTCGTTCCGGGCGGGGTGCTGGTGCCGTACCTCGACGTGCTTGCCGTGATCGACGGTCGCACCGGCGTGGTGGATCGCGTCATTCGAATTCCGGATGGCGGCAACACCCTCGCGACGCGAACGGGAATCTTCGCCGCCGGCGACGATCGACTGGTCGCCTACATGCCACTCGTGGAAGCGCTCGCGACCTTGCGGGATCGGGTTCGAAGATTCCCCGATGCGATCGTCCAGGCGCTCGCCCTGCTGGAACTCGCAGGCGGCCTCGGCGACCGGACGCTGGTGCTCGAAGCGGCCGAGGCGGCGGTGGGTGGTCTCGCCCGGGTCCCGGATCCGATCCTGCGAACGGAACTTCTGGATCGTCTGCTCGAATCGGTGGAATCGTCGACCGACCCGCGGGACGGGGAACGGCTCCTCGAACTGGCGTCGGAAGTCGCGACCACGCCCGAGGGGCGTGTTCGACGGCAGCTCGCGTTGGGCGACTGGATGTCACGGCAGGGCCGCGTCGAAGATGCGGTCGAAGCCTGGGCCATCATCCTCGAGTCGACGGCCCTGGCGACGGTGGTGATCGAGGCCGACGCCGACGTGGTCACCACGGGCGGGGGCTTCGCACGTTCGCGGATTCTCGCGTCGCAGCGGGCGACGCCGTCGGTGCGGACGTTGACCGATCGCCGTGGGATGTATCTGTTCGAGGGGATGCTCGCCCAACGTGGTACCGCCGAGGACTTCATCTCCGTCGTTCGACGCTTTCCCGGCACCCGAGGGGCCCTGCGGGCCGGACGTCGGGCGATCGAGATTCTTCGGGATGAAGGTCGGCCCCTCGAGGCCGCGGCGGTCGCACGGATCGTTACGCGTGATCTCGATCCGCGGGATCCCCGACTGAAGGAACTCCTCGGCTTCACGGCGGAGATCGCCCTTGAAGCCGGTCGTCCATCATTGGCGAAGGCCCTCGATCCCGAGTCGGCGGATGCCGACCAGGGGACGCCGCTCACCGGATGGCCGGCGGTGGATCCCCGGACTCGGGCGCCCCGGCGTCCGATCCTGGGGGGAACGCCCCGCAATCTGCGACTGGTCCCGGGCGTCCTCGTCACCGAGCATCCCGCGGCGGCGTTGGAGTCTCCGACGGATGCGGTGCTGGTGGTCGAGGAGGAAGGCCGGACGCTTGCTCGACGCTCGGCCGACGGTCTCGCGGTCGAGTGGCGGCTTCCACTCGCCGGCAACGGCGTCGAGATCCTCCGGTACGAGCCGGAGCTCCTGATCTGGGAGGGGGGGGATCTTCGTGATCCTCAATTGAGCGCGGTCGATCCGGCGACCGGCGAGTTGTTGTGGTCGACCGTGCGGGCGAGTTCCCTCCTGCCGGCACCCGCGCGACTGGTGGTCGGGGCGGATGGCTTTCTTCCCGACAGCACACCATTCCTTCCATTCGAAATGCTTCCGGTTCCGGTCGACGACGGCGTCGTCCTCGCACGCCGGGACGGCGATCTGGTGAAGATCGAGGCAGGTGACGGCCGGACGGTGGCATGGGCCCGTGAGGACGTCCTCGATCGAATCTACGACGTCCATCGCGCGGGCGGCCTCATCCACATCCGTGGTGCTTCCATCGGCGTCAGCGGGGACTCCGTCGGCACGATCGTGAGTCTGGATCCCGTCGATGGAAGTACCGTCCACGAGACCAGCGTGCCTGGTGGTGAGATTCGCTGGCTCGTCACGGATCCGCTGGGGCGACTGGCGGTCGGATCGACGCGATCGGTGACGGTCGTCGACCCGAACGAGGCGATTCTCGGCGGGGGTGATCGGTGGTCCCGTTCCGATCCGCGTCTGCTGGGGTCGGAAATCGCCTGGTTCGACGATGGCCGACTCGTGGTCGTGGATGATCGGGGCGTTCCGGTGGCGTTCGACGTCGACCGTGGCGGAATCGACGATGGTCGTTGGAAACTACCCGCGGATTCGGACTGGATACCCGGTGGCGTCGCCAGATCGGTCCACGACGGGACCCGTCGGTTCCTCGCGTATCGAGATCGCCTTCTGCTCTTCGACCCGCAGGGCGAAATCACCGGTGTCGACCGGATCGCCGATGTGAATCGCATGGATTGGGAGCTCCTGCCGACCCGTGACGGCGTCCGCCTGATCTCCCAGCGGCCCGGTCGCGGTCGCTACACCTTCCGAGTCTTCGATCTCGACCCCGAGGCGGGTCTCCGAATCTCCGCGGCTCCCTTCGAAGTCGAGCCGACCGCCGCCAGATATCAACGAGCCCACGCCATCGACGGCTGGCTGCTCTTCGCGACGGATCGCGAGATCAACGCCGTCCCACTTCCCGTGGATGAATCCCGGACGAACCCGGTCCCTTGACGATTCGGGTTTGATCGGGCATAAAACGCACCATTGGATTCGGACGGTAAGCCGCCGATGGCGTGCTCGTCCGGTTCCGTCGAGTTTCCGTGACCGAGAAGGACTGGTTGCATGAAGACGATTTTCAACGAGACCGAGCCCACGACCACATCCCTCATTCCCGCCGTCGATCGAGTCGAAGACCTCGCCGGTTTCGGCCTGGACGAGGCGATCGCGGGTACCGCGATCCTCGCCGCACCGTGGGGTGAAGGGGACGACGAGGAAGACGATTACGCAGGAATCTACGACGACGACGAGGACGACGACGAGGACGACGACGAGGACGACGACGACGACGAGGACGAGGAAGAGGACGACGACGACGAGGGCATGGGAAAGAAGAAGCGTCGGGGAATCGACGACGAAGACCGCGATGAGGATGAAGAGGAGAAGGAGATCTACGGGGACGACGATGAAGAGGAAGAGGAAGACGACGACGACTTTCTCGACGACGACGAAGACGACGACGACGACGACGAAGACGACGAGCTCTAGCCGGCGCCCGGGCCGGTAGTCGGATCAGATTTTCGGGATGGCGATTCGGTCCCGGGCCCGTTGGGCAGACGAATCGATCAGTCGGCGTCGCGGAGACGCGCGAGCAGCATTTCAAAACGGCCTGAACCCGGTCGGAGCAGAAGGATCGGATCGGTCTCGATCCCGGATCTTCGGGGAATCGCCAGCGTCTCCGCGAGTCGGATCCTCGCCGGTAGAAGCCCGCCGGATGGCGCGAGTTCCACGAGCAGCACGCCGTCATCGGTCGCCGCGATCCCTCGATTCTCATCGAGCATCGACGCGACGATCACGCCTTCGGGGAACGGGCGAGCGAGATCCCGTTCCGGCGACCATTCGACCAACCGCTGCAGGTCAGGGTGCAGAAAGATGATCCGGGGCGGACCACCGGGCGGGGACGCCTCGATGCCGATCTGAGGGGAGAGCATCGCGTGAACGAGTCGTTCGTTGGTCCGGATCGAGATGGGATGGGTGATCATCCCGTCCCGGAACCGATCTTCGTCCGTGAGCCGTGACCAGCCGAGCTCGACCGTGCCATCGCCGCGTCGCAATGCGAAGATCGTCCGGCCGTCGTCGGCGAGCACCGGGTCGATCCAGGATCGTTCGAACCGTCGCTCCAGTCGCCAGTCAGGCTCGTCCGGTCGACGCACCATGAGGTCGAAGGACGAATCCTCGACACGACGTCGGCTCCAGGCAAGCGTTCCGTCCGGACCATTGGTCGCGAAGGCATTGACGAATTCATCGTCGACGAGCCAGGTCGGTTCTCCGTCGGACCATGAGACGCGGCCGATTCGACGGGTTCCGTCGCGGCGTTGCTCCTCGATCAGGAATCCGTTCGCATCGGCGCCGCGTCCAAGGAGCCAGGGGCCGCGAACCGTGCGCACCCGTTCGACCGCGTCAGGCGTGATTCGGAGGATCTCGATCCGCACCACCGAGGAAGGGCGGGCGGCAGGCTCCGCGAGAACGGCGGGCCAGGTCGGCGGAGCACCGCTGCGGACCGCGAGAAACCGACCGTCGGGCGAGGACAGGGGAATCGAGAAGTCGTCGTAGTCGACCTCCCCGATCCGGCGCCAGGTCATCTCGGCGGAGACGTCGTTCGGGTCGAGGGAGTCCTTCTGCTCGGACCGCTCGGGGGTGATGAATCTCCCCGGGGTTCGTCCCACTTCACGAGTGACGACGCACCCCGAGGTCATCGCCGCGAGCAGGACCGCCCCGACGACCTTCCCGAAGGTCACTTCTCGGTCGACGGAGGCGTGGCGTCGCCGTCGGCCTCACCGGAGGACTTCACTTCCTTCGGATCCGCCTGCTCATCCGCGTCGTCGATCCGATCGAAGAACTGCTCCTTGGCGAGCTGGCGGGACATCTCCTCGAGCGGCTTGCTGAGTTCTTCGAGTCGGTTCCGTTCGTCGACGTTGAAGTTGGTGTCGTTCTCGTCGGGATTGTCGACCACCACGGGGGTGATGAACATCACGAGTTCGACCAGCGACTTCGACTTCTCGGTGCTGCTGAAGACGGCCCCGAGCAGGGGAATGTCGCCCAGCAGGGGGACCTTGCGTTCGACGTCGGTGTCATCTTCGCGGCGAATTCCACTGAGCACGATCGTCTGGTTGTTCTTCACCGTGACCGTGGTCGTGGTCTGTCGCCGATTGACCACCGGGTTCGAGTTGATGGAGGCGGTGGAAGCGATGTTCGAGAGCAGGATCTCGATCTCCATCGCCACATTTCGGTCCTTGGTGATCCGAGGTCGGACGTTCAGACCGATGCCGATCGCCTCCTGTTCGAAGGAGGTCGTGGTGCCCTGCTCGTTCGCGGTCGAACCCGTCTGGAAGGTGACGTCCTGTCCCGCGAAGAACTTCGCCTCCTTGTTGTCGCTGGTGAACACCCGAGGCCGCTGGAGGATTCGAACGTTGTTCTGCTCGGAGAGCGCCTGCAGGACGAAGTCGACGCTCGTGTTCACGTCGAGGAACGAGGTGTCGAACCAGGGCGACGCGAAGTTGCCGGCGGCGCTGTTGAAGTTGGTGGGGTTCCCGTCGTTGTTGATGACCTCGGTGGTGCCCTTGGTCAGCGCCAGACTCGCGGAGCCGCCGACGATGTTGTCGCCGCTGGCCTGCAGGCCGGAACCCACGCGGATTCCGAGATTCAGCCCGTCACCGAGGGTGACCTCGGCGAGGGTCGCGGTGAGCATGACCTGGCGACCCGGGCGATCGAGATCATTGATGATCGTGAGCAGGGCGTCCTGGATTTCAGGGGTCGCGAGGACCAGAAGCGAATTCTGGCCCGGATTGGGGACGACCCGGCTCTTGCCGACGAGCGCAGAGACCTCGGCGGCCTCTTCGCCGTTCGCGCCACGCCCGGACTGCCACGGGAAGGTGATCTCTTCGGAGGTGTCGTTGGTCCCGGTCTCACCGCCGCCACCGGCATTGTCGAAGTCGATTCCGGTCAGACCCTCATCCGGCGCCTGGATGCCTCGACCGCCGCCGCCTGCCGCTGCGAGCAGGGCGTTGAGAATGTCCGCGACCTCGATGGCGCTGGCGTGCTTCAGTTCGATGTTCGTCGGCATGCCGACGCTCAGGGGCTGATCGATTTCATCGATCATCGTGTCGAGCCAGTCGAAGTTGTCCGGCGTCTTGGAGATGACGATCAAGCGGTTTGAATCCGGGTACGCCTCGATCCGGAAGATGTCCGCGACCGCGGCATCGGCGCCGGCCGATCCACCACCACCACCGCCACGGCCGGCGGGCTGGCCTCCGCCTCCGCCACCTTCTTCGAGAAGGGCGACGAGCAGGGTCTTCACCTTGACCGGGTCGGTGTACTTGAGGTCGTAGAGGCGGAAGATGTTTCCTTCCCGGCTCGGCGGAATGTCCCAGGCCGTTTCGATCAGGAACCGGATGTCCGTCAGGATTTCGGGCTCCGCCCGCACCGTGACGGCGTTGGTCTGGGGAAGCACGCTGACCTGGAGCTGGTCGCTAGTGCCGACCTGCGGAAGGTCCTGCTGCGACTGCTGGCCGCCACGCTGGTTCCTGGAGGTCGGGGCCCGGCTGTTGCCCCGGGCGTTCGACCCGCCGTTCGGGCTCGGGCTGAAGAGTTCGAGAACGATGTCGGCGAGCGTCTGGGCGTCCGCGTAGGCGAGTCGGAAGGTCTCGGTCTTCACGGCGAGAAACGGCGGTACGTCGAGCAGATTGATCAGTTTCTGGACCCGCTTGGCCCAGCCGATGTCACCTTCGATGATGACCTGGTTCGAATTCACGTCGACCGTCAGGTTTCCGTATTCGGGCGCACCCTCCGAGAGCTGCGACTCGACGTCGCCCACCTTCGCGTGCTGGAGGCGGAAGACCTTGGTGACCAGGCTTCCGTCCTCGCTCATCTGGGTGATGTCGACTTCCGGTCCGAGCACGAGGCTCGGCTGGAAGTTGTTCATCTCCATGATGGTGTTCATCATGATGAGGTCCGGCGTCTCGACCACGCCGATCCCGTTCAGTCGAAAGGCCTGGAAGATGAGATCCAGGGCCGCGTGCTTCGCGAGCGGACGATCGCTGAACAGCGTGATCTTGGTCGTGGTGAGCATGGTCGACTTGACCATGAGGGCCTTGCCCGTCCAATCCACGATGTACGGAAGCACCTCCGAGACGGTCACGCCGTCGAAGTTCAACGGCACGGGTTCGTCATCGACGGTTCGGCGGGTGCCGCTCAGCGCGGACTGCTGGTCCGCCTTCGTCCGCGGCTCGTTCGCGGTCGCGGACCGGTCTGGTTCGGCGATCGGCGTCGCGTCCGTGGGGAGGGGTGCGGTCGCAGGTCCGTCCCGTCGGGGCGCGTCCTCGTCCTGGCCGACCGTGGCGGGCTGCGACGTCGGGCCGTTGCGCTCCGGACGATCGACGCCGTCCGTCGCCGCCGTGGCGCCGTAGGCCGCACCGGCGAAGAGGAGGACGGCCGCGAGGGATCGATGGCCGAATCGTCGGGTGGAGAAGGATTGGTCGGCGAGGGGTGCGTTGCTTCGAGCCATCACGGTCGTTTTCCTTGCTTGATCCGCACCGAACGGATCTCGGTGGGGATCGATGTCGTCGGTCGGCGGGAGGCGGCCCGGTGGGCTCCAGAGTCTCCCGGTCGACAAACTGGTCTGCTACCTGGTTGGACGCCTTGGAAACGACGTGACGTCCGGTTCCATTGCCGGTCAGGCGCTTTCCGCGCCGGTCTTTTCCTGCGGGGTCCGCTCCAACTGCTCGAGTTCGTGCTGAAGCCGGATTCTTGATCGGGGATCGATATCTTCTCGCCGCAGGGCCCTTCGGACCCGATCCCTCGCCATCACCACGTCGGAGGGACTCAGCGAGGCGATCTGCTCGTCGGTCATCGCGTCGGGCAGCGTCGAAGGGTCGGCGTAGGTCGGTGGTGAATCGATCGGCGACTCGTCCGGGTCCGTGGTCTCGGCGGCGCGAGGCGCTTCGGTGACCGGGGCCTTCGGCGTTGAAGGCGCGTTGCCGGTTGCCGAGGCGGTCTCGTTGCCTTCGAAGAATCGCCTGGTCGCGGACGGGGGCGAGGCGGGTTCATCGAACATCCCGGACCTTCGATCGAGCAGATCGACTTCATATTCGCCGCCGCGGTGGCCGAGCCGGACCCGCCAGATGCTCATGATCTCGAGCACCTTGACACCGTCCTTCTCCTCACCGATCGCGACGGCGTCGTCGGCGGATCCGAAGAGAACCAGCGTTCCGAGAATGCCGGTCGGTCGAGGGCCGCTGTAGCTCGCGGGCGGCGGGGGAGGTCCCTTGGGCGCTTCGGGCTGGACACGCCTTTCCGGCTCCCGCTTCGGCGGCGGCTTGGGCCGGGACTTCGGTCGGGACGGCAGGATGAACGCGGAGCGACCCGAGAAACGCCGTCGGTTGATTTCGGCCTGCTCGGCGTGACGCGCGGCGAGTTCGGCGACGGGGTCGGTGTCGGGCGTCGTCCAGGACGACGTGGTCAAGGCGGAGAGGAAACCGGGAATCTCGGCCAGAATCACGCCACCGGTGATCGCGATCGCGAGGACGCTCGTGACCAGCGTTCCCGACCATCGGATCTCGGACAAGGAGCCCATTGCGCTGGAGATGCGACTCATGCGTTTCTCCTCGGCACGATCCAGGCTTCGACCACGATTCGGATTTCGAGATTCGGTCCGTCGTCGATGAGATCGAGACGGAGTTCGCTGATCGATTCGATCTCGGGCTCCGCTTCAAGGTCGCGAATCACGTCGATCGCGGTCTCGGTGTCCGCGATGAATTCGAGTTCGCAGATGATCCGTTCCACTCGGCCACCGGCCATGGTGCTCAACGGACTGTTGCTCGGAAGCTTGCTTCCGGTCCGGCCGTCGATCTTCGGGACGACCTTGTACTGCGAGCAGATCTGACTGATGGTCGACTCGAGTCGGGTGGCGCCGGGCGCCGCGGAACGGGGAACCTCGATCGGTCCGAGCGCGGTTGCCAGTCGTTCGATCTTCGGATCGGTGGTTCGATCCACGGTGCGGGCCCGTTCGATGGTCCGGGCGATTCGATCGCTCTCGCCGTTCCAGTCGTCAGTCGTGGGTCTGACGTACTCGTCCCAGACGAGGACCGCGATCAGGGCCAGCGCCGCGGCGCCGATCAGCCGCCACATCGGCGACAGCGCCAGGAAGCGGTCGACGAAGTCCGGTTCACGCCGGCCGTCGGTGGATGGAGTGCCTCGGCTCATTTCGCGGTCTCCCGCACTCGGGCCATGATGAGGGTGAACTCTTCCTTCAAACGGGCCTTGGTCTCTTCGTCGAGTCCCGGCATGAGCTTGGCGGATGCCACCTTGCTCAGACGGTCCTTGGCTTCGGCGTTGCTCAGCGTCGCGATCTCCTCGGCCGAGATCGGTTCGGGGATCTCCTTGACGAAGTTCCGGGAGGCCGAACGGCTGCCCGGATCACTTCGTGACGAGGGTGTCGAGCCGCTGCGACTCGATGGACGTCCGCCGCGTCGGTCGGCCGATCGATCGTCCGTCCGCGCGGTTCGTCGATCGTCGTTCTCGGCCTCGGACGATTCATCGTCCGGATCTTCGTCGTCGTCATCGTCATTCGCGATGCGGCCGGACCCCGTCGGTTCGGTCGAGTCGCCGGTGATCGGCTTGACGCCGGAGCCCGCCGCGAGATCGAGCCCGCCCAGTCCACCCGCGATCCTGGCATCGAGCGCTTCGCGGCCGGCGTCTCCTTCGAGGAGATAGCCGTCCTCGTCCACCAGACCGTATCGGCGTTCCGAGTAGGAGACGACCGCGTAGTCGTCTTCCGCGGCATAGCGAACCATCCGAAGCGGATCGGCGAGTTCGGCGGTGATTGAGAATTCGGTGTAGCCACGGCCGTCGGGCTCTTCGATCGAGGACTCCGGACCGGAGTTCGCGACGAGGCCGCTCTCCCGCAGTCGGCGGTTGAAGTCGAAGACGGCTTCCGCTCCGGATCGACCGTCATCCGCCTTCGCGAAGCCGGAGATCGAGATCGGTTCGCCGTGCTGGACCGTGATCGACTGGAGCTCGATCGTCTCGGGCATCAGGTTCGACAGGTCGCCGAGGATCTTCGTGACCGACCAGGCCTGTCGGTCGAGTTCACGGTAGACCTTCTGGAGGTTGTCCACCTTGTCGACGTGCGCTTGCAGGGCGTCAAGGTCGCTGACCTTGCCCTGCATCACCATCAGTCGAAGCCCGGAACCGGCGATGGGCACGAGCAGCAGCAGGATGACCGCCGCCATCGCGACCGCGACCGCGGTTCGTCCGTCGGAGAGTCGCGTCGCCATGCCCTTGAAGATTCCGGGACGCTCGAAGCGTTCCTCCGCCTGCATGCCGGCGAGCGGTGCGAGGGGGCCGTCCAGCGCCGCGAGCGCGGCGAGAATGATCCGATCGTCGACCGGCGCATCACCGTCGAGGGCCACTTCGGGATTGTCGACTGCGGCAAGAATTCGTCCATCCGCGTCGCCACCCGCGAGCAACGTGCCCTCGGTCGTCCGGCTCGCGGCATCGCCGAGCATCTCCGCCGCATCCGCTTCGACCCGGCCGGGGGCGACACCCTGGCTGATCAACGTTTCCACGACCAGTGGTCCGAGTCGAGACGCGACGTCCTTCGCAACATCGCCACCACCTCTGGCCGCTCGGAAGGCCGGGCCGTCCGCGGTGGGAATGACCGCGGCGATCGCGGCGGTGTCGGGATCGAGGATCGCGTGGATCGAATCCGGGTTCTCACCGGCAAGGTGTGCGAGGCAGGCGATTTCGGCGATCCAACGGATCTCGATGTCATCGCCGAGTTCGGGCAATCCGGCATCGAGGCCTTCCGGCCAGGCCACGACCAGACCGGTGGGGCGTTCGGAATCCAGGCCCAGGGTCGCGATTCCGGATCGATGGGTCGCGGTCGAGCCCAGCATCCGGGCTTCGGCCTCGATCCTGATCGCCGACTCGACCTGTCCGGGGCTCCCGGGAGGGGTGTGGATCGTTCGGACCAGGGTGGCGGCGGACGGCAGGATCGCCAGGACCCGTCCGCATCCCGCGTCCTCGAGATGGCGTCGAAGGTCTTCCGGCGAACACCAGGTGAGGGATTCGATCGATTTTGAGCCGTTGCCACGGACCATCATGACCCGATAGCCATCGCCGCGTCGGCGGCAGACGGCCAGAAGGTTCGGATCGAATTCGATGCGTCGCTTGGACATTCAGTCTTCTCGGTACTCGATGATCTTCACTGGCAGGGTTGAACGATCGACCACGGCATGGATTTCAATCACTTGTCCGGTTGGGGAGATTCCCCGGCTGGAGATCGAATACACCCATCCGGTGACGTCGAGCTGATCAGCGACCGTCGAGAGGACATCCGGGTCGATCCGACGCACTTCCAGAAGGTCCACGATACTCGTGATTCCTTCGGCCCGCGACTGCCTCAACGCCAGGATGGACTCCGCGATGCCCGGGTCGTCGTTGAAGATCAACGTGAGGACCTCGGGGCCAGCGGTGTTGAGATTCACCTTGCCGGGGATCCGATCCGGGCCGGTGAAATCCGTCATCGTGCACTCGGCAAAAATCGCCTTGAGTTGCTCGTTGTCGAGAGCGGCGACGCCGTCTTCCCCCGATCCTCCCGCGTTTCGAGATGTCCGGCCGGTGGATCGGCCACGACTGCTGCGATTGTTCTGGGCGGGTTGCCCGACCAGCTCGCCGAGGTCGACCGAGAGCAGGGGTCCCATCACCCCGTTCGCCGTCTCGGCGAAGTTCATCAGCGCGTTGGCCTGAGCCTCGTCGACGCCGGTGATCTCCATGAGTTCCGCGGGATCGGTGTCGGCGGTGAGTCGGATCTTCGGGAAGCCCGACCGTCCGAGGGGTGATTGGGTGCTTCTCGCCGTGAGATATCCGGCCCATCCCGTGTCGAGTCGTCCATCGGCGTCGTCCTCGGGCGTGGCGTTCTCGCCGTCATCCTCGTTTCCGTCAAGCCGGTTGTTCAGGTTCCAATCCTCGCCCCGGACGTACTCGGGCCACGCTCCGGCGACGAGTTCGAGTTCGGTGATGGACTTGAACGGTGCGTTCCGAGGGACGTAACCGAGGTCGCGGCCCTCGTAGAAACTCCGTTCTGCACCGATCCCCTGGACCTCTTCGTCTTCGTCCCGCCAGTCGAGGATCGAGTCGACGGTGTCGATGCTCATCTCGGGCAGTTCGCCGAGCTGGAGCTTGGTGATCGAGTTGACGTTCATTCTGGAGTGGAGGTCGAGGGGGCCGCGGAACTCCTGACCCTCGGCGACGTGGCGGATGTCCCACGAGCCGGACTCGAGCGTGCCGGTCCAGTCGAACTCGAGATCACGGACGATCGCCATCGGATCCTCGGCATCCGGCGATTCAGTATGACGGGCGAGTGTCGCGATGATGCGTTCGATGCCCGCACGTGCCGCCCAGCGGGCCTGCACTCGTCCGACCGCGGACTGTCCGAGCACCGTGGTCCGCCAGGTGACCATCTGGGTCGCGGCGACGATGACGGAGGCGATCGCGATCGACCAGAGCACCACGATCGTCGCGGAGCCGCGGGAAGCATTCGAGCGTCCATGTTTCGGTCGGTCGTGTCGACTTCGTCTGATCACGTCTGGCCGCCATTGATTCGATTCGTCATGCCGCCTCGTCCGGTCGATCGAGACGGCGTGACCTCGAATCCGCTGGGCTGGAATCGGCCGCCGCCGCCGCCCTTGCCGCCGCCACGACCGCCACCGGCACCGCGGCCGCCGCCTTCGCCGCGGCCACCCGGCCGGCCGAAGCCTCGGTCGCCCATGTCGCGGCCTCCGGTCGGGTCGAGCACGCCACCACCCTCGCCGGTCTCCGGATCCTCGATCACCTCTTCTTCCTCCTCCTCCTCTTCCTCGGGCTCGTAGTAGGGAGGGATGATCCGATCGACGGCGACGTGCGTCTTGAGGGTGACCAGTCCGTTTCCGTCGCGTTCGACGGTTCCCCCGGGCTCGCCCGAAGCGGTGATGGTGATGCGGAAGCCCCACGGGAGTCCGTCGAGATCCGAGTCCCATTCGTCGTACCACTCGAGGCCGTCGTAGGCTTCGATCTTGAATCCGACGACCCCTTCGGCCATGGGGGTCGCGACGCCGCCGCCGGCGGGGATGTCGTCGGGGACGGGGTCGCGTCGTTGCCAGAGGGTCGTGCCGTACCGGTCCTCGTCGACGCGGTACTGGGTCTCGTACTCCCCGCCTTCGCCGTTGTAGTCGATCTCTCCGAGCGGCTCGAGTCGGGTGTTGAAGACGAGAATCTCGTCCCGATCGAGGTCCATGCGACTTCCGACCCGCATGGTGCGTCCGCCGTCGTAGAGCAGCACGCGGGTGTGGAAGAGATCTGCATCACGAAGAATCGAGGAGAGGTCCCGACGCACCGCGTCGAGCGCCGAATCCGCCCGGAGGTATGCCTGCAGCCTGACGCGGGAGATGGCTCTCGCCCGCCCGACCTGGGACAGCGTGGACACGATGGTCACGAGCACCAGCGCGGCGATGACGCCCGCGAGGACGAGTTCGATGAGCGTGAAGCCTCGTCGGCGACTAGAGATCGAATGCTTCTTCATACCGTGCCTCACGATCGATTGGTTCCTGGGGTTCCCGGATGGGATCCGGTTCTTCGCCGAGCTTCGCCGCGATCAGCGTTTCGCACTCGTAGGTCCGTCCGGTCTCGTGGGTGACGACCGCGAGCACCTCGTAGGGTTCGCCGACGCCGGGGTCGGAGATCCGGATCCGGTACTCGAATTCCTCGTAGGGATATTCCCCGCGGCCCGCGGAGGAGTGCAGGTCCTGGTAGTCCGCGGGACCCTCGAGCAGCACCTCGCTGAGCAGGCTGTCAAGCATTCCGGCCGCGAGCACCTTGATCTCACCGTCTCGCTGGGCCTCGAGGGAGCGTGAGGTGAGGGAGAAGAGGGTCGCGAGTCCGATCGCGAGGATCACGCCGGCGATCACCACGTCGAGCAGTGCGAATCCCCGCTTCGGGGCCGGTCGGTATCGAGGCATCGGGTACATCACCAGTCCTCCCGATCCGCGCCGATTTCAGCAAGGTCGGTGCGTTCCCGCAGGTAGGGCGGATTCGGATCCCCGTCCCGGACGATCACCGGTCCGAGGCCGTGGGGAAGCAGGGCGATGTCGGCCCCGTCGCCGGTCTCCGATTCGATCCGGATGCGGATGTCCGGTCGGAGTCCGCTGGAGCTCGAGGAGATGAACCAGTCCGTGGGGTCGAGGGCGGCGCCGTCGACCGTCACCCGCGTGAAATCGATGAACTCCGGAAGGATCAACGACGGCGCCATCGTGAGGGGACGCCATTCGCTGGTCTTGGCGTCGGTCTCTCTGAGCTGGAAGACGTCGAGGCGTCGATTCGACGCGGTGTAACTCAGCGCGACGAGTTTCTGGTCGGTCGACTCGGTGAAGGCGAAGGCGGCGAAGGCGGTACCGACCCCTTCCACCGCGACATCCAGTTCTCCGCGCGCAATACCGCTCATCCGAGGCACCAGCATGGTTCCGAGCAGGACGAGCAGCACCGACGCGATGATCACCTCGATGAGGCTGAATCCGCGGCGGTGTCGCGTTCGAGGTTGGACGGAAGTGTGCTGCAGGACGAGAAGCTCCGGAACGAATCAGCGCTTGCCGTGGATGATGTCGTCTTCGCCGCCGAACTTCTTGTCCGGTCCGTAGCTCATGACGTCGAATTCGATGTTTTGTTCACCGGGAATGATGATTTCGTAGGGCGTGCCCCAGGGATCGATCAGGTCCGCGGAATTCTCGAGGTACGGATCGTCGCCGTCGAGCATGACTTCGAGCGTGAAGTCGTTGTCGATGTTGCCGGTGGTGTTCTGCGTGATGTAGAGGCGGACGGCGTTGGCCAGACTGTTGACTTCAGCGACCGCCTTGTCCTCGTTCGCGCCTGCGAGGAACCGGGTCAGTCGCGGCACGACCAGCGTCGCGAGGAGGGCGACGATGGTCACCGCGATGATGACCTCGAGGAGACTGAAGCCTCGGCGCGGGGCGTGGAGACGGGGCGTGGCGTGACGGGAGGTGGTGCGGTTCATTGCGTGTCGGTCCATGTCGTGGGACGGGCGGAAGGCCCTTGAGGAGACGGAATCAACGAAGATGACATTCATCGGCCGCCGGCGACCGCCTGCTGCATTTCGAGCAGGGGAAGCAGGATGGCGGCGAGTACGAAGGCGGCGACGCAGGCCATCACGACCAGCATCGCCGGCGGCAGTGACTTGCTGAAGATCTTGAGGCTGTTGTTCACCTGGCGATCGAACGCCGAAGCGGCGTGAAGGAGCATGCCCTCCAGCCGACCGGACCGTTCGCCGATGTTGACGATCTGCACGAGGAGCGGGGGGAAGTGGCCGCATCGTTCGAGGGGGGTGGCGAGCGAGCCGCCGGTCGTGACCCGCTCTCGGACCTCGTCGATCGCATCCATCATCACGGTGTTGCCGAGCGTGTCCCGGACGATGCCGAGCGACGTCAGGATCGGGATGCCGGCGGCACAGAGCGTCCCCAGCGTCCGGGTGAATCGAGCCACCGCGATGTCGCGAAGGAGCGTGCCGAGGAGCGGGACCTTGAGGAGAAGGCCGTCGACTCGTCGCCGGTTCGCCGGCACCGCGGTCCACGCCCGCCATCCGAAGAAGCCGCCGACCGCACCGGCGATCATGAGCCACCACCAGGCGCCGACGAAGTCGGCGAGCGCCAGAAGCACCTGCGTCGGCCAGGGAAGGGGAACGTCCTGGGCCTGCAACGGCACCATCAGTTTCGGCAGCAGCACGGTGACGAAGATCACCACGCTGATCGCCATGATGAACATGACGATCATCGGATAGATCGTCGCGCCGATCAGTTCCCGTCGGACCTCGACGCTGCGCTCGAGAAGATCGGAGAGCTGGTGGAGCACCTCGTGCATCTTTCCGGAAGCGTCCGCGGCGCGGATCATGCCCACGACCATGTCGTCGAACGGTCCGCCGTACTCCTTGCAGGCTTCATGCAGCGGCCGCCCGGACTCGACCCGCTCGATGAGAAAGTCGAGGATGACCTCCTGCCGGACGTTCGCGGCCTGCCTGCGGACGGTGACCAGCCCCTGCATCAGGGGCAGGCCGGCTTCGATCGCCGTCGCGAGTTCTCGCATGAGGTTGGCGAGTTCGACCGCGGAGATGGAGGGGCGACTCTTCGAACCGGCGATGGTGGTCGACTGCTCGGCGGACTCGACGATCTCCGTCGCCTGTCGGCCGAGAGCGCGGATCCGGTCGACGGCACCGGCTCGCGACGTGGCGGTGACGGTCCCGGAAACCTGCTGGCCGTGTTCGTCGATTCCCTGATATGCAAATGCCGGCATGGTCGGTCAAGCCCCGAAATCGTCGACGTCCTGGGTGGCCCGAAGGACCTCCTCAGGCGTGCTGAGTCCATCGATCGCCTTGCGGATGCCGTCCTCGCGCATGGACACGAAGTCCTCGCCGAGCATGTTCCGAAGGTCCATGAGTGATCGCCCCTCTGAGATCCCGGCCCGAAGCGTGGGCGAGATCTTGACGAGCTCGTAGAAGCCGAGGCGGCCTCGGAAACCGGTGTTCGAGCACTTCTCGCATCCGGTGCCGACGTACATCATGCCCTCGAGTCGGGCCACCTCTTCGGGCGGCAGTCGGTGCATGAGGTCTTCCGGCATCGGAACCCGCGTCTTGCAGTGGGTGCAGATGCGGCGACCGAGCCGCTGGGCGAGCAGTCCTTCGAGGACCGACGCGACCAGGTAGGGTTCGGCCCCCATGTCGATCATCCGACCGACCGAGGAGATCGCATCGTTGGTGTGAAGGGTCGAGAACACGAGGTGGCCGGTGAGGGCCGATCGGATCACGATGTCGACGGTCTCGGCATCCCGGATCTCGCCGACGAAGATGACGTCGGGGTCCTGTCGGAGGATGGAGCGGAGACCGGAGGCGAAGGTGAGTCCACGCTTCGGATTGACGGGGATCTGATTGATTCCCGACAGCTCGTACTCCACCGGATCCTCGATGGTGATGATCTTCTTCCGCGGGTCGTAGAGCTTGCTGAGGCCGGCGTACAGGGACGTCGTCTTGCCGGAACCGGTGGGGCCGGTGACCAGCACCAGCCCGTGCGGCTTCGCGATCAGATGGTCCATCGTATCTCGATCACGCTCGGCCATCCCGAGGCTCTTGAGATCGAGCGGAAGCGAGGACTTGTCGAGGATTCGCATCACGACCGACTCGCCGTACAGCGTCGGCACGGTCGAGACGCGGATGTCCACCTTGCGGCCCTCGAATCGCAGCGAGATGTGGCCGTCCTGGGGGACGTACCGCTCGGCGATGTTCATGTGGGCCATGATCTTGATTCGGCCGACCAGCGCGGCCTGAAGATGCTTGGGCGGGGAGGGTTGCTCACGGAGCACCCCGTCCACCCGGTACTTGACCTTGAGTTCGTCCTCGAACGGTTCGACGTGGACGTCACTGGTTCGAGACTGGATCGCTTCGAGAAGCAGCAGGTTGACGAGGTTGATCAGTGACGGCTGTTCCGCCATCTGATGGACGTCATCGGCCTCGATCGCGTCGAGGTTGTGTTCGGTCTCGCTCGCGATGTCGTCGTCCGCGGCGAGACTCTCCGCCATGCGGGCCGCGGTCGTTCCGTACGCGGACTTCATCAGTTCGGCGAAGATCGCCGACTCGAGTCCGACCCGCACGACCTCGCGGGAGGTTCTGATGGCCACCTCGTCCACCGCTTCGGTGTCGAGGGGATCGAGCATCGCCACCGTCACGCGTCCGGGTTCGAGGGTGATCGGCACCACCCGCAGGCGGACCGAGACCTCGGGGGGCAGGACCTCCGCGGCTTCCACGTCGAACGCCGGCATCCGATCCAGAAGCTCGATGCCCAGGAGTCGGAGGCGATCGAGATCCGGGCCTGCGGGCGAGGCATCCGACGAGGATTCGCCGGGAATCTCGAGGGTGATCTCGGGCGCCGCGGCATCCTCGTCCCCCCCGAAGGTGGTCGAGGCTTCGAAACGTGCTTCTTCGCCGATCTGTTCGCTCACGAGGGTGTCGCTTCCTGATGGTGCCGGGGGCGATGCGGCACCGCCCCGTGAAATCCCGATTTCGATCGAGAATCAGTCGCTGCCGCGATCCTTCTTTCCGCCCTTGTCGCCGGCGGGAGAGGTGCTTCGGGCACCAAGGCCACGATCGCGGTTCTTGCTCAACTCATCCGGGCTCTTGAATCGCGGCCGGGCCGGGTGGTCCTTGCCGGGGGCGAGCGTACGGATCTTCTCTTCTCTCACGCCCCCCGCGTTACCGCCGGTGGGACCACCGACGCCGTCGCTCGGGCGGGAGTTTCCGGGCAGGGCCCCGGTCTGCTCCGGGGTGAGCACCGCGAGGATGCGGCGTCGGGTCTCGTCGACGAGGTCGTTCTTCGTCGCGACGATTCGATCGGCTTCGGTCTGAATTCGCTCGACCTTCTTTCCGTTACGGCGGTCGATCATCCGCTGCACCTTGATCCGCGCCTCGCCGGGTTCATTGATGCGGAAGGACTCGACGATCCGCATTTCGATGTTGTCGAGACGAAGGTCGAAATCGATTTCGATCTCGTCGAGCTGGGCCTTCTGGCCGTCGGTGAGATCGGAAAGGGTGCGCACGCTCTCCAGCAGTCGGGGGATCGGCGTGGGGCGGAACGCCCGGGGATATCCCTCGGCGAGGGCCGCGTTGCGAAAACGTCCACTGAACTCACCCGGCAGCGCTTCCGCGATCCGCACCACGAACTCGTCCTGAACGCGTCGGACCTGTACCCGGGTCGCCATGATCTGGTCGGTGGCGGAAAGGCCGGCCTCGAAGTCCATCGAGGCCATCGCGTCCTTGATCCGATCCTGGAGCGACTCGATCTTCGCGGCTCGGATCGCGAGTGCCTCATCGAGCGCAAGCTCGTATTCGACCACGATCGGATCGATCGCCTCTTCGATCTCGTAGGGGAACCGAAGGGTTCTCACGAGCGTGAAGAGGTCCGTCGATTCGCCCATCAGCTCGCCCTTGGGAAGTTCCTTCTCCCTTCGCAGCGTCCGTTCGAACCGCGGCCAGCGATCGATCTGGGCGCCGGTCAGCTGGGCACGAACGTTGTTGAGGAAACCTCGGCCGAGTTCGGCTCGTTCGGCATCCCAGACCGCGAGTGGTTCGAGGATCATCTCCATCACCGCATCCGGCCGGGCGTTTCCGATCCGGCTCTGCAGGCCTCTCATCCGGTTCTTCACGTCCTCCACGCCCGCTTCGTACGAGACCATGTAGTCCTGAAGCAGGACTTCGATGATCGGTCGCTGCCAGTCTTCGAGTTTGAGGATCTCGACGAAGAGCGGCATGTCTCGATCCAGGAACTCGGGGCGGAAGGAATCCGCGAACCCTGCCTGCGCGCCGAACTGGGCGGAGGCGGGTACGGACATCGACATCGCGGTCCCCATCGAGAGGGCGGCGACGAGCACGGAAGACTTGATTCGACGAAGAAGCATGATCACGAGACTCCGAATCTTTGATAACGGGACCCCTACGGGTCGACCGGTCGGTTCCGGACGTTGAAAGAACGCGGCACGAGGGAGAATATGGCACGCCAAGACGGGGAATCGGTTGAGAATGGCCCTTTTCATCGTCCCCGGTTCTGATCCGCGACGATTGTCGGAATCGGAGTGGTTGGGCGACCGGATCAGCAATGAATGCGCGTCATGGGGCGAGCACTGTGCGTTGCTCGATTCGCTTCTCGGACGTTGTGACGACCAGCCGATCGACGTAGACGCCGGGGGTGTGGATTCCATCCGGGTCCAAAGTGCCGATATCGACGATTTCCTCGACCTCCGCGACGGTTCGACGCCCGCATTCGGCCACCATCGGATTGAAGTTCCGGGCCGTCTTCCGGTAGATGAGGTTGCCGCTTCGGTCGGCTTTCCAGGCCTTCACCAGGGCGAGGTCGGCTTGGATGCCTCGCTCCATCACGTAGGGCTCACCATCGAATTCACGGATTTCCTTCCCCTCCGCGACGAGGGTTCCCACCCCCGTACGGGTGTAGAAAGCAGGGATTCCGGCCCCTCCCGCCCGCAATCGCTCGGCGAGCGTCCCCTGCGGGTTGAATTCGACCTCGAGCTCGCCAGCCATGAATTGCCGCTCGAATTCGGCGTTCTCGCCGACGTAACTGGACACCATTTTGCGGATCTGCCGGGTCTGGAGCAGGAGCCCCAGGCCCCAGTCATCCACGCCGGCGTTGTTGCTCACGGCGACCAGGTCACGTGCCTCGGTATCACGAAGGGCTGTAATCAGCTGCTCGGGGATCCCGCAGAGACCAAATCCACCGACCGCGACGGTCATCCCATTCTCCACGAGACCTTCGAGGGCGGCGGCGGGGGTGTCGAAGACCTTGTCGACCATTGGAGTAATCCTTCAGGAACCGCTCGATTCCCTCGATTCAGGGACTTCGGGCGTCATTTGCGGGCCGTAGAGTGTACCCCNTCCGGGGTGTCCTCGGATCGGNGGCGNCGNTTCCTTCGTCGACCNCAACCNTGCTGCGAGNCCCTNNCANGTGAGCCCCGNCGAANTNCAAGTCGCACNNGTNNCCGACGATGCCGTCGTGACNCGNCGNCGNGNCCTGGACTTCGTACTNATCGGCGTNCTGCTGGTGCTCACNGCNCTNCCCGACGCGATGGTGGTGCCCATTCTCGAGGANTTGATGGTCGANCGCTACGGCGTCGNTCCGGGGCCNGCNCANGCNTTCATCTCCATCAACCTNCTCGGNGGCNTNTGCGCCCTTCCGNTGCTNCGNACNACNATGCGGATCGGTCGGCCNGTNNTNGCGGTNGCGATCGCCGCGATCGCGGACGGNNTGCTNCTNGCGGCNATGTGGCTTCCGNTCGGATTCTGGCCGACGATCATGCGCTGCGAGGGATCGAAGGTATCGCGGACGTGGTGGTGTTCGCGGTGGTCTTCGACCTCGTCGGACAATCCGGACGAGCTCGCGCCGCGGGGCTTCGTTTCGGAATCGGCGCGGCGCTGCTCAGCATCGCCCTGGGTGGAGGCGCGATACTCGGAGGCCAGATCGCTCGCGCCGACAACGGAAGCGGCGACGCCGCGCGAGCCGTCTACCTGATCGGTGCCTCCGCGTGCTTCATGGCGGGCGTCATCGCGTTCCTCGGACGCCACCGACTTCGTCGCCTCGATTCGAAGCCAGAGACGTCTTCGAAGCGGGCCGTCGCCGCGTCCGAGGCGGCCCGGGCTCCGTTGTGGCCGCTTCTGCTCATGGCTTCCGCCGACCGGGCCGCCGGCGGTCTTCTGACCGGGACGCTCGGGCTCTTCCTCGCCGAAGCGATCGGGCTCGACCCTTCGATCCGCGGTCGACTGATCGGTTCGGTGCTCCTGCTGATGGGGCTGGGTGCGATTCCCGCGGGTTGGGTGAGCGATCGATTCGGCGACCTTCGCATCCGGGCGATCGGCGGAATCGCGTTCGCCGCGGGACTCTTCCTCCTTCCGATCGCCGCCGATGACCTGTCCTCGTTGATTCAGACGATGCTCCTGCTCGGCATCGGTGGCGCGACGCTGCTCCCGACGTCCCTGGCGTTGCTCGATCGTCTGCATGGAGGGTTGTTCGGGATGGGCGGCTTCCGCGCGGCCGGCGACATCGGATTCCTCGTGGGCGTTTCGATGGCGGGCCTGCTTCTCCACCTGCTCGGATCCGGGCGATCGTCGCATTCCGAATACGTCGCGGTCATCTGTGGTTTCGCGGTCATGCACCTGTGCACGACGCTCGTGGCCGTTCCCGCCCTGGCGCGACGGGATCGCGAGATCAAGCGACGACAGACCGTCGCCTGATCGAATCCCCACGAAAAAACCGCTCCAGACGCCTTTCGGCGTCCGGAACGGTTCGAGTGGAGGTTCACTGGGATCAGTTCTTCGTGGAGGGGATCCGCGCTTCGGCGGGATTCAACTCCTCGATCGTCGTCCGAAGCTTGGCCAGGGCCTTGTTCTGAATCTGGCGGACGCGTTCCTTCGTCACACCGATGATCTGGCCGACCTGTTCGAGGGTGAGCGTGTTGCTCGCCTCATCGACGCCGACGCCGAAGCGATGTCCGATCACCGTCTGCTCCACCAGGGTCAGTTCCGCCTCGTTGGTGTCCATGAGATGTCGTACTTCCGCCGCGGAATCCGCGACGTACTCGGCCCGGCGGGTCTCGAGGTGATCGGAGCGCTCGAACGCGGGATCGAAGTCGGTGACGAATCGCTGGCGATGCCGGGTGCTCTTCATCCCGTGTCGGCTGAACGCCTTGAGGATCGCCCGACAGGCATAGGTGCTGAACTTGAACCCTCGTTCGCAGTCGAACTTGTCGACCGAACGCATCAGCGCCATGTTGCCCTCGCTGACCACGTCGGCGAACTCGCCGTCCATGATTCGGACCCGCTTGGCCATCGCGAGCACGAGGGCGAGATTGGTCTCCGCGATCTGCTCGCGGAACGAGGCGGCGATGGCGTGCCACCGGAGGATCGTTCGTGCCTCGGCGAGATCGGGCCGACGGGCGCCGACCTCGATCTGGACGGCCCGCATCCGAAACCGTGCGTAATTGAATTTCAGGAACAGGATGCGCTCTTGCTTGCCGGAAAGGACGATCGACTTGCCGGCCTTCGGCGGGTCCACCCGGCCTCGTGCAGGAATCAGATCCTCCATCAAGGGGCGGTACCAGGTGACGTCCGGCCGTTCGACGTCGTCGAGTCCGAAGATCTCGGTCTCGGCGTTCGCCTCGTGGAAGAGGTCCGCGTTGATGTAATCGATTTCCTTTTCGAGCACGCGGGCGAGCAGGGACTCCTCGCGACGGGAGAGCCTTCGGAGTTCTTCGCCGCTACCGCTGCCGCGGGTCTTCCGTCGGTTGATGCGGCTGGGATCGGCGGCTGCGTTCTGGCCGCCGGAAATCGGACCGACCGAAGAACGCGAGCGGGTGCGAACGCGGTCCAGCGGCGAGTTTCGGGAGGTCGAAGGGTTGGCGTTTCTGAGTCGTGGCATGGTCGTGATTGCTGGACCGCAAGCGGCCGAAGCACCCCCTGAGATGTGCCACCCCGGGTCGTTTTCGGCTGGTGCATAGCCGGAAACACACCGGAAACAGAGCTGCCTCGGTCATCCTGAATCGAGGCGAAAAGCCCTGCGAGGTGACGGCGTAGACGCCGTCAGTCCTACGTTTCGTTGACGGGCTGGGTTCGGATTCCAACCCAGTCGATCCTCTGATTATTCGTAACCGGGGCCGGCTGGTTGCATGCTCCTTCGCGAAGGAAGGGCACAACGGCGGGGCGAAACATGTTCGAAACGCCGTATCCGGGATTTTACCGGGGGGTCCGAGCCCCATGGCAGGAAAGCCGGACCGCGAAACACGCGGTCCGGCCTCCAAATTCACTCGATTCGCCTCCACCTCCATTCGGAGGACGGGATCACTCGGGGGAACCCGAAGACATGTCGTAGATCCAGCAGGCGCCGGCCGGGGACCAGTCGAGGACTTCGCCGTCATTGAAGAACAGGCTCAGCTCTCGTGTCGCCGCTTCGGGGCTGTCACTGCCATGAATCAGGTTGAAGGAGCTGGAGACTCCGAAATCGCCTCGGATCGTCCCCGCATCGGCCTTGAACCCGAACGTCGCGCCCATCATGGAGCGGCAGACGGCGATCGCACCGTTGCCGCGAAGGGCCAGCACGAGGACCGGCGAGGAGGTCATGAAGCCGACGAGGCCCGCGTAGAAGGGCTTTTCACGATGGTCCGCGTAGTGGGTCGCGGCGAGTTCATCGCTGATCTTGGTGAACTTCGCGCCGACGACCTGGAGGCCCTTGTCCTCGAAGCGGCTGATGATCCGACCCATGAGGCCTCGCTGGACGGCGTCGGGCTTCAGGATGATGAGGGTGGTTTCCATGGTCTCTCCACTGGATGAGGGCTTGGGGGGGACGCCGATCACGACGGCGTTCGGCGGAATCGCGGCACGGCCGCGGAAGGTCGGAAAAGATAGCGGATCGACCGTCGATCGTGGGGGGAAACCCGTCTCGAATCGCCACAGGGAGGCCGGATTGCGGTAGTTTCCGAGAGGAGCGGCAGGAAGCCGCCCACCCCTCCATGCAAGCCGTCCGTTCGGCGAGCGGAGCACGATCGTCCCGGGCAGCCGCCTGGTGTCGCCTCGAGAGCAATGGAATGCCCACCACCGTGACCCCACCTAGATCCTCGAAGAAGCCTCCCGCGAAGGGAACCCGAGGCCGGGCCACCGCCGAGCAGATGGCCTCGCGGCAGCGCGAGATCTCGGTCAGCGAATTCTTCGCCAAGAACGGCCATCTGCTGGGTTTCGACAATCCACGCAAGGCACTCCTCACCACGGTGAAGGAGGCGGTCGACAATGCCCTCGACGCCTGCGAGGAGGGCGGAATCCTCCCGGACATCGCGGTCGAGCTGCTTCAGCTCGAGGAGACTCGATTCAAGGTCACGATCCGGGACAACGGCCCGGGAATCGTCCGAAAGCAGATCGAGAACATCTTCGGCAAACTTCTGTACGGCTCGAAGTTTCATCGGATGAAGATGAGCCGGGGACAACAGGGGATCGGCATCTCGGCCGCGGGGATGTACGGGCTCATGACCACCGGCCAGCCGGTCCTGATCATCTCGAAGACCGGACGCCGACGTCCGGCCCACGAAGTGATCCTCAAGATGGACACCGCCCGGAATCGCGCCGAGGTGATCAGCGAGACCGAACATCCCGAGGACGACGCGCTCTTTCAGGAAGGTCACGGCACCCAGGTCACGATCGAACTCGAGGGCCGTTATCAGAAGGGGCGGGCATCGGTCGACGAATATCTCGAGCAGACCGCGATCGCGAACCCGCACGCGCGGTTCACCTATGTGAATCCCGGGAACGAGACCATCGATTTTCCCCGGGCGGTCGATGAACTTCCGCCCGAGGCGAAGGAGATCAAGCCTCATCCGAAGGGAATCGAACTCGGCACGCTCATCCAGATGCTCGAGCGAACCGAGAAGACCCAGCTCGGTGCGTTCTTCAAGGACGAGTTCTGCCGAGTGGGACCTCGGGTGGCGAAGGAGATCTGCGCCCTCGCCGATCTCACCGACCGGACCTGGATCAAGCAGGTCGGGCACGCGGAGGCGGAAAGCCTGTACAAGGCGATCCAGTCGGTGAGGATCATGGCGCCGCCAACCGACTGTCTGGTGCCGATCGGCACCAAGGCGATGCTGGCGGGACTCCTCAAGGAGGTCAAGGCCGAGTTCTTCGCGGCCAGCAGTCGTCCGGCGGCGGTGTACCGGGGCAATCCGTTCCAGATCGAGGTGGGGATCGCGTACGGCGGCGACCTTCCCGGCGACGAACTCGGCCGGGTCATTCGATTCGCAAACCGGGTTCCGCTGCTCTACCAGCAATCCGCGTGCTGTTCGTTCAAGGCGGTGGTCGAGGCCGGATGGCGCAACTACGGGTTGCAGCAGGCGCGAGGGAGTCTTCCTTCGGGACCGGTCGTGGTGATGATCCACATGGCAAGCACCTGGGTGCCGTTCACCAGCGAATCGAAGGAGGCGATCGCCGACTACGACGAGATCCGGAAGGAG
>NZFT01000073.1 GCA_002690755.1 Phycisphaerae bacterium
GGCACATTCAGCGAGGTCAGGGCAGGCATAGTGGCGATGCCCGCCATCGACGTCAGCTTATTCTCCGAGAGGTCCAGCGACTCGACCACCGCGTCGATCACCCGCGGGCCGCCGGGG
This sequence comes from Phycisphaerae bacterium, assembly GCA_002690755.1. Lineage (GTDB taxonomy): Bacteria > Planctomycetota > Phycisphaerae > Phycisphaerales > SM1A02 > UBA12014. The sequence goes on from NZFT01000073.1 coordinate 118, forward strand.
TGGATCGCCCAGCCGCCGATCGCCTCGATGGAGAGGCCCTGGTCGGCGAGAGTCCGCTCGATCCAGGTGGGGAGGTTCGCGCGAAGATGATCCGGAACCTCGGCCCCGAGCGTCATCTCGAAGCCGTGATCGCCGATCCGCCATCCCATCACGTCGATGGTGTCCGGAATGATCGTGGCGGCGGTGGTCGCGAGTTCGGGGCCGGTGTCGTCGAGGGCGACGACCGTCGCCGCCGCGCCGTCCGCGAACAGGGTGTTCGAGATCAGCCGATCCAGCCGTTGGTCCCGGTGGAAGTGCACCGAGCTGATCTCGACGCACACCACGAGGACCCGATGCCCCGGATCCTCGGCGGCGAACGCCCGGGCGACCGCGAGTGCGTTCACCGCGGCGTGACAACCCATGAAGCCCACGTGGGTTCGTCGGACGTCCGCCGGAAGGCCGACCGCGTCGATGACGCATCGATCGACGCCGGGGGCGTCGAAGCCGGTGCAGCTGGCGGTGACCAGATGCGTGATCTCGCCGGGGCCGTGGCCGTCGGATTCGATCGCACCGACGGACGCCTCGATCGCGAGTCGCCGGGCGTGTTCCGCGTAGGCGATCATCCGGGCCGCGGTGCCCGGAACCACGGGATCGTCTTCGCCACCCTCGGGACCGACGCCGTAGAGGGAGACGCTTCCATCCCCGTCGAGAATCGCGCAGTTCCGGTGCTCGATGCCGGAACGGTCGTGCAGCCGGGTCAGCACTGTGGTCGAGACGTCGTCGGGGGCGAGGGCCCGGGCGACTTCCAAAGATCGTGCGGTCGACAGTCGATGGGGGGGATTCGCGACCGCGATCGGGCCGAGTCGGACGGTCTTCCTCATCCCAGAGCTCCCGCATCCGCCGCGGGGCGGGACTGGCCGCTCGCGATGCCGGCGAGTCGTCGGCCGATTCGCGGGATTCTTCCGAGCAGTCGCATCACGGGCATGGCCGCGCGGGGATGTCGGATCGCGAAGGCGACGGTCCGGCAGCGACGCCGTCGAGCCGACAGCAGTCGCGCATGGGCTCGGTTCCAGGCGTGCGCGTCTCCGTCGTCGATCGCGGCTTCGACGAACGGTGCGACCGCGACGCCGGCCTCCATGCCCCACGACATGCCTTCGCCGGTGAACGGCTCCGCGTATCCACCCGCATCGCCGATGCAGCACACGCGGCCGGCGGCCACGCGGCGGCGGGTCCGGGTGAGGCTCGGGGTGCCGCGCCATTTCGCCGTCACCGCCGCGGCGGCGAGTCCGGGCAGGCCGGCCTCGCGGAGGATCCGGGCGCAGGTCGCCGCCGGACCGCCCCCGATCCGGGTGCGTTCGGGGTGCAGGGCCGCGGCGAGATCGACGCGTCCGTCCTCGAGGGTCGCGACGCCGAGGTAGCCCGCACGATCGGTCAGCATCAGCAGTTCACCGCGGCGGGGGGCGTCTCGAACGTCTTTCACCACCGTGCCGACCCCGAAGCGGTTTCGCCCGGCGATCCGCCAGTGGAACTCCGGGCGATCATCGAGGGCGCGTCCACCGAGTCCGTCCGCGACGACGATCGCCTTCGGTCGGAGGTGATCCGCGGGAACGCCGGTGGTCGCATCGAGCGGTCGGAGTTCGACTTCGTCGCGGTCCGTCACGATCGCCCGGGTCCTCGGAAGGAATTCGACGCCGCGNCGTCGGGCCGCGTCGATGAGGGCGGGGTCGAGTCGCTCCCGGGAGAGCGTCACCGAACCTGGAAAGGGAAGGGTCGTGGATCGACCGGCGCCGTGGACGACGGTGGTTTCCAACGGCACACCGTCATCGACCAGATCACCGAGGCCCAGGGATCGAAGAATGTCCTGCCCGCTCGAGGCGAGGCAGCAGCCGCAGACTTTCGCGCGGGGAAAGCTCGCGCGGTCGACCAGCAGGACGCGGTGGCCCCGCCCGCCGAGCGTGCAGGCGGCGGTCGCGCCGGCGGGACCGGCACCGATCACCACCACGTCCGGATCGCGTGAGGACGTCATGAACGGATCTCCGGCGTCGTCCACTCGAGGAGCATCCGTTGGGGCATCGCCGGGATGACTCGTGCTTGTTCGAGGCCGGCGGTGCGGACCAACGCCTCGAGTTCGTCGATCGTGAACGCGGCGCGAACCGAGGCCGGGGCGTCGAAGTGCACGACCGGAGAGCGGCTGAAGATCCTCGCCGACGTCCATGCGAGCAGGAGGCCGATCCGGCTCCGCTGGAGATCCGAGACCAGCATCGTCCGTCCGGTCGCGTCGGCCATGTTTCGGAGCAGGTGGATCACCATCGCTGTCTCGAGATGGTGCAGGAACAGGCTGCAGAGCACGAAGTCGGCCGGGGGGAGTGGGTCGGTGGTGATGTCGACGCGATGCGTCTCGAACGGAAANCCGATCGCCTCGGCACGACGTCGCGCCGCCTCGAGCGCATGCTCGCTGATGTCACAGCCCATCCAGGTGATCTCACGATCCGGAAAGGTCCGCCGGGTCCGCATCGCCAGCCGCAGCGGAAGATCGCCACTCCCGGTCGCGACATCGAGGATGCGAACCGGCCGATCGTCGGCCAGTGCTTCGAGGTGCGGTCGAAGACGACGCCAGAGGATCAGATCCGCCGACGCGATTCGATTCAGGCGGGCGAGGCCGTGAAGCGCGCGATCATGTTCCGTCGCTCCCAGATCCGGGTCGTCCATCAGCTCGGGAACGAGGATTCGGCGATGCAATGCCACGGAGGCATCGTAGGGAACGCCCGGCATCGCTCGGTCAAAGATCGGGGTTTTCAGTCCTTGGAGCGGCGATTTCTTTCGTGTCCGTCCCGGATGCCCTGAAACGGGATTGAAAACGATCGGTGATTCCTCAAGTTTTCGGTGGAGCGGGCGGCCTGGTGCATTACCATCGACACGACGCGAGCGCGCGTTTCAGAAGTGCCTTTTCCCTCATCGCCCCTGGCCACCTCCAAAATGGCTGGGGGCGATGTCCTTTTGAAGGTCGGGCGGCATTCGAGTCGCTCGACGTCTCCAACGCCACGATCGCGGACCACGGGCGACCTCGGGGGCGATCGGAACCGCGGCGGCCGAAGCGGGTACCTTCCGGACATGCATGCAGCTTTTCTCCGGTGTTGTTTTCGATCCGCGACGATCGTGTTCGCCGCGATCATCTCACACCCGGGCACGGTCGCGGTGGCGATCTCGGACGAAGGGCCGGGAGCGACTTCCGAGTCGAGCTCGGCGCGAACGCCGAACGTGGTCCTGATCGTCGCCGACGATCTCGGGTGGGCCGACATCACGCCGAACAATCCGACGACCTTCTACCGCACGCCCAATCTCGAGCGTCTGGCCGCATCGGGGGTCCGGTTCACGCAGGCCTACGCCGCATCCCCGGTCTGCAGTCCGACGCGGGGAAGCATCATGACCGGACGGCATCCGGCTCGAACGAGGACGACCGACTGGTTCGATGGCGCGCGGAAGGCCCGCCTGATCCCCGCCGACTACCGACGCGAACTCCCGCTCGAGGAACGAACCATCGCCGAGTGCCTCGGCGATGCGGGATACGACACCTTCTTCGCCGGCAAGTGGCATCTCGGGCCGGAGGGGCGTTGGCCGGAGGATCAGGGTTTCGACGTCAATCGCGGAGGTTGGACCCGGGGCGGCCCGTACGGGGGCGGAAAGTACTTCTCGCCCTACGGAAATCCCCGGCTCGAGGACGGACCCCGCGGTGAACATCTGCCGGATCGGCTCGCCCGCGAGACGGTCGAGTTCATGGAAGGCCGGGCGGGTGCGCCGTTTCTCGCGGTCCTCTCGTTCTATTCGGTGCACACGCCGTTGCTCGCACCGGAAGCACTCGTCGAAACCCACCGATCGCGAAGGGCATCGTTGGAGATCGACGGGCCGCGCTGGGGACGGGAGCGAGCCCGCAAGGTGCGCCTGGTCCAGGATCATGCGGTCTATGCGGCCATGGTCGAGACGATGGATCGAGCCGTGGGTACGGTGCTCGACGGACTCGCGCGACTCGGGCTCGCCGACGACACGGTGGTGATCTTCTTCAGCGACAACGGCGGCCTCTCGACCAGCGAGGGACATCCGACCTCCAATCTTCCGTTTCGCGCCGGGAAGGGATGGTTGTACGAAGGCGGGATTCGCGGGCCCTGCATCGTCGCCGCGCCGGGTGCGGCGGTGGAGGCGGTCTGTGACACGCCGATCACCAGTTCGGATCTTCTGCCGACGATCCTCGACCTCTGCGGCGTCGAGCCGGACGCCGATCGTCCGATCGACGGTCGTTCCTTCCGTCCGCTGCTCGAGGATCCTCGACGGGCGGACGTCCCACGTGATCTTCACTGGCATTACCCGCACTACGGGAATCAGGGCGGGGCCCCGAGCGGGGCGATCCGTTCCGGCGATCTGAAACTGATCGAGTGGTTCGAGGACGGCCGGATCGAGTTGTTCGATCTCGCCTCGGATCCCGGGGAACGGGTCGACCTTGCGCGGACGCGTCCCGATGAGGTTCGGCGACTCGCGGCCTCGCTGGCGGGATGGCGACTGGGAATCGACGCGGCGATGCCGAGACCGAATCCCGAGCACGAACCGCCGCCGACCAAGGACGATTGAACTTCGAAATCCCGCGGAGGACGGTTAGGATGAATCCCATGAACGCCAGAACGAATTCGTCGATCGTCGGTCTCGCCGCGGCCCTTCTCCTCTCCGCGACGCCGATCGGCGTCGGACAGGTCGGTGATCCACCGTCGCCGATCGCGAAGCCCGCGAAGCGGCAGGTCGCGAAACCCGAAGTGCCGACGCCCCCGGAGAAGAACGGATGGCGGTCGCTCTTCAACGGGCGGAACCTCGACGGCTGGATCTACAAGGAGCGGGGTTCGGCGCTCGGGGTGGATCCTTCTTCGACGGTCAAGGTCGAGGACGGCGTGATTCGGATGGACTACGCGGGATGGGATTCCTTCGACGGTCGGTTCGGCCATCTCTTTCACGAGGTGCCGTTCGATCGCTATCGAGTCCGAGTGGTCTACCGCTTCCTCGGGGAGCAGGTGAAGGGCGGACCCGGCTGGGCGTACCGGAACAGCGGGATCATGCTTCACTGCCAGGATCCGAAGTCGATGCGCACCGATCAGGATTTTCCGGTCTCCGTCGAAGTCCAGTTGCTCGGAGGAAGCGGCTCGGGCAAGCGATCCACCGCGAATCTCTGCACGCCGGGGACGAACGTCGAGATGAAGCAGGAAGTCGTCACCCGGCACTGCATCAATTCGAAGAGCGAGACGTTTCACGGCGAACAGTGGGTGACCGCGGAGGTCGAGGTGCTCGGCAACGAGTCGATCACCCACTACGTGAACGGGGTCGAAGTGATGAAGTACCAGCGACCGCAGCTCGATCCGAACGATCCCGACGCACGAACCCTGATGCAGATTCGAAACGGCGAGGTCATGTTGGACCGAGGATGGATCTCGCTCCAGGGCGAGAGTCATCCGGTCGAGTTCAAGTCGGTCGAGATCAGGCCGCTGCCCGCGGCGAATCCGGCGAATCCGGCGGAGACGCCGACGCCGCCTTCGATCCGCAAGGGCGGATGATCCGGTCTCACTCCGTGACGCGACCGGTTTCGTCGCGACCCCATCCGGTCTCGCCGGAGGCGATCTGCCGTTTCGCGATGAGTCGCTCGGCGATCCGAACGTAACCGTACACCAGCATCGCCGGCCATTCCCAGGGCCGGACGATCATCTGCTTGAAGATGCCGCCGCCACGGGCGACGTGGTTCTTCATCAACTCCGGGAACCGTCGTTCGAGTTCGTACTTGCCGCGCCGGACCCGCGATCGCACGGTGATCATCGCGTCGATCGTTTTCGGCGGTTTCACGATCGCTTCCGAGGCGTTCACCGTGAATCGTTCGGAAGGCCTGAAGTGTCCCTGGACGTAACCGTCGTCGGCGATGATCTCCGGAAAGTCGGCCCAGCGTGCTCTTCCATGCTCGCCGACCACGAAGCAGCCGCTTCCATTCGGGGCGCCGTCGCCGAAGTAGGCGTTGAAGCGCTGCGCCCGGTAGAACAGCCGCATCGCGAACGAGAGTCCGGAAAGATCGAACCCGGGTCGCGGAGAGACGATCGTCTTCTCATCGTCGAGGGCGTCGAACAGATGACGAACGGCGTCCGGCCGCAGTTCGATGTCTCCATCGAGGAACATCCGGGGAAACGAGGTGATGCCGGCCTCGCCCAGATTCAGGGCGTTGGTCTTTCCGGGGGTGTCGGTCTCGATGACCCGGATCGAATCGTCGATGCCCCGGGCGATCTCCGCGGTCCGGTCGGTGCAGGCGTTGACCACCACCACGATCTCGAGATCGGGAACGCCACCCGCCAGCACGCCACGGAGGGTGCGCTCGATCACGGCTGCTTCATTGTGGGCTGGAATGACGACGCTGGGCACGTTTCCTGATCCTCCGGCGGAGTGGATGCGTTTCAGCTGACTCCGGTCCCCACCGGCACCCGAACTCCGCCGTGTCCGACATCGGCCGTTTGCGTATCAAAGTCGTCTCGAATCGCGGATTCTAAGCCTGTTTGGGGGATCAGGCTCGAAAATCGCGGCCCGGGAGCGACCTGGCCCGCCGACTGGATCGTCGGGGGACGGGTGATCTTCCGCATCGGTGCCCCGGGCCGGTCAGTTCTCGAAGAGATCGTGGCTGTCCGACCGGATCGTGACCACCGTCTTGACCGCGGCCTTCGCCCCGGCGGCATCCCCCTCGAGGGCGGCCTGTTCGATCTGGAGCGCCGCGAGTATGGCTTTGATCATGTCGATCTGGAAGGCGGCTCGATAGGCCTTTTCGTCACTCCCGAACTTCGCCTTCGCGGCATCGCTCATGGGCACCGATCCGCTGTGCTGCTTGGCGGTCATGAGCGAGGTCTGCAGCGTCCGGATCGCCTTGAGATCGTTCTGCATGGAGATGTCGTCGAACTTGGCGCGGCGGATGCTTCGTAGGGCCCGACCCGAAACCTCCATCGCCTCGTTGAAGGCTTCGCGGGGATCGACGGGTTTCGCGGCCGCGGGTGAGTCCTGCGGTGCCCGCTGCATTTCGCCGCCTCGACCCGTGGGTCGGTCGCCCATCCTGGTCTCGACGAATGCGATCACCTCTACCCGGGTGACGTAGCCGTCACCGTCGGCGTCGGCCTGCTTGAAGAAACGTCCGTTGCCGGCGCCACCGCCGTTGGCGGCCTCCGTCTCGGAGATCCGCCCGTCCTCGTCGGCGTCCGCCCGCATCATCCGGTTCGCGATCATCTCGGGGCTGGCGCCCCGATTCCCTCGCTCGCCTCTCATTCGATCGCCGCGCCGGCCACGGTCGGCGTCCGAACGTTCGCTCGCGTCGCCAGCGGATCCGGGTTCGCCGCTGGTGCCGCCGGTCTGTGCGATGGTGGGGCTCGAGAGCAGGAGCGTGAACAAGCCGAGGGTGGCGAGGGTGCGGGTACGAATGGGCATCGAGGACTCCAGAGGGGCGTACGGGGTGACGAGNCGCTGCATGGTACGAAATGCGTCGGTCGGGGCTGCGTGGGATGCGAACGCGACCGCGGATGGATTGTTGCGTCGGATCCTGCGATCGGGGACGGCTCGGGGGGACGATCGGTGCGGCTCAGGTCGCCGCCGCCACGATCGCCTGTGCCTCCTCGAGGATCCGCTCCACGTGATCAGGGCCCTTGAGGCTCTCGGCGTAGATCTTCGAGATCGGCTCGGTTCCGGACGGCCTGGCTGCGAACCAGCCATGGTCGGTGGCGACCTTCAGGCCGCCGATCGCGGCGTCGTTCCCGGGGGCCCGGGTCAGAATCGCCGAGATCGGATCGCCGGCGAGCTCGGTGGCGGTCACGGCGGACGCATCGAGCTTCTTCAACGCGGCCCGGGTCTCCGGATCGGCCGGCGCGGAGATCCGTCGATAGGCCGGGTCGCCGAAACGCTCGACGATCGAGGCTTCGTGTTCGCCCGGATCCCTGCCCGTGGTGGCGAGGATCTCCGCGGCCAGCAGGTCCATCACGATGCCGTCCTTGTCGGTGGTCCAGGTCGCGCCGCCGGTCGTCAGGAACGACGCCCCGGCGCTCTCCTCGCCGCCGAAGCAGATCGAACCGTCGAAGAGCCCGGGGGCGAACCACTTGAAGCCGACCGGCACCTCGCAGAGCGTTCGCCCGGCGTCGGCGACCACGCGATCGATCAGGATGCTGGACACCAGCGTCTTGCCGACCTCGATCGATCGATCCCACGTCGTCCGGCTGGCAAGGAGGTGCTGGATCGCCACCGCGAGGAAGCGGTTGGGATTCATCAGGCCGTCGGATCGGCACACGATGCCGTGTCGGTCGCTGTCCGGGTCGTTCCCGAACGCGAGATCGAAGCCGCCGCCGGCCATCGTCGCCACGAGTGGCGCCATGGCCTGCGGACTCGAGCAGTCCATGCGGACGAGTCCGTCCTTGTCGAGGGTCATGAACCCGAAGCGGGGGTCGATGGTCGGGTCGACGATCGAGACGTCGATGCCGTGGACTTCGGCCAGCACCGCCCAGACGGGGAAGGAGGCGCCGCCCAGCGGATGCGTCGCGAGTCGGAGGCCCGCCCTCCGGATCGACTCCACGTCGATGATCGAGGACAGCGCCTCGACGTAGGGGTGGATGAAGTCGGTCTCCTCGACCCCGTCGAGCGTGGCAAGGCCGCGATCGCCGCTCGTGGTGCGTCTGACCGCGGCCAGATCGCCCTCGAGGATCTCGTTCGCCCGTCGTTCGACCCAGCCGGTGATCTTGCCTCCGGCGGGGCCGCCGTCGGGCGGGTTGTACTTGAACCCACCGTCCCGGGGTGGGTTGTGGCTCGGGGTGATGATGATGCCGTCGCAACGCCCCGGGTCGTCGGCGGGGCGTCCCTCGTTGAAAGCGAGGATCGCCCGCGAGACGATCGGCGTCGCGGTGATGCCCATGCCGCCCTGGATGCGGACCGGAACACCGTTCGCGGAGAGCACCTCGACGGCCGTCCGCTCGGCCTGTCCGCTCGACGCGTGCGTGTCCTTGCCGAGGAGGACGGGTCCACCGATGCCCTCCTTCGTCCGGAACTCCACGATCGCCTGGGTGATCGCGGCGATGTGATCGTCGTTGAAGGTCGAGTCGAGGGCGGAGCCGCGGTGGCCGCTCGTCCCGAAGGACACGCGCTGGCCGGGCGTCCCGGGATCGGGATGCCGCTCGCCGTAGGCGGTGAGCAGGGCGTCGAGGTCGACGAGATCCTCGGGGGTGGCGAGGCCACCGGGGGTGCCGGGGGCGGCGAGTTCGTCGCGATGTTTCACGAGGCGGCTCCGTTTCGGTGTGGGTGCAGTATGCCCGCATCCGGGCCGCAGGGGTGCCCGGAGGCACGATGGGACCGGTGAAGGCGGCAACGGTGTCGTTCACGTTGGATCGGCCCGGGGCGTTGGTTATCGTAGGAACGGATCGACCGCGCCGGACCCGCACCGAAAGACCATGACATGCGACCGATCTCCTGCCTCCTGCTCGCCATCGTCACTTTCGGCGGCCTCGCCGCGCCTGCCGCGGCCGAAGTTCGTTTGGTCGATCGCGACGCCCCCCAGAACGGCAACGGGCTNNNCTGGGGCTCGGCGTATCGCTCGCTCCGNGGTGCCCTGAACGAGGCGCAGGGCGATCCGGGGATCATCGAGATCTGGGTGGCGGACGGGACCTACCAGACCAACGGAAACCCCTTCGACCTTCGGGACGGCATCTCGATCTACGGTGGCTTCACCGGCACGGAGACCGAGCGGAACGCACGCGATCCATTCGCGAACCGCGTGATCGTCGACGGCGGCAGCACCACCCGGATCTTCAACGAAGGCAACCTTCACGGCCTTCTGTTCGACGGCCTGCGATTCCGAAACTGCCTGACCGAGCGGTCCGGTGCCGTGGTCTCGTTCTACGCGGGCTCGATGACCTTCGTGAACTGCGTGTTCAACAACTGTCGCAGCACCGGGACCCCGACCAACGGCCCGGCCGGTGGCGGTGGCGGTGGCGCGGTCGGCGGCTACGAGGCCCCGGGCGGGCTTCGGTTCATCAACTGCGTCTTCCGGAACAACCAGGCCTTCNGTCGCGGCGGGGCCGTCAACCTCTACCCCGGGGTGCTTGAACTCACCGGCTGCCTGTTCCTGAACAATCGGTCCATCAGCAAGGAGGGTGGGGCGTTCTACACGCATGAGGCCGAGACCGCCGTCAACAACTGCACCATCGTCGACAACGAGTCGGGCAATGTCGGCGGGGCGATCAACCACTACACCTCGTCGATCACGATGCACAACACGATCGTCTGGTCCAACCGCGTCGAGTGCGGGCTGGTCACCGGCTGCCCGATCGGCATCGAATGGTACTACTGGCCGCCCGAAGGCAACCCGGTGGTCAGCTACAGCATCACGCCGCCGGCGGATCTCATCGGCGGCACGCGGCATGTCTCGGTCAATCCACGATTCCTCGACCTCGAGACCGACTGGGCGCCGTTCGCCCTGTCGCCCGCCGTCGACGCCGCGGACAACACCCGCGTGCCCCGCGACACCTGGGACGTCGACCGCGACGGCGACACGTTCGAGCGACTGCCGCTCGACTGCCTCGGCAATCCCCGCTTCGTCGACGCCGGACCGGCGCCGAACACCGGCAACTGGGAGAACCCCTTCGGCGAGCCGCTCTCGGACCTCGGGGCGGTGGAGTTCCAGGACGACTGCAACGACAACGGCGTCCCCGATCTCGAGGACACCGCCAGCGGCACGAGCGAGGACTGTGACGGGAACGGACTTCCCGACGAGTGCGACCTCGATTGCGACGGCGACGGGGTGGTCGATGCGTGCGCCGTGGCGGACGGACTCGTGCCCGATTGCNACGGGAACGGGATCCCGGACTCCTGCGACGTGCTGCCCTCGGGCGANTCCGGCGACATCGACGGCAACGGCGTCCCCGACGAGTGCGAGGACTGCAACAACAATCGCCTGCCCGACGGCCTCGATGTCCTGCCGAGCGGACGGAGCGAGGACTGCAACGAAGACGGCGTTCCGGACGAGTGCCAGCTCGGCCTCGACGAGGTCGCGNNCTATCGCGTGCACGATGGTCGGGCGGAGAACGCCATCGGCACCGGACAGCAGGGCTGGATCGCATGGATGCAGCGGTTCGTCGCGGANGAGCACCGGTCGAGCATCCGCAGGNTCGGCATCGACTTCGCCGCGGGCGTGGCCAACCAGCAGGTCCGCATCGTCCTCTGGGACGATCCGGACGGCGACGGCAGTCCCGTCGATGCGGTTCCGCTCCGGCAACGGAACGGAACCGTGACGCAGCCGGCGATCTCCGACGAGCAGTACTTCGTCTTCAATCCGCCCATCGCGGTCGAGCCGGGGTCGTCGTTCTTCATCGGCGTCTACATGGTGCTGAGCGAGAACTGGTTCCCCGCGGCCTTCGACGAGTCGGGTTCGGACAGCGGTTCCTGGGTCGCCTTCGCCCCGGAAGCCTTCGAGCTGGACGCGATCGGTGACGTGGAACTGCTCACCAATCTCTCCAGCGCGGGTTTCTCCGGACGCTGGGTGATCACCGGCGACCCCGTGTTCACCGGCGGGAAGTTCGACTCGAACGTCAACGGGATTCCCGACGACTGCGGGTTCCCTCCGTGTCCCGGGGACCTCGACGGCGACCTCGGCCTCCTGTTCGTCCAGTGGGGAGGCCCTGGGACCGCCGACCTCGACGGTGACGGAACCGTCGGCGGGGCCGACCTGGGCCTGCTCTTCATCGGCTGGGGCGACTGCCCCTGAGCCACCAACGGAACGCGAGATCGTCCCCGAGCGACTCGCTGCGGAAGCAGCCCGAAGTCGATCCCCCGGAGCCTCGACATGACCCACGCATCCGGCCTGATCGCCATCATCCTCTCGCTCGTGGCCGGTGCGGGATGTGGGACGACCTCGACCCATGAAGCGCCCGGTGAGATCACGGTCGAGACCTGGAACATCCGCAACGACAATCCNGGGGACGGGGTCCATGCCTGGCCGCATCGACGGGATGCCGTGATCGCACACCTCCGCGACTCCGGGGCGGACGTCATCGGACTCCAGGAAGTCCTTCCAAATCAGCTGGCCGCCATCAGATCGGGGCTCGACACCCACGACTGCTTCAGTCGGGGTCGCGAGCGCGATCCCGGGCGTGGCGAAGCGGTGCCGATCCTCTGGCGGAGCGATCGCTGGGGGCACGACCCCGACCACGCGACGCACTTCTGGTTGAGCGAGCGGCCGGGGGTCCCCGGGTCGATGTCCTGGAACACCGCCTGCACCCGGATGGTCACGATGATCCGACTGCTGCCGGCCGGGGAGGCGGATGATCGCACGCCGATCTGGGTGGCCAACCTGCACCTGGACCACCGCAGCGCCGAGGCCCGTGCGAAGGGTGCTGCCCTGGTGCGGGCACGGATCGCATCCCGGCCGGAGTCGATGCGGGGCGAGCCGGTCGTCGTGCTCGGAGACTTCAACGCGACGCCGGAATCACCGCCGGTGGAGACGCTCCTCGCGGCAGGGGACGATGGTGCGTTCATCGATGCGTGGTCGGCGATCGAGGATCGATCCGAGGATGCGCCACGCGGAACCTGGAATGGATGGAAGGACGACGCTCGCGGGAGACGCATCGACCACGTCCTGTTCCGTGGTCTCGCGCTACAGGAAAGCGACATCGGGCGTCCGACCGGCGCCGCCGGTCCGCTCTCGGACCACTGGCCGGTGCGGGCGACGCTCCGATTCGTCCCCGAGGTCGATTCGGCCTCGGAGTGAGGTTCAGGCCGGGGTGATCGTGGCCATGCCGCCCATGTAGGGACGGAGCGGTTCGGGCACCGTGACCGAGCCGTCGGCCTGCTGGTGCATCTCGAGGATCGGGATGAGAATGCGGGGGCTCGCGGCGACGGTGTTGTTGAGCGAATAGGCGAAGCGGGTCTTCTTCGTCTCGGGATCGCGATACCGCAGATTGAGGCGCCGGCACTGGTAGTCACCGAGCCGGCTCGCGGAATGGGTTTCGCCCCAGTCGCCGACCGGGCGNCCNTCNNNNCCGTCNGNNCCGCGNCCNGGCATCCAGCANTCGANGTCGATCATGTCCTCGTTCTTNGCGCCGAGGTCGCCGGTGCAGCACTGCAGCAGGCGGTAGGGGAGCGCGAGCGACTGCAGGATGGACTCCACGAATCCGATCATGCGACCGTGCCATTCCTTCTGTTCGGCGGCGTCGGCCCTGCAGACCACGACCTGCTCGACCTTGTCGAACTGGTGGATCCGGTAGAGCCCCGCGGTGTCCTTGCCGGCGGCGCCGGCCTCGCGGCGGAAGCAGGTCGAGACCGTGGTGTAGGTGATCGGCAGATCGTCCACGTCGACGATCTCGTCGGCGTGAAGACCCATGAGCCCGACCTCGCCGGTGCCGGTGAGGTACAGGTCGTGGCCCACTCCACGCTTCGATTCCTCGATGTGGTACGCCTGTTCCCGGCCGCCGGGGAAGAACCCGGTGCCTTCCATGCAATCCTCCTTGACGACGACCGGGACCGACATCGCGGTGAATCCCTGCTCGATGGTCATGAAGTCGAACGCGTACCGGAGGATCGCCTGATGGAGTCGCATTCCAGCGCCGGTGAGGACGTAGTGGCGACTGCCACCCATCTTCACCCCGCGTTCGAAGTCGACCAGTCCGAGATCATGGACGAGGTCGAGGTGGGTCTTCGGTGCGAATCCACGCTGGTCGGCGAACGGGGCGTCGGGATCGAAGCCATCGGGATGCCACTGCCGGATCTCGACGTTGTCCTCGCTCCCGCGACCTCGCGGGACGTCGGCGGCGGGCGGCTGGGGGATGGCGAGCAGGAGCTCGTGGAACTTCGGATCGATCGCCTGGATCTCGGCTTCCAGCATCTGGATGCGGTCCTTGAGCGCGATCGGTCGCTTCTCGAGTGCCATGACCTCGGCCTCGATCCGGGTCCGTTCCTCGCCTTCAGCGGACTTGAGCGCCCCCTTCAACCGGCCGATCTGCGGTCCGGTCTCCTTGCCGAGTCGCTTCTGCTCGGCCCGCGCCTCCTCCTGCTCGGTCTGCAGGCGACGGCGTTCGCCGTCGAGCGTCAACACGCGGTCGATGTCGACGTTCGCGTTCTTGGCGGCGACGCCTTCCCGGTACCGGTCGGGGTCTTCTCGAAGGTTCTTGAGGTCGATCATGCGGGGCTCGATCCGGTTCGGAGACTGGAGGCGGGGACGGTACCACGGAGGGTCCGAGGGGCGGTCCGACGACCGTGGATGCGATGTTCAGCGATCTCGATAGGTCGGCCCGGTCGCCCACCGCATCTTCTGCACCACCGTCGACCAGAATTCGGCGCGGGGGTCGTGAATCAATCGAACGCGGGGGCGGCCGCGACGGATCCGGACCCGTTCGCCGACCCGGAGGTGGCGGGTCAACTGACCGTCGATCACCAGGGTCGTGCCCTCGTTCACCCGCACCGCGGTCACCGCGATGGTCTCGCCGGCGCCGGCGACCACCGGCCGGAACGCGAGGCTGTGGACCGCGAGGGGCGTGACCACCAGCGCGTCGCAGGTCGGATGGACGATCGGACCGCCCGCGCTCACGTTGTACGCCGTGCTGCCGGTCGGGGTGGAGACGATGAGGCCGTCGCCGGAGAGGTGGGGGCCACCGTGGCCGTTGAAGTCGATTCCGAGTTCGATCATCCGGAACGGCGCACCGGCGGTCACCACGCAGTCGTTGAGCGCGAGCGTCCAGCCTTCGTCGTCGTCGAGATCCGCGTCCGGCGACTCCACCCGGACCTCGAGGGTCATTCGTTCGACGATCGGGGGCGCGTCTCCCAGCACGAGTTCCGTGGCGTCGGCGAAGGCGTCCGCGTCGAACTCCGCGAGGAACCCGAGCCGACCGACGTTGACCCCCGCGATGGGGGTGCCACGGGTCGCCAGACGACGGGCCTGGCCGAGAATCGTGCCGTCGCCGCCGAGCACCACCGCGACGTCGAAGCGGGTCTCCGGCAGCGGGTCCTCGGGGCCGATCCGGACCACCTCGCTGGCGTTTCGTTCGATCGCCGGTTCGATGATCGACAGCACCGCGGGGATTCCCGAGCGGTTTCGATCCGCGACCAGCAGCACGCGGGCTTCGACGCTCACGAGACGATCCCCTTGGTGAGTCGCATGAACGCGGTCTCGAGGTTCACCTGCTCGTGCTGGATCGTCTCGACTCGGAATCCCTGGGCGATGAGGCGGCTCGGCAGTTCGCTCACCGGCAGGCCGTGTTCGGGATCGAGCGTCACGTCGATCCTCGGCCGGCCCTCCAACGTGCTGACGTTCACCTGTTCGATGCCCTTGACCTCCGTGAGCATGCGGACGGCTTCCTCGTGGCGATCGTCGAGGGTGATGTGCACGAGGCGTCCGGTGCCCGCTCGGCGCATGATCTCGGCGACCGTGCCGTTGAACAGGAGCTGCCCCTTCTCGACGATCGCGACCGCGTTGCACAGTTCCGCGAGCTCGTGAAGGATGTGGGAACTGATGATGATGGTCTTTCCCATGCGACGGAGCTCCTTGAGAAGTTCGCGGATCTCGATCCTGGCGCGAGGGTCGAGGCCGGAAGCGGGTTCGTCCATCAACAGGACCTTCGGGTCGTGGAGCAGCACCCGGGCGACCGAGAGCCGTTGCTGCATCCCGCGACTCAGTCCGTTGACCTCGCTCTTCGCCTTGTAGCCGAGTTCGGTCAGGTCGAGGACGTCGCCGACGACCTTCTGCCGACGCTTGCCGTGGATTCCGTAGCAGGCGGCGAAGAACTCGAGGTATTCCAGCACCAGCATGTCTTCGTACGCACCGAGGAAGTCGGGGACGTATCCCATCACCGGACGAATCAGGTGGTTCTGGTACCCGACCACGTTTCCGTCGATCCGCGCTTCGCCCCAGGTCGGCTTGAGGAGTGTCGCGAGGATCTTGATGGTGGTCGTCTTCCCGGCCCCGTTGGGACCGATGAAGCCGAGGCACGCGCCCTCCTCGACGACGAGGTTGAGGTTGTCCAGCGCCACGAGTTCGCCGTACTTCTTCGTCAGATTGATCGTCTCGATCATCGCCATGTCGAGGCCACTCCATTGCGGGGGTCCACGGAATCCTGCTTCAACGCCGAGGCCGCCTCCTCCTCCGTCCGGAACGCGGGGCGAGCCAGCTGCTCCAGGACCGGCGGCAGCGGATGAACCCACTGGAGCATCACCAGGCCTTCGCCGGACACCCGCGAACCGTCGATCGAGATCGGCACCGGACAGGGCGCGCCGCTCACCGCGGCGAACACGAACACGCCCGGCTCNGCGAATCGAATCGAGGTGTCCATGCCTCTGCCGAGCCAGCGGTGGAAGGCGACCGCGCCGACCGCGCCGGCGTTCTCCTTCACCTCGAGACGAGGTGGTGGCAGCATGTTGAACATCGCGAGCATCCGCAGATAGCGTCGACGTTCGACCTCGGTCAGTCGGAGTCCGGCGTTCCCCATGGCGATGGCGTTGAAGCCGTCCTCGGCCGCCGCGGAGGCGGGCTCGAGGAAGGTGTTCCGGATCTGGGTCGCGAGACTTCGCTTGCCACGAAGACGCTCGGACACGGGTCGGCCGGTGTCTTCGAGGATGGTTCGGAGATCGATCTCGTCGCCCGGACCGATCCGGTTCGCCAGCGCGACGAACGCGCCGTAGTTCGGGGGATCGTCGAGCACCACGGGGAGGGTGGTGTCGGGGACGTCGTCGGGGAGGAACGCGCTCGGCGTGCGGAGGGGGAAGACCACGAGCACGTAGACGTCCTCGAGCGGGAGTCCGGTCGCGTTGACGATGGTGCCGCTCAACGAGATTCGTTCGCCGGCGTGGCGTTCGAGCCGCACGGGGTCGTCGAGCTTCACCTTGAGCGTCGACTTCCAGGCCTCTTCGACGGAGGCGGGACGTCCCATCCAGTTCGCGACGAACTCGGCACTGGTGGCGCGGGCCGGCACCAGCTGGCGATCGGCCTCGTCGAACCGGATCTCGTACCGGTCCGTGTTCGGGAACTGTTGGGCGAGCCCGTTGGGTGGTGGCGAGAACTGATCGAGTCGATTCCCCGCCACGTCGTCGCCACCGAGTTCGACCGGCACCATGCCGTACCCCGGAAGCCGGGCGGAGAACCAGGCCCGGGCGAGATCGAACTGCGGAAGGTCATCCGGCGTTCCTTCCGGACGGTAGACGTGACGAAGCATCGTGAGATGCCGCATTTCGATCGGCCCGCCGGTCGAAACGCGGCTGGTCGCCCACGTGATCACCGAGAAGATCACGGTGGTGGCGGCGAAAGCGAGCCACGCGAGTCGCTTGCGTCCGATTCGGGAGAGCACCGCGAATCCGATCGGCCCCGCGAGCGCCCAGTACAACGCGAACAGCACGAACCCGCCCAGCACGCCGCCCACCGCGCCGCTGGTGAGCCCGATGCCGCGGGAGATCACCTCGCCCGCGCCGAGATTGTCGATTGAAGGGCGGGTCACCAGGCGTTTCTCGGTCTTGAGCGCTTCGAGCGTGGTGCCGGACGCGCTGAAGGCCCGCCGACCGAGGATGTCGTTCCAGAAGATGCTGGTCTTCGGAAGGCCGCCCGCCTGCTGGAGTCGAAGGTCGGGATCGGCGACGTCGATTCCCACCACGTCGAGGATTCCCTGCCCGACGTCCCGTCGCACCGCGTAGAGAATCGGTTCGGGCCCGCCTTCGGCGGCCTCCTGAAGCCGTTGCGCGACGATCGCCGTGGCGTCGTTCGCGTCCGGCGTCGCCCGGGACGTCCCCGGCGGCGTCACCGCGGCCAGGGGTCGCCAGGCCGCCGGGAGCGCGTCGGGATCGAAGCGGTGCATCGGTTGGAGCCGTTGCATGTCGCGCAGTGATCCTCGGTCGCTCAGGGCCGGGAGGAGGTCACGAAGCGCGACGCCGTCCTCGCGAATCGCGACGAGGCCGTTCATCAGCCCGCCGAACACCGACTCGTTGCGTCCGAGTCGCCACGGATCCGAGGTCGCGGGCAGCAGGATCACGAGATGGCCGCCACGCTCGATCCAGCCTCGCAGGGCGGCTTCGATCGATGGTTTGTTGTCGATGCTGGACGGAAGGAAACGCTGGTCGTTGGCGGCCCAGACGATCAACTCGTAGGGCGAGAGGCCGGCGGCGGCGTCCGGAAGGTCGCCGGGTTCGACGTTCGCGACGACGATCGTCTCTTCGTTGAGCCCGGGACGGATCGAGAATCCACGGATGCGGTCCAACCCTCCGAGGCCTGCGTTGTTCCGTCCGATCACCATCGCCATGCCCTGCGTCTGTTCGACCGGACGGGGGATGTTCAGGGCGGATCCGGCGTCGATCCTCGCGACCGAGATCTCGCGGGTGCGAACGCCATCCTCGAACTCGAAGAGCCGAAAGGTCCAGATCGTCCGCAAGAGGTCCGCGGCCGCGGATCGCGAAGGCAGTTCCGCGACCAGCCAAGTGACCGCTCGACCGCCCCGGGCCGGAATCGCGAGGCGGCGACTGTTGACGACCGTGTCGCCATCGCCGTTNATCGTCTCCCACTGCACGATCCCCGGCACCGATTCGTCGAGATCGCTCTGGATCCGGATGCGGACGGCGGTGCTGCCGCCGGGCCGGAACGCGTTTCCGGCGCCGAAGTGATCGATCGACATCGTCGTCTGGGCGAACGAGGCCTCGGTGATCGCGACCATCGCCACGGCCAGAAGCAGGATCGGATTCATGCGACCACGCGTCGTCGGATGGTTCCGGCGATCGGACGTCGGGCGTCTGGGAAACCGGAAGTGGGTCGGCATCGCTTGCATTCTACTCCCATCACCGCTCCGGACGACTGCGGGAGGGGACGGAGCATCGGCGAGCAATCGGGGGCGAATACCCACTCCCGCCGACGCGCGATCAGGTCGATCCGGAAGGCATGGCCTGGTTGCCCACCATCATCGTGGTCTCGGGGTGTCTGGTCCCCGCATTCGGCGGGGTCCTGTTGCTGGCGAGCCGTCGCGCGGGCCGGTCGGATGAACTGGAACGACGACGCACCGCGGCCCGGGAACTCACGGAACATCGCCGTCGTGCGATCTCGGGCCGGACATCGGCGGATCGACGCCCGGCTGACGTCCGGCGTCGAAGCGGTCTTCAGGACGCCGAATGATCGGCGAATGCCGCGATCATCCCCGCGTGGGACTTGATGCCTCCGCGAAGACAGCGGAGATCGAACTTCTCGTTGGGGCTGTGGACGCGGTCGTCATCGAGGCCGAAACCGACGAGGAGCGCATCCATCCCGAGTTTGGCCTGAATGTCGCCGACCGCGGGAATGCTGCCGCCGGTTCCAATGACGGCGGCCGGTGCCGCGTAGGCGGCGGCGAGCCCGGTCTTCGCCGCCGAAAGCCAGGGGCTGTCCGCGGGAACGACCACCGCGGGGTTCATCCCGTGATTGAGGAACTCGACGGTGAATTCGTCGGGGAGCATCGCTTCGACGTGGGCTCGCAGTGCCTCTTCGATGGCGATCGGGTCCTGGCCGGGAACCAGTCGACAGCTGATCTTGGCGGTGCAGGCGGCAGGAATGATCGTCTTCGCACCAGCGCCCGTGTATCCGCCGTGGATGCCGTTGACGTCGAGGGTCGGTCGCGACCAGGTCCGTTCAAGCATCGTCCGGCCCGATTCACCACCACTCGCGGCGCTGATGCCGGCGCTGGCGAGGAAACCGGCCTCGTCGAAACCGAGTTCCTTCCACTGCTCCAGCACCGACGCCGGGGGATCCTGAACCCCGTCGTAGAAGCCGGGCACCGCGATCGAACCGTCGTCGCGATGCAGGGAGGCGATGATGCGGGCCATCACGTTGGCCGGATTCGCGATCGCGCCGCCGTACATGCCGGAATGGAGATCGTGGCCCGGTCCTCGGATCTCGGCCTCGATGTAGACCATGCCGCGCAGCATGGTGGTGATCGCCGGCGTCTCCGCGTTCCACATGCCGGTGTCCGACACCACGCAGACGTCGGCGGCGAGTCGGGTCGCGTGCGATTCAAGGAAGCCGTCGAGGCTCTCGGAACCTGATTCCTCCTCACCCTCCAGCATGACCTTGATCCCCACCGGAATACCGCCGGTGGTCTCGATCCAGGCTCGGAACGCATCGATGAAGGTCATCACCTGGCCCTTGTCGTCGACCGCGCCCCGGGCGACGATCCGACCCCCGTGGGCGTCGTCGACGACCACGGGTTCGAACGGCGGTGAGTTCCACTGGTCCAACGGGTCGGCCGGTTGAACGTCGTAGTGTCCGTAGTAGAGGATCGTCGGTGCGTCGGGCGTGGGGGCGGGCCGTTCGGCGAACACCATCGGATGTCCGGGCGTCTTGACGACCTCGGTCGAGAAGCCGAGTCGCTCGAATTCACGCGCGAACCAGTCGGCCCCGGCNCGCACGTCGTCGTCGTGGGCCGGATCGGTGCTGATCGAGGGGATTCGAAGAATGTCGGCGAGTCGATCGACGGAGGCGTCGAATCCCGCGTCGATCGCGGAGAGGACCTCATCGAGACGTTGGTTCTGGTTGCTCATGCGGACACGATAGCCCGGTCGGCTCGATCGCTCCGTTTCCGGTCGGTCAGAACGGGACCGCCATGGCGGCGATCGCGAGGGCGAGTCCGGTGAAGAAGCCGAACCAGATCCATCGCTCGACCCGGCGCTGTTCGAGCCACCGTGCCCAGTGGGACTCGACCTGCGAGCTCTCNGACGGGTCGAGGACNACGACGCGAGGCCGTCGGCCGAAAGCGGCGCCGCAGATCTCGCACGACGCCGGGGCGTCGGTGTGAGGACCGGCGAACTCGGACGCCTCGGCGTTGTTCTGCACGCAACCGCAGGTCGGACACCGGAGCGAGTCCGTTGATCGCTTCCGAGATTGGTCTCCACGCTCCACGATCCTAGACTAGTGCTCGCCCACCCCGAATCCAAGGAAAAGACACCGTGCCCACACGACCGGATCTCACGAATCGAAATTCATGGGTGCGCCTCTTCGAGCATGGGGCGAAGGCGGAAGGCTCGACGCCTCTCGAACATCCGCCCCAGCACGGATTCGATGAGGACGATCCCGCGATCAAGGCGTGGGAACTGGTTCGAACCGGGACCGCCGCCACCCGGCTGCTCGATCTGGAGGGCATGAGCCCGGACGAGGCGTCGATCGGGCCGATGCTCCGGCCGCGGGACGATCTCGCGATCGAGGTCTGGACGGAATGCGAACTTTCGGTGATGCACGCGGCCTGGCGCCTCGCGCTCGATGCCGAGGGCGATCCGGAGGCTCGGCGACGGCTCACCGCCCGGCTTCGGCGGGCGGTCGAGTGGCATCTGGAGCACACCCAGCCCGACAACGCCACGAGCCGCCCCTGGGCCATTCACGTGTTTCTGGAACTTGGCCATCCCGATGTCGAGGCGATCGACTACGCCGCCAACATGCTCCACGCGGCGGACGCCGCCCGAATGTCCGGCGGGGGGGACGATCGNCTTCGGGGGTGGATTCTCGATGATGCGGCGGCCGCGCTCCGCCGAATTGGAACGCCTCGGATCGGCGCGGTGGAACCGACCGGGCTCGGAAACGATGACGGGGCCCGGTAGCATGCTCTCACGGAGGTCCCGTGCAAGACGAACCCGACGACTACATCGTGCGATTCATGGAGCCCCCGACCGGCTCGCTCGCGACGCTCGGCGCGGATGCGAGATTGGTGGCCACGGGCGTCTTCGCCGCGATGCGGCCGGAGCGACTGTTGCTCGGGGCACTCGTTCTGCTTCTGTTCTTTCTCGCGGGGTCGCTGGGGGATGCCTCCTCGCCGACCTCGATGCCTCCCGTCGGTGCGATCGCGACCGATCCGACGCTTTCCGACCTGTTCCGGGAGCACGTGGAGGAATTCGAGCGTCCCCACGGGTGGGAGACCCCGGGCGTCGACGGCTTCGAGGTGCAAGCGGCCTTCGCGACGGCCGATCCCGAGGTCCGTTCCATCGTGGAACGACTTCGACGAAGGGGGACGTTCGAGAGTTTCACCAGTGACCTGCGGGGTGGTCTCGGTCGGCTTGCGACCGGCGTGGTTCATCTCGATCCATCGGCGGTCGTCGCCGGCGTGGACGAAGCGATCTTCGCGAACCTCGCGAGAATCTGGACGCATGACCGCGGTTTTCTCGTCGTCTTCGGAATGCTGTTCCTTCTCCTGATCTCGATGTTCGGCGGGGCCATCGCGCGGCTGGATGCCGAGCGTTTCGGTCGCGACCGGGACGTCCCGGCCTTCACGGTCATCCGCTGGACGATCCGCGACCTCCGCCGATTGTGGGGTGCGACGCTGCTTCCTCCGGTGCTCGCGATCATCCTCCTGATACCCGCATTCGTGCTCGGATTGGTGGCCCTCATCCCGGGCGTCGACGTGCTGGTCGCGATCGGGTGGATCGCCGCGCTGGTGTTCGCGTTCGCGGCGGCGCTGGTGTTGACCGCCTGGATCGTCTCGCTGCCGATCCTCTCCGCCGCGGCGGCTTGCGAATCCGGGGATCCCTCCGAGATCGTCGTTCGGACCGCCGGCCTGATCCGCATGCGGCCCGGGCGTTTTCTGGTCCTGATCGGGACGGCGGTGGTCACCGGCGTGGTCGGCTGGCTGCTGGTCTCCGGCGTCGCCACGATCACGCTCGAAGGCGCTCGCGCCGCGGGCGGCTTCTTCGGTGGGCCGACGGGAATCGCCGACGGGACCGCGTGGCCCTCGCTCGACGCCGTACCCGTGGTCACCGAGTCGACGACGACGGGGACCCGATGGCTCGCGGTGGGCATCCTCGACGGCTGGCGGTCGGTCGTGACCCTGGTCGCGATGGGCTGGTTGATCGCCTTCTGCATGGTGTCCGGGACTCGGACCTACCTGCTCCTGCGACGGTCGGTCGAATCGCTTCGACTCGACGAACTTGGATCGCCGGGGCCCGAATCCGACTGAGACGGGGCGCCTTCGGACCGGCCACCCGGGACTCCGGAATCACCACGAACATGACCGACCCGGAAGGTCATCCTCGCCATCGAACGGATCGGCGGATCCTCGACGACGACCTCGCCCGGTCGACGGCCGCCGAGATCCACGCCGGTCGGTATCCGGACGCGGCGTCGGCGATGCGGGCCCGTGACGTGCCATCGAGACTGCGGGGCCTGATCCGCAGGCATCTGGAAGCGATGCGGTCGGCCGCGATGGGGGAATCCGGTCTCCGCCGATGGCGAGCCGACCGGCTTCGCGTCGCGCTCGATCTGCTGGAGGCGATGGATCTTCAAGAGGAACGCTTCGCGGACGATCGAAACGTCTTTCTCGGCAGTCGGCTCGCCGGCCGTGCGGCGTTGGGGCGGATCGATCCGGAGGATCGGTTGCACCTTCGTCACCACGGTGATCGAGGGATTCGCGAGATCGCCGGGGAACTGGAGGCGATCGGAGTGGAACCGGTTCGACTCGGTTCCTCGCGCTCGCGATTCGGCACGCTGGAGACGATCGAGGGTGTGCTCGAGGGGGTCGAGTTCCGCATTCGCCGGTGTCCGCCGAATCAGGTCGCGATCGACACCGGTGATCTCGTGGACGGCGGCGACGTTCCGCTCGTGGATGCCGCGGGGCTCGCCCTGATCATCGATCGGCTGGAGGCGGCGGCGGACGACGGGTCGCTTTAGCCATCGAGCCGGCGGAGGACCTCGACCAGCGCTTCCGCGCGGTGGATCTCGATCTCGGGTTCGCCGAGTCCGCCACCGACGTGCGGCGTCATCACCACGTTGTCGAGGTCCCGGAACGGTCGATCGGCGGGGGGCCAGTCGGCGCGGTGCTCGACGGTCGTGGGGACCCGCCACCAGACGTCGAGGCCGGCGGCGAAGAGCCGGCCGTCGGCGAGCCGATCGAACAGGGCGTCTTGATCGATGAGCCTGGCCCGGCCCACGTTCACGACGATGCCGTCGACCAGGGCGTCGAGCACGGCGCCGTCCACCACCCCTTCGGTCTCGGGGCCGAGCGGGATCGCGACCACCAGCACCTGCCGGCCATCGAGTCGGGCCACGAGGTCGGAGGCGGCCCAGCGGCCGCCGGCCGGTGGTCGGCCGATTCGATCGACGGTCATGCCCAGCCCTTCGAGGGCCCGGGCGACCCGCCCGCCGATCGCGCCTCGGCCCAGGACGGCGGCCCGGCCACCTTCCAGCCGGCGGGCCGGTCGGGGTTCGTATCGCGGACGCCAGTCGTCGGTTCGAAGCAGGGGATCGAGCCGGGCGATTCCCCGGGCCGCGGCCAGGAGCAGGCCCACCCCGGTTTCGGCCGCGCTCGCGGCGTTGTGGTGGAGGTTGTGAATGGTCACGTCGCGTCGGCCGGACGCCGCGAGAGTCGCCTCCAGACCGGCGGGAATGCCCGCCCAGGGAACGATCAGATGTCGGAGCGTCGATCGCGCCGCGAGCATCTCGGCCGTGATTTCGCTGCCCACCAGGACTTCGCACGACGCGGGCATGGCATCCACCGGGCCCCGGGTGAGGGCGGCGAGGCCCGCGCACCTTGCCGTCATCGCGTCGAGAAAGGGATCGTGCCCCGCGCGGACCTCGGGCGTGAGGGAGGCCGGGTCACCGTGGGTGGCGAGATGCACCTGAAGCATCGGGGACGGGTCCTGGGATCAGCCGAGGCCGCCCTTGAGATCGCCGCTGAAGCGCGCTCGCAGCTTCCGCATCTCCGGGTCTTCGGCACGTTCGACGTCCCCGCCCCCGTCACGACCACCGCGACCCGACGCCGCGGGTCTCGCCTCGAGGGCCTTCTTGGACAGGCTCACGCGTCCCTTGTCGGAGTCGATCGAGAGAATCTTGACCTGGATCACTTCGCCGGCCTGCAGCACCGAATCGACGCGGTCGATCCGCTTGTGGCTGATCTCCGAGATGTGAAGAAGGCCTTCGACCCCGTCGGCGATCTCCACGAAAGCGCCGAAATCAGTGGTCTTGCGGACCGTGCCGCTCACCGTGGCGCCGGTTTCGAGCGAATTCATCAGTCCCGCCCGGGGATCCGCGACCACGGCCTTGCGGCTGAGACCGATCTTGGGCTGGTCGCCCGAGGTGTCGATCTTCGTGATCACCACTTCGAACTCGTCGCCGAGCTTCACGTGGTCGCCCGGATCCCGGACCCGGTCGTGCGAGAGTTCGCTCACGTGGATGAGACCGTCGACCCCGCCGAGGTCGGCGAAGACGCCGTAGGCCTGGATGCTGGTCACCACGACGGTGCGCCGCTGGCCGGGCTCGAGCGAGGCGAGGATGGTCTCCCGGTTCTTCGCCCGCTCCTCCTCGATCACCGCGCGTCGGCTGAGGACGAGTCGGCCGCGCTTGCGGTCGAGCTGGGTGACTCGGCAGGTCACTCGTTCGTTGAGCATCACCGAGATGTCGGGGATGTGGCGGATGTCGATCTGGCCGGCGGGCATGAATCCGGTGTGCTTGGCGATTTCGACTTCGAGGCCGCCCTTGTTCACGCCGACCACGTTGCCTTCGACGGTCTGGCCGACTTCGAGGTTGCCCCAGTCCGCCTTCTGGACCACGCCGGGAACGCTGAGCACGTAGAGGCCTTCGGAGTCGAGTCGCTCGACGATGAACTCCGCGGAGGTGCCTTCCTCCGGGGCCGTCTTGAACTGCGAAAGGGGGCAGACCCCTTGCTTCTTGGGGCCGAATTCGACGAGGACATCGCCGTTTCGGATCGACACGATGTGTCCGCTGCGGGTCCGGCGGCCACCCTCGAGCTTGATGCGACTGCCGATTTCCGGCGTCTCCTCGGCGGCGAGGGCCATGAGATCGACGCCGGCGAGCGCGGCATCGATCTCCGAGGCGAGATTGTCGGTGGTCGCGACCGGTTCCGGCTCGGTGGCGGGGGTCGCCGAGGAGTCGGACTTCGAGATCGGCGTTTCCGGAGCCGGGTTGTCTCCGATCGCCGCCCGAAGTTCCGCATCCATCGCGGTCGCTTCGGCGTTCGCCGGCGAATCCTCGTCGGTCGGCACGGGCGGGGTGTCGTCCGTGGGGGTCGGAGCGTGGATCGGGCGGTCGGTCGGATCGGGGGGGGTTGAGTCGTCGGTGTGCATTCGTGTCATTCCGGGGCGGACAGCGTATCCGTTCGTCCAGCATACACCGAGAAATGGCCGGAACCGGGGTTCATCCTCGACTCGTATGGAACGTCGGTCGGATTCTCTTCTTCCCAACCACCGAAGCGGTTTCAGCCGACCGAAAGGCGCCGCTCCGCTATAGTTTCTGTTTCGATCCGAGCCCCGCGTCGCGGGCGTTCGGCACCAGTGGATTTCCCAGAGAGGCGCGCGAATGGCTGGAAGCAAGACAGCATGGGGCATCGAAGTCGGTTCTTTCGCGGTGAAGGCGATCCGGCTCGAAAGATCCGGTGATCAGATCACGGTCTCCGATTTCGGCGAGTTCCCGCACAAGCGTCCGCTCAGCACGCCGGATCTCGATGTCGACGAGATGATTCGAATCACCCTCGGCACGCTTTCGAGCCAGAAGAATTTCGAAAAGGACCCGATCGTGATGAGCGTCGAAGGACGTTCCTCCCTTCCGCGGTTCGCGAAGCTTCCGCCCGTCGAAGAGAAGAAGATCCCGGACATCATCCAGTTCGAGGCGGCGCAGCAGATTCCGTTCCCGATCGAGGAGGTCGAGTGGGATGCGAAGAAGTTCGTGTCCGAGGACTCCCCCGAGACCGAGGTCGGGATCTTCGCGATCAAGAAGGACGTGCTCGACCATCGCCTCGCGATCTGGAGCGAGCATGGCCTCGAGCCCGGCACGGTCACGCTGGGACCCGTCGCGATCTTCAATGCGGTGCATTTCGACCTCGCGGGCGGGCAGAACAAGCCGTTCGTGGTGTTGGACATCGGCACGAAGGCGAGTGACCTCGTCGTGGTGGACGGTGACAAGTGCTGGATCCGGACGTTCCCGATCGGCGGAAGTGATTTCACCGAGGCGATCATGGAAGCCTTCAAGCTGCCCTACGCCAAGGCGGAGAAGCTGAAGCAGGAATCGGCGAGCAGCAAGTACGCCAAGCAGATCATGCAGGCGATGCGGCCGGTCTTCGGCGATCTGCTTCAGGACGTGCAACGCTCGATCAGCCACTACGAGAACATGAATCGCGGGGTCAGGATCGAGAACGTGCTTGGTGTCGGCAGCACCTTCAAGATCCCGGGACTCCGGAAGTTCCTCGGCCAGCAGCTGAACCTGAACGTCGGCCGATTCGACGAATTCCGCCGGATCCAGGTGGAAGGCCGCATGGACGCCGATTTCGCGTCGCACGGCGTCAGCATGGCGACGGCCTACGGGCTCGCGCTGCAGGGACTCGGCGAGGCCGAGATCGACGTCAACCTCGCGCCGACGGAAGTGGTCCGCGATCTGACCTGGGCGTCGAAGACCAAGTGGTTCGTGGCCGCGGCGGGAATCGCCCTCGTCGCCAGCGGAATGATGTTCCTCAAGCCCTTCTCGGCCCAGACCTCGATGGGGGCGGAGTCGATCGCCGGTGCCAACGAGGTGGACTCCGTCGTCCGACTCGCCAAGAAGAACAAGGGTGATCTCGACCGGATCTCGGCGGACGCGAACATCGGCTTCTCGTCCACGAATCTCGAGCGTCTGCTCGATGATCGGGAGGTCTGGCCGCATCTGGTGACCGATGCGATGAACGCCGTCGCCTCGGCGGGGCCGCAGCCGGAACTTCTCGGCAGCGACCTCGAGAAGATCAAGGCGATCCCCCCGGGGAAGCGGAATCTGGTCCTGCTCGAGGATTTCGGTGCGACCTACACGCCCTCCGAGGACGGTCGATTCCTCGACGTCGAGATGCAGGTCGCGTTCAGCAACGACGACGAACGAGGCTTCATCAACGACACCATCGGCCGCTTCATCAACGATCTTGCGGCGTCAGGAACCCGGGACGGCGTGCCGTATGTCGTGGTTCCCGGTTCCTTCAGCTCCAATCCCGGCGACCTGCAGATCGTCAAGGTCACGGACACCGGCGAGAACGAGGTCAGCGGGGGCGCGTCCAGCTCCACTTCCCGGGCTTCGAACGCCGGCAAGAACACCGGCCGCGACAGCGGACGCGGTGGCAGCCGCGGCACGGGTCGGGGCGGCCAGACCGGTGGTCCCACGGGGACCGGATTCGCGGCCGGCGGTGGTGCCGGGCAGCCCGGCAAGAAGAAGGCGGATCCCAGCAAGAAGGTCAATCCCGACGCCGATCCGACCGGCGGTGGCTTTGCGAGTTCCGGTGGTGGTTTCACCGGCGGCTCCCGGGGCGGATTCGGTGCGGGTAACCAGGATGGTGACACGGGGTTCGGCGGTACGGGCAGCCGTCGTCCGAACCAGCCGGTCGATGACAAGGTCGACTTCGTCGATCTCGCCACCGATGCGGCGATTCCCGGCGAACCGAGCCTCTACAGTCCCGGTGACGTGTTTCACATCGGGCGTGTGACCTTCCGCGTGAAGTTGAACGAAGGTTGAACCAGGAATGATCTCCGGCGGTCGCCGTACCGCCATTTTCGAGCGTCCCCAGTCGATTCACCGGTCGAATCCGGTGTTAGAAAGGCCAACTGCGAATGACCCCCGTTCTTCGCTGGATCAAATCTCACCTCGTCGTGGTGATCTGCGCCGTCATCATCCTCGCCGCACCGATCACGGCCTGGGTCATCTCGAGCGGCATGAACGCGTCCCTGCGGGCCGAGTTGCAGCAGACCGCCTCCAAGGTCAAGGAACTCGACCGCTATCGATCGACGACCGTGGCCCTCGAGGTTCCGGGTGGCGACCCCATCTCCGTCCGTGGCGTCGTGAATCCACGACTCCTCGAGGCGTACGAGTCGGCGGTGACCACCATCGGGTCCCAGGCGGAAATCGTCCATGCGGCCGGTCTCGAGCGAAATCGATCGATCAACGGTCGGGTTCGCACCGCGGATGACATCCTTCCGGATCACTTCCCCGCGCCGCGAAGCAAGGCCGGACTCGAAGAGATGCCGTTCGCCATGCACGAAGCACTGGTCGAGGCGTATCGCAACCTGCTGGCCGAGGTTCAGGCGGGAACGCCGCCCGAGGCCCAGGCGGTTTCCGAACGTCTCTCGCGACGCCGGGACGTCTTCGTCTCGGGTGCTCGAAAGGACTCCGTCGACGATCTCGAGGGTGATGAAATCGACGCGATGCGCGGCGAACTCGCCGCCGCCCGACTCAACATCTATCGGAGTCATGCACTCGGCGAGGACGGCACGAGCCCGATCCGCTTCTACGCGGGACTCGGCCAGATGCCGATCGCCCCGGAGCCGAAGTCGATGCTCCCGCTCGGCATGATGTTCGAATGGCAGTGGGACTACTGGGTCACGGAGGACCTCCTCCACGCCTTCGCCGCCGCGAACGGCGACGAAACGGTGCTCCAGGGTCCGATGAAGCGACTGGTCTCACTCAACGTGCTCCCGCTCGGCGCGGAGCTGCCCGAGGGTGGGGGGAATTCGGGTGGATCCGGATTCAGTGGGGGAACCCCCGGCATGGGTGCCGGTGGAGGCAACCCCGGCCGACGTGGTCGAGGTGGCGGAAACGCGGCCGCGGCAGCCCCCGCGGCGTCCGGTGCCGGTGCGCCGGCCCGACCCGGGAAGGCCAGGGTCGATCCCGGAGTCGCCGCGAACGTGGACAAGTCCCTGTCGATCACCGGCCGGGCTTCCAACGACGTCTACGACGTGCGAATCGTCGAATGCGAACTGGTGGTCGCCACGCGTGGGATCCCCAAGGTGATCGACGCGATCGCCCAGCAGAACTTCATGACGGTGCTCGACGTGAAGATCCGCCCTGCGAACGCCTTCTCGGCGGCCAACGGGGGCTTCATCTACGGGATCGAACCGGTGTCGCGGGTGAACATCCGCCTGGAGTCGGTCTGGCTCCGGGAATGGACCGCCGACGCGATGCCGTCCGATCTCCGCGAAGCACTGGGAATCCAGAGCGAACCGAACAACGCAGCCGGCCAGGCCGGCTGAGCATCCGAACCCGAAACACCCCGATACTCGTAGTGGAACGCCATCGATGAACAAGGGAATTCCTTTCTGGGAACAGCACATCGAGAAGATGGTCCTCGGCCTCGCCGCCGTGGTCATGCTCGCCGTGCTCGCCGCCATCGCGATCGATTACGACGCGGTCACCGCGGAGATCGACAACCGGACCCTCGCACCCGCCGAGGTCGACGAGGTCATGGTCGGCAAGGCTCGCGAGCTCAGTCGCCAGCTGCAGCCCGATGCCGAGGCCGACACCGAGCAGTTCCTCGCGGTCGACGGAAGCGGCGGCAAGGCGTTCCGCGACCGGCTCGCGGGCTCCACGGGTCCTTCGACGATGCCACCGCTCATCGCGCCGTCGCTGGCGTCGGTGCTCCTGCCCGAAGAGGTCGGAACGTCGGACGTCTGGTATTACGAGCCGGTCATTCCCGAGCCGAGGATCCAGCCGATGGTCATGCAGACCATCGACACGCTGGAGGCCACCGAACTCGAACGAAATGCCGATCTGGCGGATCTCGTCGGCTCGTCCTCCGGTGATCTGATCTGGACCACGCCCGTGGCGTCGATCGATCTCGCAGGCTTCCGCGCGGAGCTCGAGGGCCAGGATTCGATGGTGAATCCGATGCGGAGCCAGATTCCCAGCAACTGGTACAACCGCCGTCCCTACGTGATCGATGTCGTGTTCGAGCGACAGGCGAAGGGCGACGACGGCGAGTGGGGAACGGCCCAGATCGTCGAACCGGTGCCGGGACGACTGTCCTACCGCGAGGAGATCGTGGAACGGATCGCGGACGGGACCCTCGATGCGGGCTTCCGTCAGCAGATCTGGCTGCAGCTCGACGACAAGGTGAACCAGCTCGAAGTGCTCCAGCCCGAGTTCTACGCGACCCGGAACGACAGTTTCGCGGCACCAGCGCTGTTTGATGATCGCGAACTCACGGCCGACGACGGCATGGCCGACGTGAGCGACGAGGAGGCGGCGCGGCGCCAGGAGCAGCGTGAGATCGAGCGTCGTCTGCGTGATCGCGTCAGTTCCGCGGGCCGGATCGAAGCGACCCTGAAGGAGCTTGGTGGAGAGCTCCGGGAAGGTGACGCCGGCGCCGAGGACGAGGATTCCGGCAGCGGCCGGGGTGGTGGTCGTGACAAGGGCCGAGGCAAGTCCGACCCCAACGGCGATCCGGGCTTCGGATCCAGTGGCCAGGGCAAGAAGGGATCTTCCAGCGTCGGGTCGGCCACGGATCGTCGCCGCCGGATGAACCTCACCCTGAAGCTCGATCGGCTCCGTTCCGAGATCGAGCGACTTCAGGACGATCTCGAGGCGATGGACCCCGCCGCCGCGGATTTCATGGGATCGGTCGAGACCGAGGCGGTCGAGGTGATCGACATCGCCGTGGACGACGAGATGCTGGTCTGGACCCACGACCTCTCGGTCGAGCCGGGTGCGACCTATCGATATCGATGCACGGTGCTTCTGTACAACCCGCTGTTCGCCCGAAGCCGGCAGTTGCTCGAAGCCCAGCAGGAACGGGCCAGGTCGTTCACGATCGAGTCGCTCACCAGCGACTGGTCGTCGCCGGTCGAAATCTCACCCCCGGTCGAGTTCTACGTGGTTCGCGCTTCCGAGGAGGGTGGTTCGCTCGGTCTCGGTGAAGTCCGGGTCGAGATGTACCGCTACTTCAACGGAAGTCGTCGGAGCACCCAGTTCAGCGTCCAGCCCGGGGAGCAGATCGGCCGCACGATCACGGTTCCGGGTGGCGATCGTCCTGTCGCCGTCGACTTCTCGACCGACTGGTACCTGGTCGATGTGGTCGCGGATCCCGCGGCTTCCGGCGGGTCCGGACTCGATCGCGACGATGATGCCACGGTGGTCTGCCGCCGAATCGACGGGACCGAGCTGCGTCTCCGGGTCCCTTCTCGAGAGCTCGTCAATCAGGACCGAATCCGATTCAAGACCGATGCCAGTCAGGGCCAGTCCTCCTGACGGCGCGAGAAAACGCCTTCGAATCAAGGCTCTTTCGCAACGAAACGATTCTTCCACGCGGTCGCTTCCTCAAGGAGCGACCGCGTTTTTCTTTCGCTTCCGTTGTCGTCGCCCGGTCCGCGTGTCGCCGCGGATCCGCCTGCGGCCGTCCGGTCGGTGAAACCAGAACGAAACCCAAGTGGGACGCCGACGAGGCCCGAATCGAGAACGCGGTCGACGAAGTAGACGACGTTTCCGAGCTGTGAACGGCGCGGGTCGGGATGGAGCCATCGCATCGGAACCGGCGGGCTTCGGATGAAACGCTCGTCATGCACGCGTGGGCGGCCCATGGGCTTCCATCGATCACGTGTGACGCAGGCGGTGGGGGGCATCCTCCGTTGGTGGAGAGACAGGGGGGCCGCCGTCACCGAAGGATTTTCACGCGTGGTTCGGGCTTTCCTGCCGTCATCGGTTTTCCACAGCCAGTCCCATGCAAGCGGGCGTCATTTTCCGGAGAAGGGGCGAAGATTCGGGTCTTGGAAAACCCGTAAATCAGCCCTTTAACCCTTGAAACGGGTTCATTTTGGAGTTGCGAAGGATCAAAAACGGGGCCCAATCGCAAAAACAAGACTGGAATTGGGCCTTTTGCCCGTTTGGTGGGGTTGACACTCACGGGGATCTCACTATCCTGTTTCTTCTACCCCAAACGGACGGGATATCGTCCGCCAACGGGAGCCGATCGGAAGTTTGATCGGGCCTGCTCTTTGAAAATTCGTGCACGATGTCGCGATGCTCACTGGCCATTTCCCAAGATGAAGGCCAATTAGTGAGCATCGAGACCGAGAGATCTTGAGTAGCCATGTGACTTGCGGGCTGTCTTGCTTGCTGCAGACAGTCGTTTCCAAACCACGCCTAGTGGTGAGGAAGGGCCGGCCTTGTCCCAATCCAGTTCGGATCGGGTCGCGGTCGGTGCGGTCAAGTCATCAAGGGCACACGGTGGATGTCTTGGCGTCGAGAGGCGATGAAGGACGTTGGAACCTGCGATATGCCCAGGGGAGCTGGTAACCGAGCTTTGATCCTGGGATTTCCGAATGGGGAAACCCGGCCCGTAAGGGTCATCCGTATCTGAATGCATAGGGTACGGAAGCGAACGCGGTGAACTGAAACATCTCAGTAACCGTAGGAAAGGAAAGCAACAGCGACTCCGTAAGTAGCGCCGAGCGAAAGCGGATTAGCCGGAATGCATTGCGAACTGCCTGGAAAGGCAGACGATACAAGGTGATAGTCCTGTAGCAATGTTGCCGGTGAGGCCTAGAGTAGGTCCGGGCTCGTGAAACCCGGTCTGAACATGGGGGGACCACCCCCCAAGCCTAAGTACTCCTCGACGACCGATAGTGAACCAGTAACGTGAGTGAACGATGAAAAGCACCCCGACAAGGGGAGTGAAAAGTACCTGAAACCGTGTGCTTACAAGCGGTCGGAGCCCTTCGGGGTGACGGCGTGCCTTTTGCATAATGATCCTACGAGTTACTCCTCACTAGCAAGCATAAGAACTTATGGTTTGTATGCGCAGCGAAAGCG
>NZFT01000074.1 GCA_002690755.1 Phycisphaerae bacterium
CGATGTTCACCCCGAGCTTCTTCGCCCAGGTCGGATCGAGGGCGTGTTCCGCGTCGATGAATGCCGCGACGCCTCCCTCACGCTGCACGTGCGCCGCGACGGTCAGGGCGAGCGTCGTCTTGCCGGAGGATTCCGGCCCGAACACTTCGACCACACGTCCTTCAGGAAGACCTCGGCCACCAAGCGCAAGGTCGAGGCTGAGCGCCCCCGTCGACACGCACTTGATGCCGGCAAGCCGGTCGCCATCGAGGGTCATGATCGATCCCTTGCCGTGCGCCTTCTCGATCTGCGCCAGGGCGCGATCGAGCGCCTGCTTGCGGCCCGGATCCATGGCGGCCTTGTCGGTATCCGGCTTCTGCTCGACCTGCGTCGTGGCCTTGGTGCTCTTCTTCCTGCCGGTGCCGTTCTTGGGCGCCTTGTCGGCGGTGGGCTGTTCGGGGGTCTCGAGGGTTGCCTTGGGCATGTTGTCTTCGCCTTCCGTTGCGATGGTCGGATCGATCCGTCGGTGATCCGGGTTCTTGTCGAGTCGGGGGGTTCGGGGAATTGAAGTTCGGGATGGTGGGTCGTGGGATTCTGATGCGGGTGAATCGGAATCCGGTTCGGCGTCGTCGTCCGGTTCCTCACTGAATCCACCCGATCTCCGCTGGATCAGGTGGCTCATGGTGATCTCGCACCCCGCCTGGAGGTCGGAGCGATCCGACGCCTTCGAATCCTAGAAGCCACTCGACCGCTGTTTCCGCAATCGGCGGATTCTCCCGACCGATGCCGCTGACGCCGATCGACCCGCGGGGTGACCGGGGATCGGTTCGAAGCGGCCGGGAATGAGGGGTGGGTGGTCATCATGGATCGTTGCCAGGTGAAGCACACGTTGGATACCGAACGCTGACCGAACATCATCGGAAAAAGCCCCGAAATCCGTTCGGTATTTGTTCGGAAACATAGTGTCGACCCCCTGCGCGGGCCTGTCAAGGTGGTCAGAGACGGATTCCGATTGGCCGAAACACCTGGTCACCCTGACCTGCGCCCGAAACACGAATCGAAATGGCCAATGGCATCCAAGACCCTTTGAAAAAGTCACTTACGAATCCATAATCCGATCCATGGACTGCACCGTGATCATCGAGTGGGAGAATGCGATCCTCTCTGGAGACGATCGCGGATGTCTCATGCTGGACACGGTGCTGGGCCAGATCACCGATCTGGGCCTCGAGACGGAGATCCTCATCCTGGTCGACCCCGAGGTGGTCGATGTGAATGACCTCCAGCGATCGGTCGAGCCCATTCTCTCGAAAGGCCGCGAAGCCGGAATCGCCTGGCGAATCGAGACTGCGGAGGGGCTCCACTACTACGAGCTGAAGAACGAGGGTGCGAAACGCGCTTCCGGCGATCTCCTCCTCTTTCTCGACAGTGACGTGATTCCAGACGCCGACTGGTTGAAGACCCTCCACACCGAACTCGCGACGGATTTCAAGCGGATCGCGGTGGGTGGCGTGTCCTGTGTCGACATCGACTCCCTGATCGGTAGGGCATTCGCGGCTGGATGGTTCTTCCCCGTTCGGCCACGCATCCGACGGATCGTCGATCCCGCGGCGTTCATCTTCGCGAACAACCTGCTCGTCCGCCGAACCGAGTTCCTGGCGAATCCCTTCCCCTCGCTTCCCGACGGAGCGACGCGGGGTTCATGCCAGCGATGGCTTGCCGACCGACACGTCGATGGATCGCACGTCGCGTTGGCGCAGGCAGCCACGGTGAGCCACCCACCCCCCGCGACCACGATCGGACACCTCGCCGTCCGAGGGCTCGCCGAGGGTCGCGACCACGTCGCCGATGCTCGACGACGCAATCGCCCGCGCTGGTCGAGGATCGGAAGTTCCCTGCGACATGTCGGAAGGCGACTCCGGCAGACGAACCGGGTCGTGATGGGTCAGCCTCATGACATCGGGACCTCCGCGATGGAGCTTCCCGTGATCATGATGATCATGACGTCCTACTACGGAATGTTCCTCGTCGGCGCCGCTTGCAGCATCGTGTCGCCGAGATCCACCGCCCGTCTTTGGCGAATCTAAATCCCGTCCGCGAGCGGGACCGTCGCTCGACTCATCAATAGTGCGGCGTCGGAGGCCGGTACTGCGACAGGTCGGCGTCGCGGAACCAGTCGACGGTCCGCTGCAGACCTTCACGAAGCGCGATCCTTGGCTCCCATCCGAGCTTCTCCCGCGCCAGCGTGATGTCGGGCTGCCGCTGAAGAGGATCGTCCTCCGGGAGCGGACGGGCCTGCACGATCTCGACGCCGGTGCCCGCGATCTCGATCACCAGCTCCGCGAGCTCGCGGATGGTGAACTCCCCGGGATTTCCGATGTTCACCGGACCGTGGAAGTCATCGGGACCGTTCATCATGCCCATGATCGCATCGAGGAGGTCGTCGCAGTAACAGAACGAGCGGGACTGCGAGCCATCGCCGTAGATCGTGATCGGCTCACCCGCGAGGGCCTGCCGAATGAAGTTGCTGACCACCCGCCCGTCGTAGGGATGCATTCGCGGCCCGTAGGTGTTGAAGATCCGGACGACCCGGATGTCCACCTTGTTCTGCCGGTGATAGTCGAACATCAGCGTTTCCGCGGCCCGCTTCCCCTCGTCGTAACAGGCTCGGATGCCGATCGGATTCACACTGCCCCGGTAGGACTCGGGCTGGGGATGGATCTCGGGATCCCCGTACACCTCGCTGGTCGAGGCCTGGAGAATCCTCGCGTTCAATCGCTTGGCGAGCCCGAGCATGTTGATCGCCCCCATGACGGAGGTCTTGATCGTCTTGATCGGGTTGTACTGGTAGTGACCGGGCGCGGCGGGACACGCGAGGTTGTAGATCTGGTCGACCTCGACCGTGTAGGGATCGATCACGTCGTGGCGGACGAACTCGAAGTTCGGGCGATCGACGAGATGCTGGATGTTGGATTTCTGACTCGTGAAGAGGTTGTCGAGGCAGATCACCTGATGTCCCTGCTCGACCAGACGGTCGCAGAGATGGGAGCCGAGAAATCCGGCACCGCCGGTGACGAGGATCCGCTTGAGCATCGAATCAGCTTCCAGAGTGAGGAGTGGACGGCCGGGACAGATCGCCTCGGCCGGACGATAGAGTATCGGCGTTTCCCGCCTCGAACCCACGCCGCCGCGACCGGATTTCACCGAATGAACGATCCTCGACACGCCATCGGCTTCATGACGGGGACCAGCATCGACGGCATCGACGCCGCGGTCATCGAGGCCCGCGGTTACGGGACGTCCCTGTCGGCGGAGATCGTCGATCACGTGCAGGAACCACTCGGCGAACTTCGGCCGGAGCTGCTCGCCTTCGCCCGGGGCGAGCCGATGGCCGCGGCGGAAATCACCTCGATGTCGCGTCGCTTCGGTCAACTCCACGCCCAGGTCCTCACCCGCTGCAACCGAGCGGGCCCCCTGACACTGGTCGCGGCGCACGGCCAGACGGTGACCCACGCCCCCCCCGACTCCCTTCAACTCCTCGATCCCTGGCCGATCGTTCGCGAGGCGGCCTGCCCCGTCGTCCACGACCTTCGCGGCGCGGACCTCGCCGGAGGCGGTGCCGGAGCACCGATCACCCCGCGGGCGGATGCGGTGCTCTTCCGCGATCATCGAGTGGGGGCGGGCACGCTCGCCATCGTCAACCTCGGGGGCTTCGTGAACGTCACCCTGCTACCGGAACCGTGCGACGCCGATGACGGCCTCTTCGTCGGCGTCGAAGGCTTCGACTGCTGCCCTTGCAATCACCTCCTCGACGCCGCGGCCGAAGCGCTGCTCGGGACCCCCTTCGACGTCGATGGCGGGGTGGCGATGACCGGAACGCCCGACGAGACGGCGGCCGATCGACTGCAAGGCTCGGTTTCGAAGTTGTTTCAGGCTGGACGGTCCGGAGGCGACGGCGACGAGATGCGGGAACACGCGATCGAGATCGCGAGGTCCGCGGCCTCGTCGGCCGACGGACTCGCCACCCTGCACCGTGCCGTGGCCTCGGCGGTCATCGATGCCATCGACTCCCGCTGCGACGACCGCGGCATCCCACGCCCCACCAGGCTCGTGCTGGCGGGTGGCGGTGTTCGGAATCGACGCCTGGTCACCGAGATCGAAGGCCGAGCGGACGCCTCGGTCTGCATTTCCGACGCGCTCGGCGTCCCCGCCCAGGCGCGCGAGGCCGCCGCGATGGCGATCCTCGGCCTGCTCGCCCTTGACGGCGTTCCGATCACGGATCCGACCTCGACCGGTCGCCGCGAGCCTCCACTTCCCGCTGGAAGATGGTGCGGCCCCGGTTTTGTGAACAAAGCCTGAACGCGGCGTAAACTGAACACTTGCCACGGCTGGAATGCGGCATCGACAATGGTCCAATTCAATCCGAGGAGACCGTCCATGCCTGCAGGCGTCCTGATCGTCGAAGATGAACCTGAGATCGCGGAACTGATCGAATTCCACCTCTCCAGAGAGGGCATGAACTGCTCGATCGTTCACTCGGGTCGCGACGCGCTCGCGGAGATTCGACGTACCCCGCCGGACCTGCTCGTTCTGGATCGAATGCTCCCCGACGTGGACGGCATGGATGTGTGCCGTCGTCTCAAATCCGAGCCGTCGACGAGGTCCATTCCGATCATCATGGTGACCGCGAAGGGTGAGGATTCCGACGTGATCTCCGGAATCGAGGTCGGCGCCGAGGACTACGTCGTCAAGCCGTTCAGCCCGAGGGTGCTCGTCGCTCGCGTCACCAACATCCTCCGGCGGCACGATGAATTCCTGTTAGAGGATCCGGAATCCTCGAGCGAACGCGTCACGCTCTTCGACCAGCGACTGGTGATCGACACGGCCCGCCATCTCGTCCTGATCGACGGAGACGAGATCCCGCTCACCTACACGGAGTTCAGTCTCCTCCGGTATCTTGCATCCCGTCCCGGCTTCGTTCGTTCGCGTGACCAGATCATCTCGGCCGTCCACGGCCGGTCGATGGTCCTGTCCACCAGGACGGTCGACGTGCACGTCACCGCCCTTCGGCGAAAGCTGGGTGAGTTCGGCAGGTGCATCGAGACGGTCAGAGGGGTGGGATATCGGTTCTCGGATCGACTCCCCGCCCCCATGCGAGATTGAAGATCAGGCTGGGACGAAGTCTTCTCTGGCGGAACACTCTCACCCTTCTTGCGGTGCAGGCGGTGGTGTGGGTGGTCGCGGTCGCGGTGGCCAGCGACGATTCAAGGGCGGCCTTCCTGGTGACCATGGTCGTCGCAGCGATTTCGGTGGCGACGATCCTGATCCTCGCGACGCTCGCGCGATCGATCGGTCGCCAGACCCGCCGCGCGACGGATGCCGCCCGTCGATTCGCCGACGGCGACTTCTCGGGCAGGCTTCGGGAGGACGCTGCCGACGAATTCCGCGAACTCGCCGTCGCGCTCAACGCGATGGCCGGCGAACTCGACTCGAGCATCGACGCCCTCCAGGTCCAGACCTCGGAGATGTTCTCGATCCTGCAGTCGATGTCGAACGGCCTGATCGCCCTCGACCGGGACCAACGGATCATTCGGCTCAACGCCGCGGCGCTCGGGATGTTCGAACTCGCGGACGTCGAGATCAGAGGCCGCCTGCTCCAGGAGGTGATCCGCGAGCCCGCCCTTCAGGATGCGGTCAAGGCCTCGTTGAAATCGGGCGTCCGCCACATGGCGGAGATCCCGTTCGCGCGGTCGACGCGGATCGCCGAACTGGTGGCGGAACCGCTCACCGACGGTCGTGGCGTGGTCATCGGCACGGTGATCCTGCTCGAGGAGATCACCCGCTTGCGACAGCTCGAACGGATTCGGACGGACTTCGCCGCGAACGTCTCGCACGAGCTCCGCACGCCGATCACGTCGATCAACGGTTATGCGGAACTGCTGCAGGAGACGGATGATCCCGCGCTGGTTCGAAAGTGCGGCGACGTCATCGTCCGCAACGGGCAACGGCTCTCGAACATCATCGAGGATCTCCTCACACTCGCCAGGATCGAGGATCCCGAACGCCGCTCCGTCCTGGAGCTCGAGGCGATTTCCATCGCCTCCATCATCGAATCGGTGGTCGATTCGGTGACGAGCGCCGCCACCGCCGACGACTCGAGCACGCCGTCCGGGCCGGAGATCATCGTCAAGATCGAAGGGGATCCCCGGGTGCAGGGCACTCGCCCGCTGCTGGAACAGGCGGTCGGGAATCTGGTCACCAACGCCGTGAAGTACGGCGGGCCCACCAGAAAGGTGGAGGTCAGGGCATGCGTGATCGAGAACGAGGTGACCATCGAGGTCCAGGACTTCGGCGATGGAATCGCGAGCGAGCACCTGGACCGGATCTTCGAGCGGTTCTACCGGGTCGATCGGAGCCGTAGCCGGGAGCTCGGGGGGACCGGTCTCGGCCTCGCGATCGTCAAGCACATCGCCACCGCGCTGGGTGGACGGATCGAGGCCCACTCCCGGGTCGGGGCGGGATCCACGTTCAGAATCGCCCTTCCAGCCCTCTGAGAGTCTGTTTCGAAAGATCAACCCGACGCTTCATGATTCCTTTACATTTCCTTAGCGCAGTGTGGTGATCGTCCCCCGGACCTCGAACGGGATCCCCTCGACTCGCGATTTTCGACTCCTCCGAAAGGAATATGCACGATGAATCCACGAACTCGCCTGGCCACTTTCAGCGGACTCGCCCTCGCCGCGATCACCCTCCTCGGCGCGGGTACGAACCAGGATCTCCGCCGGCTCCGCGGATCGATCACCGTCGATGGATCCTCCACCGTCTATCCCATCACCGAAGCCGTTGCCGAGTCCTTCAAGGCCGCCGCCCCGAACGTCAAGGTCACCGTCGGCGTTTCCGGCACCGGTGGTGGTTTCAAGCGATTCGCCGCCAACGAGACCGACATTTCGGATGCATCCCGCCCGATCAAGGCCGCGGAAGCGAAGATGTGCAACGACGCCGGCATCGAGTTCATCGAGATTCCGGTCGCTTATGACGGCCTCACCATCGTGGTGAACAAGGGCAACTACTGGGCCGAGTCGATGACCGTCGACGATCTGAAGAAGATCTTCCTCGCCAGCGGCGGTGCCAAGACCTGGCAGGACGTGCGACCGGAATGGCCGGATCGACCGATTAACATCTACTGCCCCGGCACCGACTCCGGCACCTTCGACTACTTCAAGGAGGTCGTCGCGGGGAAGAAGGGCTCGATTCGAAGCGACATGAGCGTTTCCGAGGATGACAACGTCCTCGTGCGAGGCGTCTCCGGCGACGAAGGTGGCATCGGCTTCTTCGGTGCCGCCTACTACTTCGAGAACAAGGACAGCCTGCGGGCGATGCCGATCATCAACAAGGCGGGCAAGGCGGTGGGCCCGACTCCCAAGACGATCGAGAACGGAACCTACAACCCGTTCAGCCGCCCGCTCTTCATCTACGTCAAGGCGAACGCTGCCCGCAAGCCCTTCGTTCGAGCCTTCGTCGAGTTCTATCTCAAGAACGCCGCCAAGTCCGCCAGTGAAGTAGGCTACGTGGGTCTGCCCGACGTCATCTACGACCGGGCCCGCAAGACCTTCGAGACGCGCAAGACCGGCTCCTTCTTCCTCGACGCCGAAGGCGAGAAGAAGACCGGCCCGGTGACCGAGATCTACAAGTGATCGCGGTCGACAAGTGAGTTCGGGCGGGTCTGGCGTTCCGCCGGGCCCGCCTCCCTCGTTCCAGGTTCGAATCGAACGGACATCGATGTCTGAAGCCGCACCAACCGAGATGACCGAGGTCCGCGGACGAGGCCGACCCAAGAGCCGCGTGCTCGAGGCCTCCTGGGACGTCCTTGCCCGAACTGCCCTGCTCGGATGCGCGTGCTTCTCCATTCTGATCAC
Source organism: Phycisphaerae bacterium (assembly GCA_002690755.1). Lineage (GTDB taxonomy): Bacteria > Planctomycetota > Phycisphaerae > Phycisphaerales > SM1A02 > UBA12014. The sequence goes on from NZFT01000074.1 coordinate 7,896, forward strand.
TGCGCTGATCATCGGAATCCTCGCCTACGAGACCTCCCGTTTCCTCGCGGAGGTCTCGGTGGTCGACTTCCTCACCGGACTCGAGTGGAATCCACTTCTCGGCGAGGAAAAGCACTTCGGAATCTGGCCCCTGATCGCCGGCACGCTCCTGGTGACCCTCGTCGCCGCGATCTTCGCCCTCCCCATCGGACTCGTGACCGCCATCTTTCTGAGCGAGTACGCCCCCGCCCGGCTCCGCAGCGTCCTCAAACCCGTGCTCGAGGTCCTCGCCGGCATCCCGACCGTGGTCTACGGATTCTTCGCGGTGATCGTGATCACCCCCTCCCTCCAGTGGCTGGGGAAGCTGGTCTCCGGCGAGGCGGTCTTCGGTCCATACAGCGCCGCCGCGGCGGGAATCGCGGTCGGCATCATGATCCTCCCCATCGTGACGAGCCTCTCCGAGGACGCGATCCGCGCCGTTCCCAAGGGCCTTCGAGACGGTGCCTTCGCCCTGGGCTCGACCCGTTTCGACGCGTCGGCGAAGGTGGTCGTGCCGGCGGCCCTGAGCGGCATCATGGCCTCCTATCTGCTCGCCATCACCCGGGCCGTCGGGGAGACGATGATCGTCGCCCTCGCCGCGGGTGGCCTCGCGCAACTCACCATCCTGCCCTGGGAACAGGTCCAGACGATGACCGCCTACATGGTCCAGATCTTCCTCGGTGACGCACCCGCGACCGGGGTGGAGTTCAAGTCGAGCTTCGCGGTGGCCGGGGTCCTCTTCCTGATGACGTTCCTGCTCACCTTCACCGGGTACCGAATCCTCGCCCGATTCCGGGAGGAGTACGAATGAGCCAGTCACCCGGTCAGCATCTCGATTTCCGTGAGCTCGTCGAACGCGGCGAGCCCAGAGAGATCGCGAGGCGGGTGCGCCTCGATCGAGGTTTCTATCTGGTGTGCATGGCGATCACGATGATCGCGGTCATCGCGCTCCTGGTCCTGCTCGGAAGCATCCTGATCAGCGGGATTCCCGGCCTCAGCTGGTCCTTCATCACGAACTTCACCTCGCGTGATCCCGGCAAGGCCGGCATTCTGGCCCCGCTCGCGGGTTCGATCTGGATCAGTGCGATCTGCGCGATCGTCGCGCTGCCGGTCGGCGTCGCCACCGCCCTCTACCTCGAGGAGTTCGCCGCGCGGAATCGGTTCACCAACCTGCTTCGGTTGAACATCTCGAATCTGGCGGGCGTCCCCTCGATCGTCTACGGCATCCTCGGGCTCACGCTCTTCGTCCGGATGTTCGGCCTCGCTGGAACGACGCAGGATCCGGCGCTCGAGATCGGAGGCGAGACGTACGCGATGTACTACGACGTGACCGGAGAACCGCTTCGCGTCCCCGTCGAGAGCCGCTCCGTCACGCCGACGCTCGAGAACGGGACGATCGCGTACCTGCAGCGGGTCCTGGACGGACCGGACGGCGAATTGATCTTCACCGACGAATGGGAACCGATTCCGCTCACCATCGTGGCGGATGGCGAAGATGCACCGATGGTCAGCGGCGTCATCCCCGCCGTGGACGCCGGCCTGCCCGTCGACTACGAGGTCGAGAAGCCGTGGTACTACGTCCAGTTCCCCTTCGGCCAGACCGTCCTCGCCGGTGGGCTCACGCTCATGCTCGTGGTGCTTCCGATCGTCATCATCAGCTCCCAGGAGGCGATCCGCTCGGTACCGGGGTCCCTCCGGTCCGGATCATTCGCCATGGGCGCAACCAGATTGCAGACCGTCAGCCGGGTCACCCTGCCCGCCTCCATCCCGATGATCATGACCGGGGCCATCCTCGCGATGAGCCGGGCCATCGGGGAGGCCGCGCCGATCCTCGTGCTGGGCGTGGCCCTCTTCATCACGGACGTCCCGCAGACCCTGATGGACCCGTTCACGGTCCTGCCGATGCAGATATACAACTGGTCCGCCCGCTTCCAGCCTGAATTCCGAGCCCTCGCGGCGTCGGGAATCATCGTCCTGCTTTTCGTCCTTCTCGCCTTCAACGCAATCGCGATCACGATCCGCCAGAAGTTCTCGAGGCCACTGCAATGAACACTTCCCACTCCGTCGGTCAGAAGGAAACCATGACGTCCTCAACCCCGCCCGACCCTTCAGTGCCTTCTTCCGAGAAAAGAGCAGCGGTGACCATTCCGCCGCCCGCCGAGGACGACGGTCCCAGCGAGCTCTGCATCCGCTGCCGGAACCTCGACGGCTGGTACGGGGATTTCCAGGCCCTGCACGGGATCGACCTCGACGTTCCCGAGAACCGCGTGACCGCCTTCATCGGACCGTCGGGATGCGGCAAGAGCACGCTGCTCCGATGGTTCAACCGGATGAACGACACCATCCCGACCGCTCGCGCGACCGGGGAACTCCATCTCCACGGGCATGATCTGCTCGATCCGAAGTGCGACGTGGTCGATCTGCGACGGCGGGTGGGCATGGTGTTCCAGAAACCCAATCCCTTCCCAAAGTCGATCTTCGACAACGTGGCCTTCGGTCCGAGGCTCCACCGACGCTACAGCCGCAGCGATCTCGAGGCGCTGGTCGAACAGAGCCTGCGCCGCGCCGCGATCTGGGAGGAGGTCAAGGACCGCCTTGGCCAGAGCGCGCTCGGACTCTCCGGCGGCCAGCAGCAGCGCCTCTGCATCGCTCGTGCGATCGCGATCGGCCCCGAAGTCCTGCTCATGGACGAACCCTGCTCCGCCCTGGACCCCCGATCGACCTCCGCGATCGAGGATCTGATCCGCCACCTGCGCGACCAGTACACGATCGTCATCGTCACCCACAACATGCAGCAGGCCGCTCGGGTCTCCGACCGAACCTCCTTTTTCTACAACGGATCACTGGTAGAGTCGGATCGCACCGAAATCATCTTCACGAACCCGAGCAATCGCGAGACCGAGGACTACGTCTCCGGTCGATTCGGGTGACTCGAGTTCCAGGGGGAGCGCAGAAAGCGCCATGCCAGTAGATCTCGAATCCAACCTGACCAGACTTCGTCGGGAACTCCTCGCCCTCGGAGCGAAGGTGGATCAGCGTGTCTATGGGATCACCGCATCGATCCTCGACGCCGACGTCGAAGCCGCCCGCACCATCAAGAAGGGGGACGAGGAGATCGACCAGGACGATCTCTCGATCGAAGAGCAGTGCATCCGGCTCCTCGCCCTTGCGGCACCGGTCGCGACCGACCTTCGAGAACTCCTCGCCATCATGCGGATCAGCGGCGAGTTCGAGCGAATCGCGGATCTCTGCAAGGGCATGTCCAAGCGGGTGATCCGCGTGAGCTCGATGCCCGCGGTCAGACTTCCGGATCCGCTCGCGGAGATGTGCATGACGGTCCGTGACGTCTTCGCCAAGGCGCTCCGCGCCGTCGCGGACGCCGACGTCGAGCTGGCACGCCAGGTGAACAAGGACGACGACGAACTGGACCGCCTCCACAAGGCGATGTTGATCTGGGCGAGAGAGGAGATCCCCCGCGATCCCGAATCGACCAATGCGGCGATCGAACTGCTGGCCATCGCCCAGCGACTCGAGCGGACCGGCGACATTGCCGTGTCGATCGCCGGCAACCTCATCTACCTCGTCGAGGGTCGCGTGGTCCGGCACGGAAACCTCTGAGGCCGGATGCGGTCGCCAGACATGATCGGAACCAGCGGCGCGATCCGCGCGATCCGCGCAGATCGACCCCGCAGCGGTGATCACCCGCGTTCCTGTGGACGAGTCGACGCTCCCACTTGGCTCGACGTGATCACGATCTAGACTCCCGGAGGTCGAACGAACCGCCGAACCCGCCGAGCGTAGTTCCGGGGCGGCGAACCTCGTTTGATCGCACCGGGATCGATCCATGTCGACGATGCACGCCAATCTGCGATTGGAACCCACCGACGGCGACCGCGCCGAGGTCGGGCTTCGGGCGCGTCGGGAGCTCGAATCGGCACGCCGGCGGGTCGCGCTGGAGAACCGGCTCGCTTCAACGGCGCCCGGCCTCGATCCGAAGGCGCCTCATCTTGCTTTCGCGGGCCGGGTCGCCGACGCCCTCGAGGGCGCCATGCTTCCTCCCGAGCGACGGACGGAACTGCTTCGATTCGCCCGAGGTGCGGGCCTGCGGGACTTCGACGCGAGCCTGGTCATCGCGGTCATGCAGGACCGGGCTCGCCGAGGCGAGCCCATCGACGACATCACCGGTCCCCTGGAGGTGCTTGCCGCGGGCGGGCGGCCCGCGAGTCGATATGGGCTCCGAGCCGTGTTGCTCGGCCTCACCGCGGGCCTGGCCGTGGGACTTGCCTCCCTTGCGGTCCGGTGGATCGTCGGCGGCGCCTGAACCCGGTCTGAAACGTCGCGGCCCCGCCCCCGTCCCCGTCCCGAGGTCGAGAAAGAGAGCCGGATTCAGGTCCCCGGACCCGAAGCTTCATCGACCAGCGTGGCGGATGCCGACGAATCGTCCGCCGTCTCGGCCCCACCAAGCGTGCTCGCCACCACCGGATCATCGTTCCAGCAGGCTTCGACCAGTCGGATGTCGCCGTCCCCGTCGGCGACGGCGAGCTCCAGATGGAGCAGCGCGGCGAGCGCCGCCTGCTGCTCGGCCTGCTTCTTGTTCGGCCCCCAGCAACCCTCGAAGCGACGTTCGCCGGCGGCGACGCAGACTTCGAAACACTTCGCGTGGTCCGGACCGCGTTCGTCCAGCACGAGGTAGGAAGGTGCCCCGAGCCCCTTGCGCTGGAAGACCTGCTGCAAGACCGACTTGAAGTTGTGCTGGTGACCGAGCTCCGCGGCGTGCTCGATCCTCGGATCGAGCAACTCGAGCACGAACGCCTTCGCCCGCTCGAAGCCTCCATCGAGATGGATCGCGCCGATCACCGATTCAAGCACCGCGGCATGGAGCGATGACGGCATCTCGCCCCGACCGTTCATGCCCTTGCCGAGGTCGAGCAGCTCGCCGAGACCGCGCTCCTCGGCGATCTCCGCGCAGACGCGTCGGCTGACCACGTTGGACTTGATCTTGGTGAGTTCGCCCTCGAGGAGATCGGGGAAGCGATCGAACAGCTCCGTGCAGACCACCACCCCGAGGATCGCGTCGCCCAGGAACTCGAGGCGTTCGTTCGAGTCGAGCCGGTCGTCCGCGGCGGAGGCGTGACGAAGCGAGCGAGCGAGCAGTTCACGGTCTCGAAAGCGATAGCCGATCCGGCGTTCCGCTTCGGCCAACCTGTCCATCAGTTCCATGGGGGATCATCCCGTCGACACACCCGCCAAGATCTTCTCCAGGGCGGGCTCGGCAATTCATGCGAAGGCGAGTCGAGCGGTTGCTCCGGGAGCCGAGACCCGTCCGGGTCGGCTGCGGGAGAAAACGCGCGAAACGAAGAACACTGATTCGAGTCTATCCCGGGCCCACCGATTTCGAAGTGGTGAGGCCAGAACTTCCCGGAGATCGGTCGTTACGGGGCTGAAATCGAGGCCACTGGCGGATTTTGGCCCCGAAAGGGTCGACCGGACCGGCGCTTCCTGCTACCTTCCGCGATCCCCCACGGTGGGCCTCACCCACCGGGTTCGATGATCAATCGGGTCGGCGGTTCTCTTCCGCACGCCCCCCCAAGGTTCCGGAGTCCGCCATGGCGATGCACTATCCCCGCAAGACGAGCCGCATCAAGAAGGTCCGCAAGATGGGCTTTCGCGCCCGCATGTCGACCAAGGCCGGCCGGAAGATCATCAACCGTCGTCGCGCCCTCGGCCGCAAGCGACTGACCACCATCTGATCACCCTCCAACCACCCAGGGTTCCATGCACCTGATCCTGATCGGCCTTCGCGGCTCCGGCAAGACCACCGCCGGACGAGCGGCGGCCGTTCTGCTTTCACGTCCGTTCGTCGACCTCGACGACGTCACCCAGGCGGTCTGCGGGATGACGGCGAAGACCTGTTTCGAGACCGCCGGGGAAACGGCCTGGCGTGCCGCGGAATCGACGGCGCTGGATCGGACCCTCGCCTCGACGGACCCGTCGGTGATCGCGCTGGGTGGCGGAACGCCGACGGCACCCGGTGCGTTCGAACTCCTGGAGGCCGCGCAGGACGGCGGCCGAGCGCGGATCGTCCGGCTTCACGCCGCGACGGACGATCTCATCGCCCGAATCGCGGGCGATGCCGGACGGCCGCCACTCACCGCACTCGACCCGCTCGAGGAGATGACGGCGATGGAGAAGGCCCGCGGCCCGATGCTCGCGAGACTCGCGACGGCGACGATCGACACCAGCGACCGCTCGATCGAGCAGGTCGCCGAAGCCGTCGTCGGGCAGTTGGCGTCGGACTGATTCCGGGAGCCGCCGCTCAGGCGGCCCGAAGCAGGCAACCCTGTTCGAGATATCGCGTGAGGGTCGCCGAATCGATCCGGGTCTCGAATCGGTCGAAGGAGGCCGCGAGCACGGCCGTTCCGGTACGAGCGTCCTGGTCCGCGAGGCGGATGATGCTCGCCCGTCCGCGAAGGGTCGCCGCACCACCGGGAAGCTCGATCTCGAACTGAACCCTGGCGTTCTCGGGTAGCGGCTCGTCGCACTCGAATCGAACGCCCCCGACCGCGAGGTCGTGGATGTGCCCGTCGAGCACGCGATCGTTCTCAGTGCGGATTCGAATGGACGAATACATCGGCCTGACCGCATAGCGGCGGTGCCGACGGCGATCACGATCGGTGCGAGCGGAACGATCCTTGACGAGTTCGGCGACCTGCATGGGCTTGACCTCCGGCGGAGCCTGACCGCCGGATGGACGATTCGGACTCCGTCAAGCAGATCGGGTGGAACCAACCCCGACTGAAGGGTTGTCGGACCATTCCAGCCGGATCGCCCCGCAGAACCCTCCCGACCCGCGTGATCGGCGTCGAACCTCGGCCGTCCTCCGGTGGCGTGGGGATGACGTCGACGGCGGTAATTGCATTCTGCGGGCCAAGAGTCGCAAGAGAGGGGTTCGGTCAGACCGATGACCCCTCCATGTCGAACTCCCCTCTCACCTCCGATCGGATGCCATGACTCCCCTCGACGCGATCATCCTCGGCCTGGTCGAAGGCATCACCGAGTATCTCCCGGTCTCCTCGACCGGCCATCTCATCATCACCTCCAGCCTCCTCGGTCTCGACCGCGACGCCGCCACCAAGTCGGCCGTCGACGCGTTCAACATCGTGATCCAGGGCGGCGCGATCCTCGCGGTGATCGGGCTCTATCGGGTCCGCGTCTGGTCCATGATCCAGGGGCTCCTCGGCCGGGACGTGATCGGTCGGAAGTTGTTCCTGAATCTGGTGGTCGCCTTTCTGCCCGCCGCGGTGTTCGGGGTCATGCTCGACGATCTCATCGAAGCGTTCCTCTTCAAGCCCTGGCCCGTCATCATCGCGCTGGCCCTCGGTGGCCTCCTCCTGATCGGCATGAAACGCTGGCAGGACCGCGTGTTCGCGAGCGCGGAGAATGAAGAGGAAGGGCAAGGCGGAGGCGGGCGGACCTTCACCGACATCGAACACCTGAGCTGGAAGCAGGCCCTGGTGATCGGACTGCTGCAGTGCGTCGCGATGATTCCCGGGACCAGCCGCTCGATGATGACCATCGTCGGCGGGATGTTCATCGGGCTCCGACCGAAACAGGCCGCGGAATTCTCGTTCCTGCTCGGTCTTCCGACCCTGGGCGGGGCATGTGTCTACAAATCGCTGAAGAGCGGTGACGAGATCGCCTCGCTCGGCGCCGTGCCGATTCTGCTCGGGATCGCGGTCGCGACCGTCTCCGCCGCTTTNGCCGTCAAGTGGCTCGTGGGNTACCTCGCGAAGCACGGACTCGCGGTGTTCGGCTGGTATCGACTCGCCCTGGCCGCGGTGCTCGCGGGCCTCTGGCTCGGCGGCATCGTGCAGTTCGGCCCCGATCAGCCCGCGAACGAGCCTTCGCCGGTGGCATCCACGTCCGCGCCGACCGACGGCGTGACGTCCTTTCGCGCGAATTGATCGAGAATCCGGGCGGCCTCGAGCCGACCGTCGACCGGACGAACGACGGGACTTTCCGATTGCAGCGGATGCCCGTCCCGGCCGGAACCNCCGAATTCGACCACCATCCATCGACCATCGACGCCGAACGCCGCGGCCCCGCGGGTCGCGGCCGGATTCGCGACCGGCGAGAGCGCATCGCTCCAGATCGCCTGCTCGGCTTCGTCCGGAGGCCAGAATTCGATCACCACGTCGTCTTCGTCGAGCAGCGCGAGGGAGAAACGGGATCGATGGCCGTCGGATCTGAGCCGGTCGACGAGGGCGATCGAATGTCCATCGACCAGGACCGCGGCCCCGACGATGCCGACCGCGGTCCGCGGCCAGAGCGTCCCGCCGATCGCCCAGGCGAGCAGCGCGGCCATCACCACGAAGACCGCGAGCTTCACGAGGAGGCTGCGGAATCCGAGGTAGACCTGGCCCATGGGATTGGCGCTCGGCGACATGGTTCGGAGTGTATCTCCAACGCGCGTCCCGAAGCCGGTGGAAATCCGTCGAGGAACGAAGGAGGCCGATCAGGAGGCGGGGAGCGCCGTGACGAGCCGGGCCTCGTCCCAGGTCTCGATCCCCAGATCCGCGGCCTTCTTCAACTTGCTTCCCGCCTTCTCACCCGCGACCACGAGATCGGTCTTTTTCGACACGCTGCCGGTCACGGTGGCCCCGAGCCCTTCCAGCCGCTCGGCCAGTTCCTTGCGTCCGAACGCCTCGAAGGTTCCCGTGATCACGACCGTCTTCCCGGTGAACGGCGATTCAACGGGCTCCGCATCGTCTTCGGGGTCGCGATGAAGCTCGCTCACCAGGGAGACGCCGACTTCCGCGAGGCGTCGGAACGCGTCCCGCGTCGGTGGTGTCGCGAGGTGCTCGTGGAGGCTTCGGGCGGTGATCTCCCCGAAATCCGGCAGTTCCTCGAGCGTCTCGACCGAGGCCGCCATGAGCGCCTCCGCATCCGGAAAGCTCCGGGCCAGCACCTTGGAGGCGCTGGCACCGATGTGACGGATCCCCATCCCGGCNAGCACCCGGGAGAGGCCCCGGGACCGNGCGGCCTCGAGCCCCTCGAGAAGATTGTCCGCNGACTTCTCGCCCATGCGTTCAAGACCGAGCAGGTCGTCGCGCTCGAGGCGGAACAGATCCGCGAANTGATGCACGAGNTCGGCGTCGACCAGCTGGTCGANGAGCTTCTCTCCGAGGCCGTCGACGTCCATCTGATCGCGACCCACGAACCATTTCAGCTTCTCCCGNAACTGCGCCGGACACTCCGGACTGATGCAGAAGANNTTGGGCCCCTCNTGCTCCACGCCACCATCGCACGCGGGNCACGCGGCCGGCCCCTCGATCTCCCGNTCGCCCCCGGTTCGATCGTCGACGATCGCGGCNACCACCTGGGGAATGATCTCGCCCGCCTTCTCGATGATCACGCGATCGCCGATGCGGAGGTCCTTCCGACGAATCTCCTCGATGTTGTGCAGGGTCGCGTGACGGACCGTGGTGCCCGCCACGTGGACCGGCTCCATCGTGGCCCGAGGGGTGAGGGTTCCGCCCTTGCCCACCTGCCACTCGACCTCGAGCAGCGACGTCACCGCCTGCTCCGCCGGGTACTTGAACGCGATCGCCCAACGGGGCGCCTTCGCGGTGGCCCCGAGTTCCGCCTGGAGATCGAAGCGGTCCACGCGGACGACCATGCCGTCGACGCCGTAGGCGAGCCCCGNCCGCTCCTCCCGNAACGCCTCGACCCGGCCGACGACCTCTTCGATCGAATCGAAGGCCTTCGAATGGACGTTCGCCGGGACGCCCCACGATCGGATCAGGTCCAGGAATCCGGAGTAGGTCCCGGTCTCGACGCCGATGGTCTCGCCGCGTCCGTGCGCGATGAACCGGAGTCCCCGGCTCGCGGTCACCCCGGGGTCCAGACTCTTGAGGGTGCCCGCGGTGGAGTTTCTGGCGTTGGCGAAAAGCGGGTCGCCGGCGGATTCGCGTTCCACGTTCACCCGTTCGAACGAGGCGTCGGGCATCACGATCTCGCCTCGGATCTCGACCACTGCGGGCGGCGCTTCGACCGCGAGCCGGGTGGGTATGGATCGGATCGCCCGGACGTTGCCGGTGATCACGTCGCCGGTCGTTCCGTCACCACGCGTGGTCGCGGAGACCAGCCGCCCCGCCTCGTATCGCAGGGAGATCGCGACCCCGTCGATCTTCGGATCGCACACCAGCCCGACGCCCGCTTCGGCGAGATCGTCCAGTCCCTTCAGCACCCGCTCGTGCCACGCCCGCAGATCCTCGACCGAATAGGTGTTGTCGATCGAGGTCATCGGGACGGCGTGCGTCGCCGATTCGAACCCCGTCACGGGTTCGCCGCCGACCCGACGGGTCGGGCTGTCCGGATCGGCCAGTTCGGGATGAGCCTGCTCGAGCTGCTCGAGTTCCTTCAGGCGGGTGTCGAAGTCGAGATCCGACATGATCGGATCGGCGTCGACGTAGTACGCCCGATTCGCGCGTTCGAGCAGTTCACGAAGCGAGGCGACCCGGTCGGCGTCACGTTCGGAATCAGTCACGGCTGATCGAACCGGGGCCCTTGCCCGCGGTCTTGTCCCAGGTGTTGTCGCCGGATCGCTGGTACTTNGTGAAGCCGAGNCGATCGAGGTTCGCGTCGCTGAGCTTCGACTTGTCGGAGGCATCGGAGTGATTGAGCGCGAGCCCCGGTGCGGAGACCAGTCGCTTCACCGGCTCACCGGTCTCCGGATGCTTCTTGAGGTGAGGCGCCGACATCGGCTGGAACACCTCGAAGGGCTCGCCCAGGGTGCCGTCCGGCTTGATGATCGCGTACTCGTAGGTCGGCATCGGTTCAGGCTCCTGTCAGACGCCGTCGCGCGGCGAGGATGTCGGGTTCACGCGCTTCACCGGCTTCGCGTTCGATCACCACGTCGACCNGCGGGTCGAGCGTCGCGACGACGTCGAGGAANCGGTCCCAGTCCACCGCACCGGTTCCCAGCGGAACCTCGCCGCCCCAGGTCCCCGGCGTTTCGGTCGGCGTCGCGTCCTTCGCATGCACCTGAACCACGTGATCGGCGAGCAGCCGCAGCGCNTCGACCGGATCGCCCATGCCGTAGAGNATCATGTTCGCGGGATCGAAGTTGACNCCCACGTTCTCGTGGCCGAGCTCGGCGAGCGCGTCGAGCANCGTCGCCGCGGTCTCCTGNCCCGTCTCCAGACCGACGCGGACGCCGTGATCCCCGAAGACGCCGGCGAGCGTCCGGAGGCGATCCAGCACCANGGTGCGGGCCGGATCGCCGGACTCGTGCGGAATGAACCCGGCGTGGAGCGTCACCAGNGNGANGTCCTCCGNCGCCGGCNANCGCCGCGACNCNTCNNGCNCGNTCGAGGGTCGCCGGCCAGTGCTCGTCGGGCCGCACGCCACCGGTNGACTTGATGGTCTCGAGCGTNGAGTAGTCCTCGCCGACCGCCTCCAGCATGCCGCTCACGATCGCGACGCCGGCGTCGCGAAGGCGGGGGACGACCGTGCCGAAGGCTTCCGGATCCTCCAGGACCGGCCCGAGGGCGAGCTGGATCTTCGGCAGCCCGAGTCGGGAGACGGAGGCGACGAGGTCCGCCCCGCTGGTCGGTTGAAGACTCCAGCTGCAGACCCCGAGTGACTCGATCGGTAGGGTGGTTTGTACTTGGTTCATGAGCGGTGTTCCGTCGCGTGATTCTACCGTGCCATGACCTTCTCAAGACGTCCCAGGAACTTCCCAGGACCGTCACACCCAGTTCGCCCCCGCCGTCCGGCTCGTCGAAGTCGCCCGCGGAAAACCGAGGCGGCGGATCGGCGGATCATCGCGTCGCCGGACCGTTCCGGTCGACGCTCGAATCGGACCACGAACCAGCGGCCCGCACCGGACCGACCCTCGGTCGGACCGAAAACCCGGATTCGCCCCCCCGCTCGACCTGAAACCCTGTTTCCGACCACGGGAAGCCCCAGGCGTGCACGCCGAGATCGTGGCGGGCCGTGGCCAAGCGACCTACCATGCTTCGAGCACCCATCGTCGGTGCTCCCAGCCCCGACCGAACCCCTGCCGTGACCACCGCACCCGTGAATCACTCGTCCCACGACGACCCCGAGGCCACGACGCCGGCGGGCATGCTGCCGGTGAAGAAATCGCTCGGCAAGCGGATCGACGCCTATCTCAGCCAACTCTCCACCCGGAACAACTTCTGGCACCGGGTCTGTTCGCTGATCTGGCTCCCCTTCGCGTTCCGAAGCGGCATCAGCCTCCGCCGGCTCGATGCGAAGAGCTTCACCGCGGTGCTTCCGTACCGACGCTTCAATCGCAACTGGTACAACGCGATGGCCGGTGCCGCCCTGCTGGGCAATTCCGAGGTCGCCGCCGGGATGTATCTCTTCGCGGAGTGCGGCAGCGACTACGAGGTCATCTGCAAGCGGATGGAATACCGATTTCTTCGCCCCTGCTACGGCCCGGCGGTCTACCGCGTGGCCAACGCCGAGGATGTGAAGCGGAAGGTCGAGGAGGGCGGCGAGTTCAACATCGCCCTGGAACTCGAGATCAGCCAGCAGGTCAATCGCCGCGCGAAGAGCCGCGACCTCAAGGTTGGCCGCTGCGCGATCACCTTCCACTGCACGCCGAAGGATCTCGCCGAGCAGTTGCGGCAGAAGCGTCGTGCCCGGCTCGAGCGGAGCACCCCCGCCGAATGAGCGTCGAGGCATCGCTTCGATCGCCTTCCACGCCGGCCCGCGGTGGGTTCGCCGCCACCGCCGGATGGGGCGTCTACTGCGCCTGCAGCTGGACGTGGTGCATCGGCATGTTCCTGCCGGTGATCCTGCTCGGTCGCTTCGGATGGGCGGGGTTCCTCGCCTTCGCGATTCCCAACCTGATCGGCTGCGTCGGCTTCGGATACGTCTTCGATGCGAACCGCAGTCGCCGATTCGCCACCTGCCATCCGCTGGCCATTCGCTGGTTCAGCCTCGCGACGATCGCCTTCCAGGTCTTCTTCATCGGCTGGACGTCGGGAATGTTCGTCTTCGCGCCCGACGCCGCGAGCGCGGCCGATCCCGCCGCGGCGGGGGTGGCTCGGGACGTGCTGGTCTGGCCCGTGCTCGGCGTCATCCTGACCTGGACCGCCGGCGCCGCCGCGCTCTCGGCCCGTGGCGATCTCTTCTGGCGATGGTTCGCGGTCCTCGCGGCCGTCACCTCGGGCGTCCTGTTCCTGGTCGCACTCCAGCGAGCCGGAGGGCTCCCGGCCGGCCCCGCCCCCGAGGATGGCGCCCCGGTGTCGGGGATCGTCCCGTTGATGCTGCTCGGCTTCCTCGCCTGCCCCGCCCTCGACGCGACCTTCCACCGAGCGCGTCAACGGGCGCCGAGCCGACACGCCTTCGCCGTCTTCGGCGTGGTGTTCGCGATGATGCTGGTGTTCGCCGCGACCACCTACGACGGCCTCGATCCGGACCGGATCCTCCCGGCCCTGCTGCCCCTCGCCATCGCGCAATGGACGCTGCAGCTCGTCTTCACGATCGGCGCCCACATCCGGGAACTCGCGGTGCTGCCATCGGGCCGGCTCGGCCGCGGCGGCGAGCTGCTGGCCGCGATCGCGGTGGGTTCGGTGCTGGGCCTGCCGGGAATCGCGGACGAACGGATGTACCTGCTCTTCCTCGGGCTCTACGCGGTCCCCTTCCCGATGTACGTGATCGCCGCGGTGATCAACGGCCCCGGGCGGTCGCTTTCCACCCGGTGGATCGCCTCGGCCCTGCTGGTCTCGGTGGCCGTGAGTCCCCTCGGCTGGCTCGGCTTCATCGAGAATCGAACCCTCTTTCTGCTGCCGCTCGCCGCGCTCGCCGCGATCGCGGGCTGGGCGATCGGCCGAATGGCCCGGCGCCGCCCCGTCACCGCGTGACTCCACGACCCCGCGACGCCCCGGGGTGCTAGGGTTCGGAAGGCCCGGAAGGGTCCGGCCCCCCTTGGAGCCCTGCACCATGATCCACATGATCCACATGANCCNCATGANCCGCATGATCCACATGANCCNNATGATCCGCATGANCCGCATGANCCGCATGACCAACCNNANNATCCGNNTCGAAGCTCGTCGNATGCTNCGNCGTCNTCGATCCGGNACCAGACCATCCGGTTCGAAGCTCGTCGGATGCTTCGGCGTCTTCGATCCGGGACGACCCGGTTCGCCGTTCTGGTGACGCTCGCCGGCAACGCACTGATCGCCTGCGACGACTCGAGCGCGACCGCGACGAGCGTGCGCGATGCGACGATCGCGACCTACGCGGTCGGGATCGACGGCATGCACTGCGATTCCTGCGTGAAGGCGATCACCGCGAAGGTCGTGAAGGTCGAAGGGGTCCGGTCCTGCACCGTCGATCTCGAAGGTGGATCCGCGACCATCGACGCGGTTCCGGCGGCGATGCCCACCGTCCGCACCGCGATCGCGAAACTCGGCTTCACGGTTCTGGACCGGGATGCGGCCGCGGCTTCCACCGGTGGAGTCGACGTCGACGTGGAATCGAATCCCGCACCCGACGCCGAGTCGCCCGAGGTCTGAACGAGCAGACGATCAGTCGACGAAGTCGTCGATCGCCGCCTCGATCGCCGCCTCGGCCTCGTCGAGATCCGACGGGATCCGCGCCCCCGCGGCATGCACGTGGCCGCCACCGCCGAATCGCGCCGCGAGTTCGTTGACGTCGACGATGCCGACGCCGTCCCGGGCGGGCTTCGATCGGAAACTCACCTTCGTCAGTCCCTTCGCCGCCTCGGTGAGCAGGATCGACGCCCGAACCGCCCCGATGTCGAGCGGCGTGTTCACGATTCCCGCGAGCCCCTCCAGTGACGCCCCGGTCTCCGCGAAGTCCTCCATGGTGAGACGCATCACCGCCACGGCGCCGTTCGCCATGTAGCGAAGCGACCCGAGGGCCCGGGCGATCATCGCGAGGCGGGCGGGCGACGCGTTCTGCTCGATCATCGCGAAGAGATCGTCCTTGTCGACGCCGGCGTCCATCAACCGGGCCGCGACTCGATAGACCTCCGAGCCGGCGCTGGAGAAGCGGAACCAGCCGGTGTCGGTGGCGAGCCCGAGGAACAGGGGCGTCGCGACCTGGTCGAGGGCGAGGTCAACGCCGAGCGCGTCGAGCACCGGAATCAGCGCCTGCGTCGCGGAAGCGCAGTTCACGTCGACCAGGCGACGGGACGCCACCGATCCGCCGCGCGCATGGTGATCGATGCCGATCACGTGGCCGGCACGTTCCCGGAGCCACGTTCGCATCGACTCCAGCTGGGTCCAGGCGCCGGTGTCCACCACGGCGATGAGATCCGGTTCGTCGTCGGCGGACGGCAGTCCGTCGTGTTCCATGCGTCGCACGTCGTCGGACGGGCCCTTGATCGCCAGCAGGTTGGGATCGAGCGGACCGGCCAGCAGGACGTGGCTCGAAACCCCGACCTGTCGGAGCCCGCGATGGAGGGCGAGACTCGTCCCGAGGGCATCGCCGTCGGGCTTCTCGTGCGTGGTGATGAGCACCCGGGTCGCCGACCGAAGGGCGTCGGCGAGCTCGGTGGCGGTCGCGTTCGAGACGTATTCGAAACCCGGTTCGTCCCAGGGATGATCGGGGCCGGCGGTGGTGGTTGGGGTCGTCACGAAGAGGCTCTTCAAAGGAGGGATGGGAAGTGAGGGTGCGGGATGAAGCAGTCGGCTCCGGCCGGGATCAGGCGTGATCGGAATCGACGCAGGTGCGGCGAACCGCCGTGATGTCCCGATCGATCTGGGCGAGCAGGGACGGAAGATCGTCGTAGCGATACTGCCCGCGAAGACGCCGGACCAGACTCGCTTCGAGCCGCCATCCGTAGTCGTCGAGCGTACCCGCCCAGTCGACGACGTGGATCTCCGCGACCCGCGGCGTCTCCTCGAAAGTCGGCTTGGTCCCGATGCTGATCGCCGCGGGATGAATCGAACCGTCCGGCAACGTCGCCAGTCCCGCGTACACCCCGTCGGCGGGAAGCAGCGTCCCACCGAGATCGAGATTCGCGGTCGGGATGCCGATCGTACGACCTCGCTGGTCGCCCTGCACGACGACGCCGTCGAGAACGTGGGGTTCGCCGAGCAGCACGCTCGCATCTTCGACCCGACCGAGGCGAAGCAGCTCCCGGATCGCCGAACTCCGCACCGGCATCTCGAGGCCCGACGGCAGACGAGCCCGCCGTTCCGCCTCGACTCGAACCTCGAACCCGCGCGCCGCGCCGAATCGACGGAGATCCTCCACCCCCCCGGCCCGACGGTGGCCGAATCGGAAGTCAGGCCCTTCGACCATCACCGAAGGAACACCGCCGAATGCCGTTTCGAGTCGGTCGAGAAATGTTTCCGGAGCGGACGAGAGCAGATCCGCCGTGGTCTCCAGCACCAGGACCTCGTCGGCGCCATGCCGCCTCAGCGCCCGCTGACGCCGCGGCAAGGACATCAGACGATCCGGCGAGGGGTGTCCAAGGACCATGGCCGGATCCGGATCGAAGGTCACCGCCACCACGCGTCCGGCCGGGCCGACGGCCGCCCGAACGGCTTCGAGCAGTCGCCGGTGTCCCAGGTGAACACCGTCGAAATTCCCGATCGTGACTCCGAACATGATTTCC
Organism: Phycisphaerae bacterium; assembly: GCA_002690755.1. Taxonomy (GTDB): domain Bacteria; phylum Planctomycetota; class Phycisphaerae; order Phycisphaerales; family SM1A02; genus UBA12014. The sequence continues at coordinate 24,544 of NZFT01000074.1, forward strand.
TCCATCGGCACCGGGCGTGGGACCAACAAAATCGCACGAATCCAAAAAACTCAGAGAAGGTGGTGGGTAATGATCTCCGATCCCTTGAGATAGACCGGAGCAACAGGGTAGCCTCTCCGGTCTTGCCCTTGCTGTCCGCCAGGCGCTCCCGGGACCGACTTTCGAGGACTCTCGACCGATGGCCACATCCACTCTCTCCGATCAGTTCCCCACCCCCGAAGGTCACGCCGAACCGGAGCAGCTGATCGCCGAACTCGTCTCGAGTTTCCAGAACACCGCCGAGTCGGTGATCCCCCGCTTTCTCGGCCAGATGCCGAGGATGTACTTCCAGGACACCGATCACGCCACGCAGCTCAGCCACCTCAAGGCGATCGTCGCGGCCCAGTCGGCGGACCGCCCGCTCGACATGACGCTGACCAGCGAGGACGGTTCGATCTGGACCACGATCCGGACCGACGACCGACCGGGCGTCCTCGCGGAGATCGTCAAGAACCTCCCGATGGACTTTTCGCTCCGCGCCGCCAAGGTCCACACCAGCCTCGATGGCAACCTCGTCCTCGACACGTTCGAATTCGGCGAGCCGCGCCCGTTCGACCCGGAGGAGCCCCGCCAGCGCGAGAAGCTCGAAGCCACGATCGAGTACGCGAAGGCCGAATGCCCCGACTGGTTGCCGGAACAGGTCCAGGCCCACTTCGAAAACTGCGCCGTCGACTACGTGAACACGCTGACCCCGCTCCGGATCGCGCATCACTACACGCTCTTCCGGAAGGTCGCCGGCACCGACGGCACGCTGGTCGAGATCGAGCCCGAGTCGAATCCCGATGAAAGCCGCATCACCGTGGTCTTCGGCAACGCCCGGACCCGGACCTCCGTCGAGCGTTGCGCGACGCTGCTCGCCCGCCACGGCGTGAGCATCAATCGCGCCTACCTCGACCTGATCAAGGATCCCAGCCACGGTGTCGTCACCTACGTCGGTTTCGTCGTCCAGGGGCCCGACAAGAAGGCGATCGATCCGGACAGCACGCTCTGGCAGACGGTTCGCAAGGACCTGACCCGCGTCAAGTGGGTGCATTACGACGTGCTGGAGAAGATCACCGAGAATCCCGAACTCCACATCGGACTCACCGAGATCACGCTCGGCCTCTCCCATCTGGTCCACAAGGTCCTCAACCCCCGCGCCCCGTTCGAGTTCACCCTCGAACGCATCAAGAACTGCGCCTGGGCGAACCTTCCCCTGTCGATGGCGGTCGCCCTGCTCTTCAAGAAGCGGTTCGATCCCCGCGGGCCGATGGACGACACCACGTTCGAGGCCGAGTGCGCGAAGCTCACGACCGAGATCGAACGGACCGCCTCGAGCGAGACCTCCCGGACCGTGATCCTGACGATGCTCGACGCCGTTCGACACGTGCTCCGGACGAACTATCACGTCCACGGACGTTTCGGCTTCGCGGTGCGGCTCGACCCCGATTTCCTCCGCAACGACGACCGGCCCGCCCTGCCCTACGGCGTGTTCTTCGTGCACGGCCGGGGGTTCGACGGGTTCCACGTCCGTTTCCAGGACATCGCCCGCGGCGGCCTCCGGGTCGTCATGCCCCGGAGCGAAGCCCAGCACGGGCGGGAGGCCGAACGGCTCTACGACGAGGTCTATGGACTCGCGTTCGCCCAGCAGCTCAAGAACAAGGACATCCCGGAAGGCGGCGCGAAGGCCGCGATCCTCCTCGAGCCCGGCGCCGGCATCGACCGCTGCGTGAAGGCCTTCGTGAACTCCCTCCTCGATCTCATCACGCCCGAGCCGGCCACGCGGAAGCAGATCGTCGACCTCAGCGGACTCGATGAACTGATCTACCTCGGCCCCGACGAGAACATCACCCCCGATCACATCGAGTGGGTCGTCCGACGCGCGGCGCTTCGCGGTTACCCGCTCCCCACCGCCTTCATGAGCTCCAAGCCCGGGGCCGGCATCAACCACAAGGTCTACGGCGTGACCAGCGAAGGCGTCAACGTCTTCCTCGACGTCGCCCTGAACGCGGTCGGCATCGATCCGCGGAAGCAGCCCTTCACGGTGAAGATCACCGGTGGCCCCGACGGCGACGTCGCGGGCAACATGATCCGGATCCTCCATCGCGACTACGGCGACAATGCGAGGGTGATCGCGATCGGCGACGGCTCGGGCTGCGCCGAGGATCCCGACGGCTTCGACACCACGGAACTGATGCGACTCTTCGAGGAGGCGCTTCCGATCGCGTCGTACGATCGATCCAAGCTCGGCCCGCGAGGGTCGGTGCACGGCGTCGACGAGCCCGACGGTGCGCAGCTTCGCAACACGATCCACAACCGCGTGGTGGCGGACGCCTTCGTCCCCGCCGGCGGTCGGCCCGCGACGATCCACGCCGAAAACTGGCGGGACTTCCTCCAGGAGGACGGCGCGCCCAGCGCCAAGGTGATCTCCGAAGGCGCGAACCTCTTCCTCACCCCGGAAGCCCGGGAACGACTGTGTGAAGCGGGATGCGTGATCATCAAGGATTCCTCGGCCAACAAGTGCGGGGTGATCTGCTCGAGTTTCGAGATCTGCGCCTGCATGGTGCTGGAGGAGTCGGAGTTCCTGGAGATCAAGCCGACCTACGTCGACCAGGTCCTCGTCAAGCTCCGCGAACTCGCCCGGCTTGAAGCGGAGCTGCTCATCAACGAGCACGAACGGCATCCCGAAACCAGTCTCCCCGAGACGTCCACGAAGCTCAGTCGGATCATCAACGCCGCCGCCCCGGCGATCGCGGCATCGATCGCGGATTGGACCGACGCGGATCTGGAACGCGGCCGTCAACTGGTTCGAAGCCACCTCCCGCCCATCCTGCTGGAAATCGGTGGGGACCGGGTCTGGACGCGACTCCCCGAGCGATACCTGCACTGGATGATGGCCAACCGGCTCGCTTCGGGGATCGTGTATCGCGAGGGAATCGACTTTCTCGACGGCATGGCACCGACCGCGGTCGCGGAACTCGCGGTCCGCTACCTCCGGAAGTCCGCCGAACTGCAGGCCCTCCTCGAGAGGCTCGACTCGTCCGACGTGCCGGAACGCGACAAGGTCGCCCGTCTGCTGGAACGCGGCGGAATCCGGGCGCTGCTGCACGACGCCTGAACCCGGCCCCGCGAAACCGGAACGACTCCTGACCAGCCGGAACGCAGGACGGCGGCGGACCCTGCCGGGGTCCGCCGCCGCCTTGTGTGCTCGTGTTTCCGACGGTCCCGGGGATTCGGTCCGTCACGGTGCGATCAGGTCCACCATGGCGTGGCGGGCGGTTCGAAGATGATCGCCTCGGTCAGGAATTCGATGGCCCGCTGCAATCCCTCTTCGATCGACATGAGCGCGTCTTCGTGTTCGATCGAAAGCACGTGGTCGTAACCCTGCACCCGAAGCATCGAGACGAACGGCTTCCAGAAGTCATGACCATGTCCCCAGCCGCAGGTCCGGAACGACCAGGAGCGATGCTGCAGATCGGTGTACGGACGGGCGTCGTTGTAACCGTTGATCCGTCCCTGATGCGGATTCAGTTCGGTGTCCTTCGCGTGCACGTAGAACAGCAGTCCCGCCTCGCCGAGCACGCGAGCGGCTTCGACGGGATCGATGCCCTGCCAGAAGAAGTGCGAGGGATCGAGGTTGGCGCCGAGCACCGGCTTGCCCTTCAGACCCGAAGCCTTCATGGACCGCTCGCTCAGGCGGATCAACGTGTCCGGGTTGTAGGCACAGAAGCCGGGGTGGGCCTCCCACGCGACCCGAACGCCGTGCTTCCGGCAGAGCTTGGCCTGCTTCGCCCAGTACGGCACGAGAACTTCGTCCCACTGATAGGCGAGGATGTCCGCGAAGTCCGGCGGCCAGGCGCAGGTCACCCAGTTCGGCGTGCGATCGGACTTGGAGCCGCCGGGGCAGCCGCTGAAGGTGATGACCAGATCGGTCCCAAGTTTCGGGGCGAGTTTGACCGCCCGCTCGAAGGCGGCGTGATCCGCCTTGGCGAGTCGAGCCACGGGATGCACCGGATTGCCGTGCACCGCGAGCCCCGAGATCTCGAGGCCGTGATCCTGAACCATCGACTTGATCCGATCCTGCTCCTTCTTGGAACCGAGGACCTTGGCGGGATCGAAGAAGGGTGTGCCGGGATAGGATCCCACGGGGATCTCGATCGCGTCGAGTCCGCTTTCAGCGCAGTAGGCGAGGGTCTCTTCAAGACCGCGTCCGGCGAACAGGGCCGCCATCACTCCGAGTTTCATGATCGCATCCTTTCGAAATCTCGAGCACCGGAGAGGTTCACGCCTCTCTCGGGAGGATCCACCGCCGTCGTCCGGTCCGACGGGGAGACGGATGCCGGGTTCCGCGAAGGGAACGAGGCGGTGGCGAGCCTACCGCGCCCAACGAGTCCGGAGGCCGGTTTCGCAGGAGTTCCTTGCAGGGATCGCATCCGGCGGCGACACTGTGGTGATGCGCCTCCTCCCCACGGGCCCGGTGATGGTCATCCTGACCGCCACGATCCTCACGATCGGGCTGGCGGTGGCTTCGCTCGACGCCGAGCCGCCCTCCGCCGAGGAACCGTCCACGCCGGCCCTCGTTCCAGCCTCGGAGACGGCGCCGGAATCCGCCCCCCCCGCATCGACCGATCCGCCGGCCGATCCCGACGTCGACGACGCCGCGCCGGAACGACCGTCGAGGGTGTATCTCTGGGTCGATCGCTACGAGGAGCTCGCGGCGATCGTCGTCGATGAGGATCGTGATCTCATCTCCGTTCGCGATCTCGGCGGCAACATCCGGAGTTTCCCCAAGGCGAGGCTCCACCGGATCATTCGACTCAATGACGTCGAGGCGCCCCGGCCGGGCCTGGTCGAGATGCGGGACGGGACGATTCTCGCCGGCGATCTGGTTCGAGACGACTTCGACGAGGTGGTCATTCGAATCGAGGGCGTGAACACCAGGCTGCCGCGGGCGAGCGTGGTGCAGACCCGCCTCGATCTCTCGACCACGGAGAAGTACCGACGTTTTCGGGACGGGCTCGCGGACGACCAGTACCTTCGCCGGTACGAGCTCGCCGCGTGGCTCTTCAGGGAAGACGCGTACCAACTCGCCCGTGACGAGCTCGCCGATCTGGTCCAGAGCTCGAAGCTGCCACAGGCCCTCGACCTCCTCCGACTCGTCGAAGCCCAGCTCCTGCTCGAAGCGGATTCCGCCGCATCCAATTCGCCGTCTCCCATGGACGGGCGAACCCTCCGGGACCGAAGCAACACCGGCCCCGTCGACCTCCGAGACCTCCTTCCGAAGGAGATCCTGTCGAAGGAGGACGTGAACACCATCCGCGTCTACGAGATCGATTTCCGCGATCCGCCGCGAATGTTCATCTCGCCGGACTCGATTCGCGAGATTCTCGAGAAGTACGGATCGAGCCCCCTCATCCCGGCGGACAGCGCCGGCCGCACCTCGCTCTTCCGCGCCCCGCCCATCGAGATCGTCGAACTGCTCTTCAAGCTCAAGGCCCGTGATCTCTACTCCCGGATCGAGGTGGGCTCCGAGCCGGCGGCCCTGAACATGTTCCGGCAGCGGGTCCATGACGCCTGGCTGATCCCCAACTGCGCCACCAGCCGTTGCCACGGGGGACTCGACGGTGGGCGATTCTTCCTCCACCGACGCAACTCGAAGAGCGAGCAGGTCCGCTACACCAACCTGATGATCCTCGAGCGCTGGAACGAGCTGGACATGCCGCTCCTGGACTATCTCGATCCGGGCCGCTCCCTGCTCATCCAGTACGGACTTCCCCGGAACGAGGCTCGATTCCCCCATCCCGAGGTCAAGGGCTGGAAGCCGGTCTTCGGACGCGGGAATCCGCGGCTCCTCCGGGACTCGTTCGGGTGGCTGAATTCGATGTTTCGGCCCCGAACCACCTATCCGGTCGATTTCGAGGCTCCGGTCATCGAGACCCCGACGCTTCCCGAGCCGAATTCGTCCGACGAGGTCGACGACCGACGGGGTCGGTGACGCCTTGAAAAGCGGTCGCAAGGCCGCCGAAACCGTTACACTTCCACATTCCACCCCGGACGCCTCGGATCGAGATCCGCCCGGCGCTCCCTGAACCGGCTCGAAGACGGAGACGACGACGACCATGCAGCGACGGCCGCGCCTCATCATGATCCCCCTGCTCGCGACGTCCCTCGCCATCGGCCTCATGGGCTGCGAGGACGGAAGTTCCGACGGCGCCGAAGTCGTCACTCGGATCAGCAACGAGTACGACACCATCCTCCAGTCACGACCGATCATCCGCGAGGATCGCACCACGATCGACGAAACCGCGGTCGAACTGCGTCGGCTCGCGACGCAGGCCGACGACCTCGACCGGACCGGCGACGCCAATGCCGCCGCCATCCTCGCGGCGAACATCCGTTCGGCCGCCGGCGCGTTCGAGGCCGACGAGGCCGGACGACTCGAGTCCGCCGCGCAGGTGACCCGGACGCTGATCCGAGGGCTTGCGGACGATGCGGAATTGCTCGCCTCGTCCGCGGATGCCGCCGAATCGATGGACCCTTCGCAGGCGACGCTCCTTCTGGAGACCACCCTCGCCGACGCCCGTGCCCGCATCGCCGCGGCCGAGGCGCAGATGTCGGAGCTGAACGAACGTCTCGAGCAGGCTCGCGCCCAGCGTGATTCACGAATCGAACGGGCCGGCGTTCTGGAAAGCCAGGCCTCGGAGCGTGCTCGAACCGGCGTGGATGCCGGACCGCTCGCCGGTCTCGACCAGATCAACGACGCGATCGGTTTCCGAAGCGAGGCCCGCGGGCAGCGGATCGAGGCGGCTCGCAACGACATCTCGATCCAGACCCTCGCGCCCACCATCCGGGTCGCGACGGCTCGACAGGACGGCCAGAACGGCATCATGAACCGGGCCCGCGAATCGCGGGACGGGGTGACGGACCGACGTGAGAACAACCTCGCGTACGCAGAAACCCTCCGACGCGATGTCGCCGAACTCGCCTCGAGCATGCTCACTTCGATGAAGGAGCTCGAGCGAATCGAATCGACCGAGATCATTCCCCGCTTNCAGCAGGCCATGAACGACTTCNGTGGTGCCGCCGANAGCGCNCGGGTCCTCACCCGCGGCGGATCGAAGGCCGAGTCGTCGATCGGNGCCAGAACNATCTCCGGCGCCGAGTTCGCNCGNGGACGCGTGGCCTGGGACGCGGCNTCCGCTCGAAACCGGACCGCGGANCTCGTCGCCCGCATCATCGCGACGGGAATCCTGACCGACGACACCNCGATGAAGGCGAACCTGGAGGNGNTGATCGCNAGCCGNGACGAGTTCCTCAAGGACGCCGCCGCGAGCATGCAGAAGTCGCTCGANGCCCTGAACAACACCGGTTCCCGCGACGAGACCGANGCCTTCATCACCCAACGGGTCCAGCAGGCCCTCGAGGGGATCAACGGGGCCGACCTCGTGTCCATGGCGGATGCCGCTCGCAAGACCCGCGNCTCGGCCCGNTCGGCGAGCGGCGGAGGCGCCGCTTNNACCGGNGCCGCANCCGGCGGNNTCGGCACCCCNGCGGCNCTCGCGAAGTTCCTCAGCACCCCGGCCNTCGACGCNANNTCNATGGCGNCCTATCGCNCCGTGGTGATGGCCGANTCCGNNACCGCNAAGGATCTCGNNGANATCTTCACCGCNCANCTCGACCTGATGGCGGATCTCCTNCCNGCGATGACGGAACGNTTCGGNGCGGANGCNACGATCGCCGCCNTCGAGAGNTNCGANCNGGGNGCANTCGCCNTTCCCCACCTTCACGGTNGAATCGGTCGACGGTNATCTCNGCNANNCTNGCNAACNACACCATGTCNGTNNTCGCNNCGAAGGGNNCCGGNGGATGGCANGTCGATCTCGACGCNACNCTNAAGANCGATCCCCAGATCGAGATGATGGTCTCGATGGCNGGNCCNATGCTCAAGAACATGATGCGAGGNCTCGGNGAACAGTTCNAGATCGTNNCCGNNGAGGTCNAGGCCGGNGANTTCGANANCGCNTCGGACGTGNTCGCCGCNCTNGAAGCGAAGATGNCCGCCGCGATGGGNGGCATGGGNGGCCGNTGAGTCCGGNNNNGATNNCNGGANNANNCCGNTCANNCGGNNCCGTCNGANTCNANCAGNNGNTNCAACACGTNCGCCGCGGTCTCCCGGACCGCGGCGTTCTCTTGTNNNTCCTCCGCAATGGANTCGATCCGTTCACGGAGCTCATCGGCACCCGGNCGGCCCGGCGACCGGACCAGGGCGTTTCCCGCACAGACGAGGGCGTTCCGCTTCCACATCCAGAGCGTCGCTCGNCGCGCNGCCGTGCCCTGCAGCGTGGTGTTCCGNGCGTCTTCGTCCCANCCGAGCACGTCGAGGAGNTCGAGANCGTNCCGTCGCGGCGCGTAGTCCGGATGGATGGGCAANGGCAGACGTCGTTGCTTCCGGACCGAATGCGGGCACACCTCCTGGCAGACGTCGCACCCGAAGAGCCAGTCGCCGGTCGACGCCGCGAGNTCNGGCGGAATGTCACCCCGGTGTTCGATCGTGGTGTANGCGATGCATCGGCTCGCGTCCACCGAGAAGGGCGTGATCGCNNTNGTGGGACACGCATCGATGCAACGGGTGCAGGTTCCGCAGGGGTCNTCCCCGANATGACGGGATGGCGTCGGCTCCAGCCGAAGCGTGGAGACCACGGCGCCCAACAGCAGCCAGCTGCCGTGCCCGGGCTCGATCAGNAGCGTGTTCTTGCCGACGAGGCCGAGCCCNGCCCGCATCGCGTGCTCACGCTCGAGAATCGGCGCGGTATCGACGCACGGTCGGAAATCCGCTTCGGGATGAGCCGCGGAGAGCGTCCTCGCGAGTTTGACGAGTCGTCCCTTCAGCACCTTGTGGTAATCCCGCCCCCGGGCGTACCGCGCGATCCGACCGCGGGCGGGCCCGTCCGGATCGACCCGGTCCCGGCGTCCGTCGTGATACCGATCCGCGACCACGATCATCGACGCTGCGCCCGGGAGATAGACGCCGGGATCGAGCCGTTCCTCGAGCCGTCCCTCCATCCATTCCATCGATCCATGCCGGCCCGCTGAAATCCAGGCCCGAACCGCTTCGGCGTGACTGGTGGGCGAGGCATCACAGACGCCCGAAAGCGTGAAGTCGAGACTTCGACAGGATTCGAGCACCTTCTCCGTCAGGTGGACGGCGTCCTCTCCCGCCCGCCCCGCATCCGTGGTCACCGAAGGCCCGCCCAGCGTGCGAGGCGTCCGGGAGGCACGTCCGCCACCAGCCCGCCCGATCCCGTGATCGCAGCCGCGGCGTCGTACCCGCTGCGAGTCGCGCCCTCCATCGTCGCGGGCCAGCCGGTGTCGCACCAGTCGCCCGCGAGATANAGGTTGGNGATGCCGTTGCCGCCGGGTGCGGGGCCCGGTCGAATGGCGTCGATCCCCGGCGAAGCCCGGAACGTCGCCCGCTTCTCCTTCACGCTTCGCACTTCGACGGGTTCGATGCCGCGACTCGCGGGCAACGCCCAGTGCAGGTCCGCCACCACCCGCCGGCCGATCGCCGCCTCGTCGAGTCCCATCCAGTCATCCGCCGCGCTGATCACCGCGTGCACGTGATGAAGTCCGGAGGCATCCACGCCCTTGTCGAAGAACCAGTGCGTGTCGCGATCGGGAAGCACCAGATGGGGATACGCCCTGACGTCGTCGCGCATCACCGGTCGGTCGAAGAACAGATGGACGCCGAGAATCGGACTGGTCTCGAATCGCTCCAGATTCGAGAGCCGGGGATCCGACGCCCGCATCGGTCCCGACACGATCTTCAACAGTCGGTCGGGCGGCACGGTGCTCACGATCGCCGCCGCCGGAACCAGCCCGTCATCAGTGACCACGCCGTTCGCGCGAATGCCGTCGAACGCGATTCCCCGGACCGACGTCCCGAGTCGGAACGCCCCGCCGGCGTCGCCGATGATCCGCACCGCGGGGTCGTAGAGTGATCGCAGGTCGCACGTCGCGAGGCCCATCGTCGCGTTCCACCCGCCGGCGAGGAATCCTTCCTGGAACACCTGCATCGCATGATTCCCCGCGACCTCGTCGCAAGGCAGGTTGCAGGCCCCCACCACCACCGGCTCCCAGAACAACCGCCGGGCGTCCGGTGACTGGCCGGTCTCGTCGAGGAACGCGCCGAACGAACGATCCGCCCATCCGGCCCGACCGGCGAATCCCATCTTGAGCAGCCGCCGCATCGCGTGACCCACCAGGATCTTGGCGTCGGTCGAGAGCAGTCGCATGCGAAGGAACGAGGGACCGAAGTGGACCGGCGCCGGCAACGGCGCCGGTCGCATCCGATCGGGTCGTCGAGGGGGATTGGCCCACCAGGTCTCCGGGTGCCATTCGATGAGGTCCGCCACCCCGAGCCGCGCGTAGAGATCGAGCACGTTCGAGCAGCACCCCATGACCACGTGCTGGCAGTTGTCGAGCACCCGGCCGGAACGGGGATCCTCGAAGCTCGTGGCCCGGCCACCCAGCTTGCCGCGGGTCTCGAGCACGATCGGCTTGTAACCCGCTTCCGCGAGCCGGATCGACGTCGCGATGCCGGCGACGCCCCCGCCGATGACCGCCACCCGCTTCATGACGCGACTCCGCGGGCGAGCCGACGAGCCTGCCAGGCGATGGTCATCTTCCGAATCGACCCGAGACCGACCCGCTCGCGGACGATTCGACTCGGATCGCGGTCGATCCGCTGCAGCAGCTCGTGATAGATCTGGGTCATCGCCCAGCTGGTCGCCCGGCATTCCACGTTCAGATGGGCATCGAGGCCGGCCGAGGCGCGGAAGTAGGCTTCGGCGTGCGCGACCTGGCTGCGAACGAAGTCGCTGCAGCGAGCGGGATCCCGCCACGCGAGCAGACCGTCGACGTCGAGTCCCGCGGCCTCGATTTCGTCGGCGGGAAGATAGGTCCGGCCACGCTGCCGATCCTCGCGCAGATCCCGGATGATGTTCGTCAACTGGAACGCCTTGCCGCGATCGATCGCCATCCGGTCGACCTCCGGTCCCTCGTCGTGGCCCCAGATCCGAACGCAGATCAGTCCGACGGTCGAGGCGACCTGCCAGCAGAAACGTTCGAGGACGCTTCGATCGGGACACGTCGTCCAGGACAGGTCCGCGTCCTGCCCGTCGAGCATCGCGTCGAACGGCGTTTGAACGAGGTCGTACCGCTGGACGGTGTCCCCGAACGCCCGCCACCACGGATCGGAGTCGACGTCGCCGAGAAACACCCGATGCGTCCGGGCTCGGAAGCCGTCGAGGCGGAGGCGACGAGCTTCGAGCGTCGATCCCGCCTCGTCGGCGATGTCGTCGGCCTCCCGCATCCAGGCGTAGATCGCGTAGAGCGCCGAACGCTTCGGTTCCGGCGTGAGTCGGAGTCCGTACCAGAAGTTCCTGGCCCGGGACTTCACGATTCGACCGCAGGCGTTGTAACCGCGGGCGAGTTCGAGATCCGGCGAGGTCATGCCACGGCCTCCGCCTTGGACGGCGTCCGCCGGGAGGCACGGGTGCCGGCCCAGGCCCGGAGAACGATCCCGAGCTTCCCCGTCCATCCGAGGGTCGGGCGGTGCAGCACCGTCTCGTAGTCCCAGTCCTCGATCAACCGGAGCACCCGGGCGCCGCCGTTCGCAAGCACCTCGATCACCGGCGCGGCCCGCGGCCCCAGCGACGCCGGCAACGATCCACCCGCCTCGAACTTCGCCCAGGTCCGGTCGACGCAGGTTCGAACGAGCCGCCGCGATTCCTCGAGGAAGGTGTCGTCGCAGGCCCATCCCTGTTCCGCGGTGCGCCGGAAACGGGCTTCGAAGTCCTCGATGTCGATCGACTCCCGCGGAATGTAGATCCGGTTCCGATCGAGCAGGTCCCGATGCAGATCCTGCCAGTGGTTCGTGAGCTGCAACGCCGTGCAGATCGCGTCGGAACGCTCCAGCTGCTCCGGCGTCGCGACCTCGTCGAGCAGGCGGAGGACGATGCGACCGACCGGGTCCGCGCTTCGGCGGCAGTAGTCGAACAACCCGTCCCAGGTGTCGTATCGATCCACGGTCTGGTCCTGCTCGAAGGCGGAGACCAGATCCTCGAACGGTCGACGGTCCAACTGGAATCGCTCGATGGTCGGCGAAAGCGCTCGAAAGACCCAGTGATTCGGTTCACCCGCCCACGCCGCCTCGATCTCCGCACGCCACCATCCGAGCAGTTCGAGGGACCGATCCCGATCCCCGATCTCATCACCGAGGTCGTCCGCCGTCCGGCAGAAGGCATAGACGGCGGCGAAATCGTCCCGGACGTCGCGGGGCACCAGCCGGGTGAGGACCGAGAAGTTCTCCCGATGCGACCCGGCGAGTCGCCGGGCACGCGATCTCGCTTCGCCCACGGTCACCTCCGACCATCCCGAAACCGGGGCGTCGGGGCCGTTGATTGCGAGATCTTCGTGGATGCGTCGGTCGGTCATCGCAGCGTCGAAATGGAGGAACGAGAGCGACACGAGTGTAGCCGGATTCCGGTCCGGACCGCCCGGAATCGTCTACCGGAGATCGGGGACTGCTACCATCCATGCAGCAGGTCTCGTTCGTCCTCCAGTCGGTCTCCTTTTCCATGAAACTGATCCTCGCGAATCCCCGCGGCTTCTGCGCCGGCGTCAACATGGCCATCGCCGTGGTCGACGAGCTGCTCGAGCTCTTCCCCGACGAGACCATCTGCGTGTACCACGAGATCGTTCACAACCGACACGTGGTCGAACGGTTTCGCGCACAGGGTGTGATCTTCGTCGAGTCGATCGAAGAGGCGCCGAACGGTGCCGTGGTGGTCTTCAGCGCCCACGGCGTCAGCCCGACGACCCGCAAGGAGGCCGCGGATCGAAAACTCGTCGCGGTCGACGCGACCTGCCCGCTCGTCACCAAGGTCCATGCGGAGGCGATCCGCTACGCCAAGCGCGGCTGGCAGATCATCCTCATCGGTCACGCCGACCACCAGGAGGTGATCGGGACGCGAGGCGAGGCCCCCGATTCGATCCAGATCGTCGAGACGCCCGCGGACATTCCGAACCTCCAGATCGACGATCCCGAGAAGGTCGTCTATCTCACCCAGACGACGCTCTCCACCGACGACGCGAACGTGGTCATCAAGGCGCTCCAGGACGCGATTCCCACGATCCAGGCACCGCCGAGCGAAGACATCTGCTACGCGACCACGAATCGCCAGAACGCGGTGCGGGCCATCGCGCCGGACTGCGACCTCGTCCTGGTGGTGGGCAGCCAGAACAGTTCGAACAGCGTCCGCCTGACCGAGATCTCGCAGAACATCGGCACGCCGGCCCGGCTCCTCGACGACAAGCGAGAGATCGTCGATTCGTGGTTCGAGGATGTGGAGACGGTCCTGATCACCGCGGGCGCGAGTGCTCCGGAGGATCTGGTGAACGATCTCGTCCTCCACCTCATCCAGGTTCATGGCGGCGAAGTCGAGCAGCGGGACATCGATCGGGAGACCATCGTCTTCGGACTTCCCGGTTCGTTGAAGAAGCTCATGCGAAGCCGGGGCATCGATCCCGGGGAACGAACCATCACCGTGGACGGAGCCGGCGATCTCGACCGGCTGCTCGACGAACACGGCATCCCGCACCGGACCATCGATCTCACGATCGGCGACTCCGGATGAGCGATGCCCGCCCGACGTCGTCCGAGCGACGCGGATCGAGCATCTTCGATCAGGATCCGGAGTCACTCCGCGCCTGGGCGGTCGAACGCGATCTCCCGCGCTATCTCGGCGACCAGGTCCTTCGATGGGTCTACGAACGAGGCGTGATCGATCCGAAGCGCATGAGCGACGTCTCCCGCCGGGGACGCGAGCTCCTCCTCGAGTCGTTTCACTTCGGAGAGGCCGTCGAACTCGCGGCCCCCGCCGCGAGCGACGGAACCCGGAAGATCCTGCTCGGATGGCCGGACCCCGCCGTCCCGACCGAAGGCTCGCTCACGGTGCTCGGGCAGGACCCCGAAAAACAGACCGAGTGCGTGATGATCCCGACCGAGGATCGGCGGACCGCGTGCATCTCGAGCCAGGTGGGCTGTCCCGTCGGCTGCCGATTCTGCGCCAGTGGACTGGGCGGCCTCGAAGGCAATCTGACTCGGGGTCGGATCGTCGAGCAGGCGTGGCGACTGGGTCGAATCCCCGATTCGGGCCGGGTCACCAACGTGGTCTTCATGGGCATGGGCGAGCCGCTCGCCAACCTGTCGGCGGTGACCGACTCGATCCGAACCCTGCACGCGCCGTGGGGACTGGGCATCTCCGCGCGACGGATCACCGTGTCGACGGTGGGACTGCCCGCGGCGATCCGGAAGTTCTCGACCTTCGATCTTCCGGTGACGCTGGCTCTCAGCCTGCACGCGCCGAACGACGAGCTCCGTCGCGAGATCATTCCGTGGGCGACGTATTCGACCGTGCCCGAACTCCTCGATGCGTGCCAGGAATACTTCCGTCGCTCGGGGCGGGAGATCACCGTGGAATACATCCTCCTCGGTGGTTTCAACGACCGCGTCGAACACGCCCGTGAACTCGCCGCCCACGCGGACCGACTTCGGTGCAACGTGAACCTGATCCGGTACAACGAAGTCGCGGGTCTTCCCTTCCAGCGCCCCTCTTCGGACGACGTCCATCGATTCCAGGCGGAACTTCGACGCCGGGGCGTGAACGCACACATCCGGGCGAGCCGGGGTCGGGACATCGCGGCGGCCTGCGGTCAGCTCCGACATGAGCGCCGCCACGGCGGACGCGTCGAACAGCATGCCGGACGGGACGTCGACTGATCCGATCAGTCCGCGTCGCGTCCCAGGCGGACCAGCACCGAAACCGAGGTCTCGTGCAGCCGACCGTCGGACGCCAGTTCATGCCATGCCCGAAGCACGCCGGACCAGCGGGCGTAGGCGTCCGGATCGCCGAGCTCCCGGATCGCGCGATCGATGCCGCTCTCGATCGCGACGCGGCGGGCCCTGGATTCCCGGTCACCGCGGCGGGATTCGGGAACGAAGCGCCCGATCTTCGCGATGATCGGCGGCAACCACTCCCGGATCGGTATCTCCGCCCGCATCCTTCGGTCGAACGCCACGAGATCGACGCGGGCGAGGTAGACCCGTTCGATGCGGTCGCCACGAGCCCGTCGCACGCCCAGTCGTCGCCGCAGACGGCGCCGGTGATCGAGACTGCTCGCGGCGACCGCGAGCGCGAACACGTCCCGGGCCAGCATCGCCTCACCGAGCGGAAGGATCGCGAGTCGCGTCAGTTCACGCCCGGTATCGCCCCGATCGGCGGCATGGAGCTGACCGATCCGGTCGAGATACTGGTCGACCAGCGCCCGTCCGCCCCGCCGGAAGAGGCTCGCGACGGCCAGCAGCAGGTCATCGACCGCCACCCGCCCGGCTTCGCTCTCGAGCAGACCGGGAACCGTCTCGAGGGCCTGTTGGATCCTTTGATGGAGCCAGCGAGCGGAACTCGGCCCACGATGCAGACGCGTCTCGAGGACGATCTCCCGTCGACGCCGGGCGAACAGCTCGACCGTGGCCGAGCTCGATCCCCCGCCGCTCTGCGGTGACTCGGCCAGCAGCCGCCCGAACCGGAACGCCTCACCGGTGCGACCGAACCCGACCCGTTCCAGACGCTGCGCGGCCTCGGTGATCGCCTCGAGCGAGACGGGGACGAGTCCACGCTGGTACGCGATCCCGGTCAGCACCACGTCGAGCAGACGACGATTGCCGAACTGCTGGATGACTCTCGGAAGAATCGCATCGACCAGGTCCCCCGGCGTGCCGCAGTGTCGAGCCGCTTCGGACTGCAACGTCGCCGCCACGTCCGGAAGGGACGCTCGCTCGTCCGGCGGAGGCTCGGTGTTCGCCACGATCGAAGTCCGGCCCGGCGTCGCGACCCGGAGTTCGGAATCGGTCGCGATCGCCCGCAGCGTCTCGATCGGATCCACGCCGAGCACCACGTCGGCCTCTCCCGGCGGAATCGAGGGAACCAGCGTGTCGACCACGTCCTCCCGAGCGGGCCGGGTGAAGAGCACCTGCGACCAGGCGGATGGATTCGAGGATCGGCTGGCGCCGAGATTGGCGAGTCGGACGTCGAAGCCCATCACCCGTCCGGCGAGCGCCACGAGACTCGCCGCGCCGCCCGGCGAGACCCCACGCACCCCGGCGACGTGGAACCGCCAGCGTCCCCGACCGCGATGCCGGAGGGTCGGCACGGTGATTCCAAGATCCTGCATCACCGGCGTGGCGACCTGAGGACTCCGCTGTCGGACGAGTTCGGTGATCTCGAGCAGGCGACCGACCCGCAGGACGAAGGATCGTCGAAGGCGGCTCCGCACCGGTTCGAACCGGTACCGACCTTGGACGTCGTCCGGTCGGGGAAGCGAACTGTCGATGGTGGGCTCCGCGAACGCCCGCACGCCGCACCCGTCGTCGATCCGCGTCTTCACCCGCAGGAGCGGTGAGTAACCGAGCCGATCGATCTCTTCGAGGTCCCGGGCGACGCCGCGTTCCCGCCGACGAACCACGAGGACCGAAGGGTGGGGCGCTCGAACCGCCTCACCGATGTCCTTCCGCAGCGAGACCTCGTCCTCGACCTCGACTCGACGGACCTGNCCGGGGTTCTCGCCCGCCACGGGAATGGCCGCGGTCAGGAGTCGCACCGCGTCGAGCTCGTCGCCGCCCCCGTCGTCGACGAGGATGGTGACCCAGGGGCGTCCGAGATCCCGGGCCGCCGCGAGCAGCACCGCCTCCTCGAGCAACCGTCGACGCTCGACGATCTCGACCGCGACCACGCGCCCGGTGAATCCCGCCGGTGGACGCCCGTTGATCGCCAGCGCGAGGGGCTCCTCGCCCTCCTCGACCACCCGGCGGAGCATCCGGTCGGCCGAAACGGATGCACGTCGAACCGTCTGCAGGAGTCCCCGCCCGACCTGACCGCTTCGCACCGGCACCAGTTTCGATGACTCATCGGCCGCCGAATCCTCTTCTTCGAGCGGCTCGCCCCGAGGAAGATCGAGGGTCGGCCGGATCTCCAGGAGGACGTCGCGAAGCTTGGTCGCGAGCGTGGACGGATCACGGGCGTCTCCCGGCTCGATGACCGCGTCGCTGCCGCCGGGCACGCGTCGCCACGCGACCTCCGCGACGATCTCGCCTCGGCGTCGAAGTCGTTCCGCGATCTCGATCACCGGTGCGGCGAGCAGTCCGGGGCGGGTCTCGATCACCAGCACGGTGCGTGAACGGACGAGCAGGCGTTCGATCAAGGAGGCGTCGAGCGGATTCACGAGCCCCACGTGGATCGCGGGGATCCGCCCGGTGAGGCGGGTCTCCTCCAGCACGTGACGAACCGAACGAGATGCGAGCCCCGATGCCACGATCGCGACCGTCTCGCGTTCGCCGGGACTGGGCATCCCCATCGCCGAATCCAGTTCGAGACGACGTCCCAATCGCGCGAGATCCTCTCCACCGGTCAGCCTCGGACCGCGTCGTCGCCGCAGCGAGGCCGCGGTGTCGATGGTCTCGACGATCCGGTTGGCCCGGACCGTGATGGTGACCGCCACCGACAGCAGGGACGCGTCGACGACGATCGCGGCCGGACCGTCGGACACGTCGGCCAGCCGCGCCGCATGTTCGATCTTCAAGCGAAGGTCGTCGAGACCGGTGGTCTCGAGGACCGGGATGCCGAGACCGGCGAGCAGGGATCGTGCGGGGGTTCCCGGCGCCGCCTGGGGGTCGTCCACCGCGATCACGACCAGCCCCCGGCGGGCCGCGTCCCCGCCGCGGCCGATGGCGTCGACGGCCCGGGGGATCTCGTGCGTGGCGACGATCGCGACCGCCGCACCACGATCCGCGAGCCGCCCCGCTTCGACGAGTCTCCGCTCGGGGCTTCGTCGGGCGACGAAGGCGAGCCGGTGCCGATTCAGCACTCGCGCGATCACCGGATCCTCGGAGGCCGCGAGCAGGCGATCGAACGCCCCGCCCACGTCGACGAGGAGCCCGCCGATCACCACCTCGGATTCGAGCACGCTCTTGAGCACGATCGCGGGGGCGTCCATGAGCTCACGCCCCTCGGCGCGGTCGAACACCTCGGCGTCGACGATCGGCGAGCGTCGTGGGGCATCCAGCACGATTCGATTGTACGAGGCGTGGCTCGGTTCAGTCGTGTTCCAGCAGTCGACGGATCGCGTCCCCCACCCCGGTGCCCGGCGGTCCGGTCCGTCGATCGGCGACCGCGATCACCCGAGGATCGGCGTTCTCCATCGCGACTCCGATGCCCGCGTTCCCCACCATGCCCACGTCGTTCAACCCATCGCCGATGGCCGCCACCGCCTCGCGGCCGACCCCCCGGCGCCCGGCGATCCGCTCGAGCATCGTCCACTTGTCGACCGCGGGATCGAACGCTTCGAGCAGGTGGATGCGATCCCCGGACACCTCGGATTCCACCACCGCCTCCCAGGCCTGCAGCAGCACGCGATCCCCGAGCGCGGCCTGGATCTCCTCGACCACGTGACCGAGCGCGGAGCCGACCGCGGTCGTGCCGACGCGAACCGTGTGCGCCAGCGTCGGGACGTCGGCGAGGTGTTCGACCCAGCGCGCGTTCACGTCGTGTCGTTCGAACCACCATCGCGTCGCCTCGCTGACGGTGTCGCGCCCGATCATCCAGTAGTCGCAGCCGGCCTGCGGGGCATCCTGCAGAAGATGGACGACGTGACCATGGCGACGCAGTTCGGTCGTCACCGCCACGGCGACTTCGGGATGGATCACGCTTCGTTCGAGCGTCTCACCCGTCGCCGCTTCGTGCAGCAACGCGCCGCCGGCGGCGATCATCGGGCCGGTCGCTTCGATCGGCTGAAGCGCCTCGAGCGATTCCGACCAGGATCTGCCGGTCGCGATCACGACCATCACGCCCGCGTCACGCGCCGCATCGATCGCCGCCCGATCGGTGTCGGTGACTCCCCCGCGGGTGAGCAGGGTTCCGTCGAGATCGATGGCGATGAGACTGGGCTTCATGGTGTGTTTCGATCGACCGGACGCGGCGTCGGGGACGTCGGAGCATACGGGATCCGCCACGCCGGATCGCCGAGGACGCGTGGTACGATTCGAGGGCATGACCACGGTCCCGGAAGAAACCTCGACCTCGGTTCCGGTCCCGGTCCCGGTCCCGACCAACGACCGGCGGACGATTCTCGGCCACGCCCTCGGGCCCTTGCTCCGAAAGACCCTCGAAGGGCGGCTCGGCGAGATCCGCTGGTTCCGGACGGACTGGCAGCGCAGCGGCGCCGCGACCGGTCGGGCTCGATGGACGACGGCGACGGGCGAGGAGCTCGAGGTGGTCGTCAAACTTCCCGTGAGCGAACGGGAATTCCGCTGGCTTGGTCGACTGCAGGATGCGATCGAACCGCTTCCGGTGCCGAAACTCCTCGCATCGGGCGACCTGCTCGGTGGATACGACCTGGCCTGGGTGGTCATCGAGCACCTGCCCTTCGGCCCCCTCGGCACGCACTGGGAAGACGATCACATCCTTCGAATGACCGAGGCTGCGGCACGCTTCCAGGCCGCAGCGGCGGGCCATCCCATCGACCGTCCGATTCGTCAGGAGGACTGGGAACGCCTGCTGAAGCGATCACGCGAGGCGGTGCGCGGCCAGAAGATCAGCCAGCCGACTCGATGGCGAAGGACGCTCAAGTCGGTGGCCCGGCACCTCGACGCCATCGCCGAGGAGTGGCAGGGTCGCGGTCCGATCGCGTGGATCCACGGCGACCTCCACCTGGCCAACGGCATGGGCCGCGAAACGAACGGCACCGGTCCGGTGGTCCTCATCGATCTCGCCGAAGTCCGCCCCGGGCACTGGGTGGAGGATGCGGTCTACCTCGAACGACTGCATTGGGCCCGGCCTGAACGACTCAAGGGCCGGAACCCGGTCCGACTGCTCGCCGCCGCGCGGCGCCGGCGGGGACTCGAGGTGGACGAGGATCACCCCCGACTCGCGGACCTGCGCCGAATCCTGATCGCGGCCTGTGCCCCGGCCTTCCTGAAGACCGAAGGCCTCCCCCGCTATCTGGATGCGGCCCTCGACCATCTGGAGCGAGGCCTGCGGCGGTTCGCCTGAGGATCCTCCCCCATGGCCTTGAACCGGGGTTTTCATCATCCCGAAAGCCCCTCGTACACGGCGGCGGGCCTGCTACCATGCGGCGTCCCGAACCGTCGTCGGTCGACGGGCTGGACACCGTGTGGAGCTCCCCGACCATGGACGATCGTCTCAAGCAGGTCCAGACCAGCGACCTGACCGATTCCCGGCTCAATCACGAGTTCGTCGCCTGGCTCAAGACGTCCGGCATGAACTACCTGCTCATGCTGCTGCTCGTCGCCTGCGCCTTCCTCGCATGGGACTGGTGGAACCGCAAGCAGGGCGAGGCGATCGACACGGCGTGGACCGAACTCGCGTCCGCGACCAGTCCGGCCGCCCTGCGCGGCGTCGCCCGGACCCACGCCGCCGTCGACGGCGTCGCGGAACTTTCGCTCCTCACCGCCGGTGACATCCTGCTGCAGTCGGTCAGGTCCGGCCTTCGACCCGGACTCGCCGCCGGTGACGAAGGCGCCGAACTCACGCCCGAAGACAAGGCGAAGAGCCTCGTCGAGGCGGACGCCTTCTTCGCCGAAGCGGTCGAACTCGCCTCGGCCCGACCCGGATTCGCCGGCAAGCCCATGATGATCGCGGGCCTGTTCGGACGCGCCGCGGCCGCCGAGGGCGCCGGTCGACTCGACGACGCCAGAACCCCCCTCGAAAAGGTGGTCGAGATCTCGACGCCCGAGTATCCCCCGCTGGCCGAGCAGGCGAACGCTCGCCTCGAGAATCTCGACGGCATCGAGGCGCACGCGAGCCTTCCGAATCAGGCTGATCTCCCGGTGATCGCCGTCGGCGAGGAGGAGGCCTTCACGGTCCCCGCCGCGGACGATCTGCTCGAGATGTTCGAGGCCGAGGACGAAGAGGCTGCGGAAGCGACTTCGGAAACCGGGGACGAAGCGGCCCCCGAGGCCACCGAGACGCCCGCGGCCCCGTGACCGGCCGCGACGAATCCGACGACGTCATTCCGCCGGCGTCTCCGTCAACCCCGACGCCGGAACCCGGCGAGGGCGAGGAAGCCCCGCTGTTCGACGCCGGTGGCAAGGTGGATCGCGATGCGATCTACCGCCAGCACGAGACCCGGTCCGACGACGACACGCCGGTGCAGGTGCGGCTTGAACTGACCCGGGATCTCAAGAAGCGGCTCGACCGCTATCTCGTGGATCGCATTCCCTTCATGAGCCGGACCGCCCTGCAGCGGCTGATCGAGGAGGAAGCGGTGACCGTGAACGGTCGTCGCCCCAAGGCGAGCACGCGACTCCGGCTCGGCGACGTGGTCGAGGCGGTGCTGCCGCCCCCCCCGTCGAACGAGATCCCTCCCGAGGACATTCCGCTCGACGTCCTGTTCGAGGACGACGATCTGATCGTCCTGAACAAGCAGCCGGACATCATCGCCCACCCCGCCCGGGCCATGAAGTCCGGAACCATCGTGAACGCCCTGAGCTGGCGCTTCCGCCACCAGACGTCCGGCGGGCTCTCCACCGTCGGCGAGGAGTTCGCCCGACCCGGCATCGTCCATCGACTCGATCGGTTCACGTCGGGCGCGATGGTCGCGGCGAAGACCGACACCGCCCACTGGCGACTCGGCCATCAGTTCCAGGCCCGCACCGTCGACAAGCGATACCTCGCGATCGTTCACGGCGTGGTGCGTCGCGACCGGGATCTGATCGACCTGCCACTCGGACGTCATCCGAGGATCTTCGACCGGTACGCGGTTCGCCACGACGAGGCCGGCAAGGAGGCGCGGACCATCTACCGGGTCCGCGAGCGGTACGACGGCTTCACGCTCGTCGAACTCCAACTCCTCACCGGCCGCACCCACCAGATTCGAATCCATCTCTCCGAGATCGGCCATCCGATCGTCGGCGACGACTACTACGGCGGCCGGAAGCTCCCCCGCCGGGCGGTGGTTCCGGAGCGGGCCGAAGCCGACGGTCGATCCAGTGATGCACCACTGATGGCCCGCCAGGCCCTCCACGCGGCACGGCTGGAGTTCGATCATCCCATCGCCGGTGATCGGCGTGCCTTCGAGGCGCCGCTGTGGCCGGACGTCCGCGGCTTCCTCGATGCGCTGCGCGAACACCGCGATCCCGCGCCGGTCGAGTCGGCCGAGGCGATCGTGGACCTCGAGCCGGACGGCTCCGAGGGCTGATCCGCGATCGATCAGCGCAGCTTCACGAGGGCGAACGCCGCCATCGAAAGCACGATGGTGATCAACCAGAATCGCGTCACGACCTGTTGCTCGCTCCAACCACCGAGATGGAAGTGGTGATGGATCGGACTGCAGCGAAGGAGACGACGTCCCTTCCCGGTGCGGATCCTGGTGAACTTGAACCAGCCCACCTGCAACACCACGCTCCCCATCTCGAGGAAGAAGATGCCGCCGATCAGCACCAGCAGGGCCTCCTGGCGGATCGCCACCGCGAGGTAGCCGAGCAGACCGCCGAGCGCGAGGCTTCCGGTGTCACCCATGAAGACCATCGCCGGGCTCGAGTTGAACCAGAGGAATCCCAGGCACGCGCCGATCATCGCGCCGGCGACCACCATCAGATCCGCGGTCCCCGGGACGTGCGGAACCAGCAGGGACTGGGCTTCGACCTGACTTCCCGCGATGTGCACGAGGATCATGAAGGCGACCGCGGCGAAACCGACCACGCCCGCCGCGAGTCCGTCCATGCCGTCCGAGATGTTGACGGCGTTGCTGGTGCCCGCGATCACGAGGGTGCCCAGCAGCACGAACCCGCCGAGCCCGAGCACCATGACCCCGGGATTGAGGGGCAGGCCGAACATCG
>NZFT01000075.1 GCA_002690755.1 Phycisphaerae bacterium
GGAAGGCGGAAGCGGAAGTTCCCAAGCTGAATGTTGACGGTTCGAGCCTCGTTACCCGCCTCAAGTAAACGGCCCGAGGCCCGCAGGCCCCACCCTTTACCCCAGCGAAATCCTGTGTGCCGCTGAGGCTCAATCAGAAACGTGCCTGGCAGCGATAGAGCACGCCGCACCCGTGACGGATGCGGCGGTCCGTGTTGTTGTTGGTACGTCGCCTCTATCGGTCACTGGCACGGGCCCCAGGCCGAGAAAAGGATGCCGAGGCCGATGCCGTCGACCACTTCGTCGTCATTGAAGTCCGCGGGGCAATCCTCCACCAGGCATTCACCCCAATAGACGAAGAAAACGCCGAGGTCGCCGCCGTCCGTGATGCCGTTCAGATCCAGGTCGGTCGGAAAGGAATCGCAAGAAGGAAAACAGTCGTCGCATGACGTCGCGACACAGTTGCCCCCGCCATCATTGAAGGAACTGTTGATCTGGGTGGGCGAATTCCCGCAGATATCGCAGTCGACGAGGGAGGTGGAGCCGCTGTCGTTGTACATCCCGCCGCCGTTGTTCCCGCCGCCGTCGTCAAGGGACGAGTTGCCCACGAGCGTGCAGTCGGTCAGCGTCGCGTAGCTACCCCCGTTGTACATTCCGCCGCCCCGCAGCCCGGCCGAGTTTTCCGTGAACGTGCAATCGAACAGTGCCGGGCTGCTTCCGAGGTTGTAGATCCCACCGCCGTCACGGGCCGAGTTGCCCGTGAACGTGCAGTTAACCAAGGTCGGGATGCTGTTGTCGTTGCGGATCCCGCCGCCGTTGAAGCCGGTTGAGTTTCCCGTGAACACGCAGTCGGCAAGGATCGGATTGCTGGCTGGGTGAGGCCAGTGAAGTCGCGACCCCGACGATCGGACATGGCGTCGATCGAAGTTTCGATCGGCCGCCTCGATGTCTGAACGATTTTCTTCGCTTTAAATCGAAGTCGAATTCCTGTTGATTCCCGATGATCTGTAATACATTTCAATATATTTTCTTCGGGCCGCGTCGAACCCTCCCCATCGTTTCCCCCGATCGAGCGGCTCCCAGTTCCCCAGGCCACTTCCTCCGGGCATCACCGAAATCATCCGGTTCCCCACCCGTCGGATTACTAGGTGGTCCCCTCCAACCTGACAAGGAGATCCACCATGCGCATCATTCCGACCACTGTCGCCGCATCGCTTGTCGCCGCATCGACCGCCGCCGCCGACGTCACCTTCGCCAACTGGGATTCCATCTCGGCCGGATCCCTGAACGGGATCGGCTTCACCGTCCAGCAGCTCGCTGGCGGGGACGTTATTGGCTACCTGAACAGCGGGATGTTCTCGGGGTACGCCTACGACACCGATGCCCACGGCAACCCGGGACAGCAGACGGGCCTGTCTTACGATGTGTTCGTCGAATACACGATCACGTTCGACACAGCGATCTCGGATCTGTCCCTCTACCTCTCGAGCTGGCGTTCCCAGGCCGCGTTCGGATACTCCAGCTACACCGTGAGCGAGGCCTTCAGTATCAACGACGCCTTCGAAGGTGCCGTGGAGGGGAACCAGATCACCACGACCTCGGGCTTCACCAACGGGATCCTGTCCTTTTCGGATCCGGTCACCTCCATCACCATCACCCACGCCTACGACGGGGGCGCGATCCACAATTCCAGTCAGTCGGTGACGCTCGCTCAGAGCACGACGAGTCCGGTCGTCCCCGGCGTCGGGGGCGTGGCGGTGCTCGCGGGCATCGTGACCCTGGGACGTCGTCGTCGGCGTTGACACCCTAGCGTCCCCGTCGCCGGCCCCGGTGGCGGCGATCGGGACCACGGGTGGGTCTTGGTTGATCAGCACCACCCACTCGGCGTAGCGGCGTGCAGCCTCCCGGGAGCAGTGGCGTCCGAAGTAGAACGAACGACCTTGGTAGGTCGGGCGGGCTTTCGTTCACGCTCCTCGATTCTGTTGAGGCTGTTGAGTCAACGATTGCGAACATTCATACAGGCTTCCCGATTTCTGTGAACAGGAAGCGATTTTGGAAGGCGGAAGCGGAAGTTCCCAAGCTGAATGTTGNCGGTTCGAGCCTCGTTACCCGCCTCAAGTAAACGGCCCGAGGCCCGCAGGCCCCCACCCTTTACCCCAGCGAAATCCTGTGTGCCGCTGAGGCTCAATCAGAAACGTACCTGGCCGCGATAGAGCACGCCGCACCCGTGACGGATGCGGCGGTCGGACATTCGGTCGTTGCTGGTGGCTGGTCGCGTCAGGCGGTCACGGGCAAAGGCCCCAACTCGAGAACAGGATGCCGAGGTCGCTCCCGCCGATTTCAAGATGTGGATCTTGACGGTGATCTGCTTCGCGAGCCATCGCCTTCTGGTGCGCCGCACGGTGATCGGAAGCGCTCTCCGGGGCCAATACCGTCGATCGCCTCGCACCTGATGCTCGCCGGAACATCTCTGCGCAGACGTCGGCCTCGCTGCCGAGGCGACGATGACCGGGGTGCGCTGATCGTTCGTCGCGTCAGTTGCTCACTTGCACGGTCCCCACGCTCCGATCAGGAGGCCGAGGTCAGCGGCATCGACGACGCCGTCCCGATTCAGATCGTCATCACAGGTGCATTCCGGTAGGGATTCGATCTTCTGCGAGAGCATCTCGATCGTCTCCACGAGCTTGGTGATCGTCGCCTCTCGGGCCGAATGGATTTCCGCGTGCGTCTGGACCTGCGCGTGCAGTTCCCGCAGGGAAGACGTGCCGGTGCCGCCAGCAAATGTGGACCCGGTCGGGAAGGTGAAGTCGCCGCCGGAGATCGTCATGTCCCCGGTGAACGTGAAGCCGGCACGGTCCATGAACATCGACAGGGAGACCCCGTTCGGGATCCCGGAGTCTTCGTAGGTACCGGACAGCTCAACGCCGGTCGACCCCAGGGTGAGGCCTGTCGCACAGTCTCCGTTCACGCCGCAACCGGGGCCTGAAACACTGGCGCCGTACCCCCAGTTACCGTTGTCGTACTGGTATGCGGTCCACTCGGCGTAACCGCCGCCCGAGCCGTCGCCGGGCATTGCCGCATTCGCTGAAGGGTCGGTGCCATCGATGGCGCTCATGATGAGACCGATGCCCAGCAGGGCGACGGCCAAGGACATTCCCGCGTTCTTCATGACTTGGCTCCGTTGAAGTACCGGCGGCGAGGACACGACCGCACCGCGCTCGAGAATAGACCGCGCCTGCGACGCCTCCAAACCGAAGCCTGCTGAATGCCGCAAAAAAACACAAGCAGCTGCTCGAAGATCGCATCAGGCCCCGTTCTCATCATTACCGGCCCGCCTCGACATCTGAAAAGCCCGCCCCAGGGATTGAATTGAAAACCACCCCTGCCGCCGCCAGTCTTCGGGTGATTCCGGGGTGGTTGCATTCGCGATGCACGAATCGTGTGGATGCGAATCGATGCCTCTCGCGACTCAGCCTCCGGTCATCTTCTTGATCTGTGACTTGAGGACATCCGCGGAATACTCATGACCGTAGAGCATGGTGCTGCGGAACTGCAGATCGGCGGCGAGCAGGAGGGCGGTTTCGATCTCCTCCTCGGTCGCGCCGAAAACGCTGTCCGGACCGTAGAGAGCCGCGTTGATGCCCGCATCGAGGTGCTGCGTGGTGTCGGTCACCGACACGGGCCCCACGCGGAAGGATCGAAGTCGGTTCATGTTCATCTCTTTCATCATCACCCGATTCGTCCCGGCGTCTCTCTCTACAAGTTTTCGCACCAGCGCCCGAGTGTCAGTCCGCCGCGCGACGCGGTCACGGATCTCGACGAGCATCGGTGCGTCGAAGTCGGTGACAGACACGGATGCATGCCGATCGAGCAGGAGGTCGCCGGCGATTCGGGCTTCGCTGCGGGCGGTTCGGATGGCATCTTCGGTGCGTCCCTCGAGCGTCGTCTCGAGGTGCTCTTCGAAGGCTTTGACGAGTTCGGCGAGGGTGATGTGCTGGCCGGCACGGGCCCTGACCAGCACGGGCACCTCCCCTGGATCCGCCGTGATCTCGGAGATCCACTGGATCNCGGAGATCCACTGGGCCTAGCGGCGATGGGCTTCGGGTGATCCGTAGCGACCGAAGTAGTGATCGCGTCCGCGGAACTTCGCGCGGGCCTGCCCGGTGCCCTTGTGGAGGAACAGCCGCGGGATTCTGGTGATGGTTTTCGGGTGACGATCGGTCATGAGCTGGCGCCTCCGGTGGTAGTCAACTACCACTTTCGAGGGGTGCCGCTCGTCCGACNTCGGACGGTGCGCGNGNTNAGTCTCGCCGGCTTGGGGGTTTCTGTCCCGTCCGGCCTGACACCGGCCGAACGGGTTCTGAAATGGGCCATACTGGATTTGAACCAGTGACCTCTTGTGTGTCATACAAGCGCGCTAGCCAACTGCGCCAATGGCCCGAATTCCCACCGAAGCGGGACCGGACAGAATAGCCGAGGCCCGGGTGGCAGGCAAGGGGGAGGATCGTCTGATTCACCCCCTGGATCCGTCATGAAATCGGGCTGCCGGCCACCATGCCGCTTCCGTCAGCGATGTCCCGCACGGTCGTAGGTCCGGACGAGCACGCCGCCGACGATCTGACGATCGACGAGCTCCAGATCATCGCGATGCCCCAGGAACCGACGTGGGACCGACTCGGCCATCGAATCATCCTCCGGCACCGGCGAGAGCAGTCGAATCGGAAGCTGCGAATCTTCGAGCGGCCCCTTCGCGATCTCGACCGGCCGGAGCAGCCCGGCTCGACGGTGGAGTTCGTAGTTCACCGGACCATGGGCCACGCCGGTGGCAAGGGCGCTGCCTCGCTCGAGATCCTGCGTCAGGTACCACGCCGCCACGGGCCCCGCATCTTCGATCCAGACGCGATTCGGATATTCACGAGCGAACCGATCCGGCGAGATCGAAATGATCACCGTCGCCGCGACGGTGATCGCGACGACGCCCCAGGCCGCGGGCAGCGGCGGTGATGACGAGTCGACCGATGCTCCGCTTTCGTCGCATCGACTCCCGCGGCTCGGCCAAGGGAATCCGATTGCGAACATCACGATCAGCAGCGGTGGAATCCAGACCATGGTCCACCAGGGTGGCGGGCCGAAGCCCGTGATCGCGAACACCGTCGCGGGCCCTACCAGCATCCCCGTGGCAAGCATGCCGATCGCTCCACCGCGAAGAAGCCCTACCACCACCGAGATCACGATCGGGACGAGCATGAACATGGCTGCGACTCCGGAAAGCGGCCAGACCCACTGCGTCCAGGTCAGGCCGAGCCCGTATCCGAGCTTCGCGAGCTCCTCACCCAGCATCAATCCCTTGTCACCGCCCAGCGGCAGGTAGCGGACGACGGTCCCGACCGGCCCGNCGTCGGGGGCCGCGATCCAGGCCGGCAGGTACCAGGTCGCCGCGATGAGCACGGTCAGGATCGCAAGCGGCATGCACCGCAACGCCTCGAGGAATCCGCCCCGACGCCATCGGCCGATGAACAGTCCGCTGTAAAGCAGCCCGAGCGGGTACACCATGACGGGAACGGCCATCAGCCCCAGGGCGCCGGCCACCACGAAGAGGAACCCCGATCCCGGGCGATCACGTTGCAACGCGGGAAGCAAGGCGATCATCACGAGCATGGCGGCGATCACCATCGGGTAGCCACGCGCGTTGGTCGCGAGTTCGAGCGTCGAGGGGAGGCAGACGAAGATGGTCGCCGCGATCAACCCGGCGAGATCGCTCCGAAGCCTCGCCGCTGCAATGGCGATCAACGGAACACACGCGACACAGAACAACATCGCCGGAAGTCGCACCGCCCAGGGTTCGGTTCCGAAGCACTGGATGCTCGCCCAGACGAGCAACGAGTGCAGCATGTGGTTGTTGGGGGTGTCGTAGCTGCCCATGATGACGAGCGGGTTCGCCAGACCATGAGACATCACGGTGGCGGCCTCGTCCGTCCGCATCGGCACGTCACCACTGCGAACCACTCCGAAGAGCAGGATCATCACCAACAGCACCGAAGCGGTGCCCAGACCACGTCCGAGCCGGAACATCTCACGAAGACAGGAAACCACGTCCCGCATCCCGCCCGTCATACGGCCTGGTCCGACCCAGGACACCACGAGGGCCAGACAGATCAGCGGGATCAGCAGGACGGGCAGCCTCCCGACGAGGCGTTCGATGCCCCACTCGTCGTATCGAGGTTCGAACCCGCCGGCCGGAACGCCCCGGATCCCGGACTCCATGTCCAACAGCCAACCATGGATCATCGCGGGGCCAATCAGCATCGCCGCCGCCACCATCAGGCCCACGACGATCGTCGGCCCCCACGCGATGGACAGCCATGCGATACCGCGTCGACCGCCGGCGGGTTCAGCAGCCTCGACCGTCCACCGTCCGAGCATGACGCCGAACAGGCAGGCCGCCGGCACGGTGAGGTGGTGGATCGCATGGAATCCGAGCCCACCGATCGCCGTCCACCGGCCCCGGTGTCGCGCCATCAGCCCGAAGAGTCTCGATTCGAGGCCGACCCACACCCCGAGGCTGACGATCGCCAGCACGCCGAAGGTTCCCGCCGCCACGACGACGCCCGTCGCCCAGGCCGTGATCGCCAGCAGTGCGAACAGTGCCGCGAAGGAGATCGAGAGGATCGAGATCCGCGCCATTGGTGATCCGTTCATCGCCGACGCGAGGGCGGGATGGGTCGCGATCGCCCGACCCCAGGGAATTCCGCGAGCGAACAGGTCGGTCTTCCAGAGACCGGTCGCGGTCCAGGCCTTGAGATGGGTCCCCTGCGCCTCGGGAAGGACCTCGACGGTGCGTCCGATCGCGCTCAGCCGAAGACCGAACTCGACGTCCTCGATCGAAGGACGCCCGAACGCGGCATCGAAGCCGCCGACCGACTCGAACGCATCACGGCGAACCGCGCCGAGTCCCGTCCAAAATCCGGGGACGGGATTCCGGGCCTGCTGATGGACCAGGTGATGCCGCAGATTCGCGTAGGTGGCCGCGACCCCCAGGGCCTCGGGCCGATCGTCGTAGGAACCGATGGTGGCGACGATCGACGCCCCGGGGCCGGCCTTTCGGAGCGGCTGGATCAGACGATCGATCGCATCCGCATGGACGAGCACGTCGGCGTCGATGAAGACCAGCCAGTTGCCTCGCGCGGACGCCGCCGCCAGATTCCGCGCAACCCCCGGACCCACGGATGTGTCGCCGGTGCGACACGTCCGGATCCACGGTCGCGATCCAGCGACCGATGCGACCGCTCCATCGTTCGAGGCGTCGTCGACGAGGATCACCTCGGACGAATCACCGATCGCGGCTCGGATCGCGTCGACGCAACGCGACAGATCCGGCCCCCCGTCGTGAACGGGCACGATCACCGTGACGTCGATCGACGCATCCGACGCCTCAGGCGTCAACAACCCGCTCCTCGGTGCGAGGCTTCACGCGGAATTCCTCCTGGTAGGAACGTTCGACGTTCACCGACCAGGGATCTCCCGCGTGGACCGGATCGATCAGGCGCTCGGCCGCCACCATCGCCGAGACCATCGAATGATCCTGGTTGTTGTAGCGGTGCATTCCATTGCGTCCCGAGGTCTCGAGGTTCTTGAAACCCTCGAGCCACTGACGGATCGTCTCCACCCGGTCCTGATAGCCGGCGTCGTACACCGGGTAGGCCTTCTTCTGGCGGATCACCTTGCCGTCGACCACGCTCGACGCCGGTGCGAGCCCGAGTTCCGCGAGTTCCTTGCTCGCCAACTCGATGAGCGTCTCGTCGTCGGAAGCCCAGAGGCCGTCTCCCTCGTGGCAGAAGTACTCCATCCCGATGCTGGCGGTCGAATCGTCGGGCACCATCTCCTTCGACCAGGCGCGGAAGTTCTGGATGCGACCGACCTTGACGTTCGGCTCGTGGATGTAGATCCAGTTGTCGGGAAACGGATCCGCGTGATCGAGCACCAGCGTGACGATCAGGAAGTCGCGGTATCGCAGGCCGTCACAAGCCTCGAGCACCTCAGGCGGCGCGGGCGGGTTCATCGCACGCACCAGCTGCGTGAGCGGCATCGAAGAAAGCACCGATCGAGGCGTGACCCGACGCCGATCGCCGTTCCGTGATTCGAGTTCGACTTCCAGGATCCGTTCCCCGTCGTGCTGGAGCGCGGTGGCGGCGATGTCGAGCCGGACCTCCCCGCCCTGGGATTCGATCCGGTCCGCCGCCCGCTCCCAGAGCTGCCCCGGCCCGAGCCGCGGGTACTTGAACGACTTGATGAGACTCGTCGACTCGCCGCGCTTGAACACCGCGTCGACCACGGCCTTGAAGAGCGAGAGGTCCTTGATTCGCTGGGCGGCCCAGTCGGCCTGGATCTCGGTACCGGGAATGCCCCAGACCTTTTCGGTGTAGGTCCGGAAGAAATGCCAGTAGAGCCGACCACCGAACCGGTTGCACACCCACTCCTCGAAGTTCTCCTCGTTCCGGACCGGAAACATCCGCCACTTCATCCAGCTCAGGCCCGATCGCGCGGATTCCATCAGTCCCAGATTGCCGAGCGCATTTCCAACCCGGAGCGGGTAGTCGAAGAAGCAGCCGCGGTAGTAGATGCGGCTCGATCGTGGGACGTCGATGAAATCGTCGCCCATCAGATCCTCCCAGAATGCCTTGACCTCCGGCACCTTGGTGAAGAAGCGATGTCCACCGATGTCGAACCGGTATCCGCGGTGAGATTCGGTCCTGGCGATGCCTCCGACCCGATCACCCGCTTCGATCACGAGGGGAACCCGAGTCGCGTCGAGTTCCTGGAGACGCAGTGCCCCGGTGAGGCCGGCCGGGCCTCCACCGATCACCAGCGTGTCGACTGATTCATTCGGACGTTTGTTGGAAACCACTTTCCATCCCTCTCCTGCGATCACGGCGTTCCCACCAGACGTTGGTGGCCATTCCGGATACGAGTCGCGAACACCGCCTCATCGAAACCATCGCGGCCGAAACCTTCCGGCTCCGATCCGAATTCGAGGCGCATCCCACGTTCGGCTTGGATTGACCGACCCTCAATAGTACAGTGACCCCTTCAATTCGCGAATTCAATCCGCCAAATCGGGATGAACCGCATGCCGGACGTCCAGCAGAGTCCTGATCAACGATCATTGAAGGGCGATACCTCGACCGATTACCCCGGCGAAGCCGCGGTCACCTTCGACTTCCATGGCTTTCGGATCGTCGCACGCAGCATCGGCGATCCGGTCCGGGTGTCCGATATCACGGCGGACTTCTCGCTCTTCACGACCGCTCCGGGTGGCCATCACGATCTCGAAATCATTTTTCACGACTTCGCAAGCCGGCCGACGCTTCCCCGACTCCAGGCCGTCCAACACACGCCACGCAACGTGGTCTACCGCGACGGCGAACGATCATTCCTCGACTACGGCGGACGCGCGTTGAGCGTGATCAGCGATGGCGGACGTCGCTGCGAGATCCATTCCGATGATCGCCATCTCGCCCACGAGGCGGCGTTCCTCACGGTGCTTTCGCACGTCGGGGCCCACTTCGATCACTCCGGACGGACGCGGGTCCATGCCCTCGGCCTGGAGGCCGGGGGTCGCGCCGTGCTGCTCCTCCTCCCCAGCTCGGGTGGCAAGACCACCATGGCCCTTCGCATGCTGCAGACCGATGGCGTGCGGGTGCTGTCCGAGGACTCTCCATTGATGCGGCGGGACGGGTCGATCGATCCGTTTCCCATCCGGATCGGGGTCCGGCCCGGTACCCCGATCCCCGACGTCCCGGCCTCGATGCGGCTCGACATCGAGCGGATGGAATTCGGACCGAAGACGCTGATCGACATGCAGGCGTTCGAGTCGCGGCTCTCCGGACCGGTTCCGATCGGGGCGATCCTCATCGGCAAGCGATTCACCACGGGCCACTCACGCATCGTTCCGCTGCCCCGCCGTGCCGCGATCCGCCCATTGATCTCCGACGCGGTGGTCGGGCTCGGCCTCTATCAAGGCGTCGAGTTCGTGCTCCAGAGTTCCGCCCTGGAGCTCTTCGGCAAGGGTGGACTCGCCCTCTCCCGACTCCGCACCAGCCTCGCGATCGCACGGCGGGCCGAGGTGCACCGGTTCGAGATGGGCCCGGGCATCGAACAGACCGGCGACGTGCTCGAAGCGTTCCTCCGTGATTTCGCCGCCCGAAACGCGGGAGACTGAGATGAACGCCGCCGATGCGCCCGCGCCCAACGGACCCGGCGACCTCGCCGGAACCGCCCCCGACACCACCGTGATCCAGCCGATCTCGGGTTGGCCCACCCTTGGTCTCCGCGAACTGTGGCGACATCGGGAGCTGGTCCTGGTGTTCGCGTCCCGCGACGTCCGGGTGCGTTACAAGCAACGCGCGGTGGGCATGGGATGGGTGATCCTGCAACCGCTCCTGACCATGGCGATCTTCAGCGTCCTCTTCGGACGGATGATGAAGGTCCCATCGAACGGCGTCCCCTATCCGCTGTTCGCACTCTGCGGGCTCGTGGCCTGGACCTATTTCGTTCATGGAACCACGAAGTCCACGATCATCCTCGCCAACAACCGCGACCTGCTCACCAAGGTCCGCTTCCCCCGCCTCGCCCTTCCCTTCGGAACCCTCGTGGGCGGGTTGGTCGACTTCGCGATCGGCTTCGGGCTGCTGGTCGTCGCGCTGGCGTGGTTCGGCGTCACGCCGGGCTGGAATCTCGTCACCCTTCCCCTCGCGGTGGGATTGCTGCTGGTGACCACGCTCACCTCCAGCCTCTGGTTGTCGGCGACGAACGTTCGTTACCGCGACGTGGAGAACGCGCTGCCGTTCTTCAGCCAGCTGCTTCTGTTCCTCTCGCCGATCGCCTATCCGGCGACGATGATCCCGGACTCGTGGCGCTGGCTCTACGCGGTGAACCCGATGAGCACGGTGATCTCGTTCTTCCGCTTCGCGCTCCTCGGCGACGACGCCGCGGTCCACCCGGCCTGGATCGTCTCCGTGATCGTCGCCCTGCTCGGCTGCTGGACGGGCATCCTGTAT
The DNA here is from genome assembly GCA_002690755.1 of Phycisphaerae bacterium. GTDB lineage: Bacteria > Planctomycetota > Phycisphaerae > Phycisphaerales > SM1A02 > UBA12014. The sequence goes on from NZFT01000075.1 coordinate 11,037, forward strand.
TTCCGCCGTCAGGAGGACCGGTTCGCCGATGCCGTCTGACCTCCCGATGATCGAAGCACGAGGCCTCTCGAAGCGGTACCGCCGCGATCGCGGGCGAATCGTCGAGTCCATGGGGATGCATCACCTGCTCGGCGAACTCGCGAGCATGCCGTGGCGGGCCGCCCGCCGCGCCCTCGACCCGGGCGATCAGGATCGATCACCCCGGGACGACGGGATGTTCTGGGCCCTGGACGACGTCTCCTTCGATCTGCGTGCCGGCGAGACCCTCGGCGTGATCGGGGAGAACGGCGCCGGCAAGAGCGTGCTTCTCAAGCTCCTCGCGCGGATCACCCCACCCACCCGAGGCACCGCGATCGTCCGTGGTCGCGTCGGGGCGATGCTCGAAGTCTCGGCCGGTTTCCACCACGAGCTCACCGGGCGGGAGAACGTCTATCTCAGCGGCGCCATCCTCGGCATGTCGCAGCGGGAGATCACCCGCCGTTTCGACCGGATCATCGAGTTCGCCGAGATCGAGGACGCCATCGAGACCCCGGTGAAGCGATACTCCAGCGGAATGACCGCCCGACTCGCGTTCTCGGTCGCGGCGCACCTCGACGCCGAGATCATGCTGGTCGACGAAGTGCTCGCGGTGGGCGACACCGCCTTCCGCACCAAGTGTCTCGACGCGATGCGGTCACTCGCCCGGTCCGGCCGTTCCATCGTCTTCGTGAGCCACGAACTCGACATGCTGGAACGATTGTGCGACCGCGCGATCCTCGTCGATCACGGTCGGATCCTCGACGACGGTGAACCCGGAACCCTGATCGGACGGCATCGAAGCGACGCCGACAGGTCCGCCGTGACGGAGCATCCCGCATGATGGACCCGATGGTCGTCAGACTCGTTCGCGTCGTGACGTCGACCGGGAGGCTCCCCGGCTTCTCGCATGCCTACCGGGCCTTCTACGATCTGGTCCTCGACCGGTTCGACGCGCGGATGCGCAAGCACCGGTGCGTGGCCTCGGTGCTGCTCAAGGGTTCCTTCGCCCGCCGCGAGCACGAGCCCGGCTACAGCGACATCGATCTCGCGATCGTGATCCGCGACGACACCGATCTCGAGGCGATGATCGAGCTCGCGAAGTGCATCCACGACTTCAAGCAGCGGCTCTTCGCGTTGAAGGTCCCGGTGGTGGGCGAGATCGAGGTCTTCAAGCAGTCCGACGCCGCCCACCCGATGTTCGAGGACTACTCCCGTCACTTCTCATGGCGCCTGGTGTCCGGCGACCCGGTCCCCTTCTCATCCGTACCACTCGAGCACCAGGACTGGCTGTGGTACGAGTTCTTCAAGTTCGTGATCTTCCAGACCCTCTCGAACGTGGAGCGAATCGACATCTCCTCGACCCGACGGGCCCGACGACTCGCTCGAACGCTCGGCGTCGATCCGATCCCGGCGACGCACCTCGAAATCCACGCCGCGAACATCCGGCGGTTCGACGAACTGCTCGCGCCGCTCGTGGATCCCGACGCCCCCTGCCCCGACCGCTTCGAGTCCGACCGCGTCGGACCCTACACCTTCAGCGGGCCGCCGTTCACACAGACCTATCTTCGACTCCACGGCGACCGGATTCCCGAAGCGGCGCTTCAGGCGCGGGTGGACCGCGACAACGACGTGGTCCTGCTCCCTGCGATCATCGGTCCGAACGCGATGCGATTCGTGACCGGTCCCTTCGACGGGCCCGCGGAGGGTCGTTGGGCGAACCTCAACCTTCAGGCGATTCGATACCAGTGGCGCGGCACGCTCCTCAACCAGCCCTGGGTGATGGGCGCGTTCGATCGAAAGAGCTACGTCGAACTGGTTCGAGGGATCAACGCCCTCGGCCGCAACCGACTCGTCGCGAACCGCGTCGAGGACACTCCGAAGCTCATTCCGGTCGGAACGCGACCGAGCGAGCAGGACTTCCTCGCCGTCTTCACGACGCTCGACTCGGTCGACTGGCCGGCGGGCTGATCGACTCAGCGATCGCCGACCTTGAACCAGCGGCGCGGCGCGACCCCGGTTCCGACCGCGGTGGTCCGGTCCATCTGATAGAGCTGTCCGCTCATGGTGAGTCCGTACATGTACTGGCCGCCGTTGCCGATCTGAAGCGAGACGAACGGATCACGCGGTGCGGGCTGCCGCATCGCGAGGGTGATCGCCCCCGCCGCGAGCACCGCACCGACCAGAAGCAGGTTGCGGTATCGACGATTCGTGGTTTCGAGACGATCAATCCGGGTTTCAGGCGACATGATGGAGCTCCTGGTGCGGGGCGATGATGGAACGGCGGAACCGCCGGCTGGTCCCTTCAATCGGCCATCGAACGGCCGAGCGGCGAGAAAATCCGTCGCCCGAACCCCGGCCTCGATCCGCCGGGCGGGTACGCTCCCCCGACCGACCACCCTTGACCCCCCGGAAGATCACCGATGACCCAGACCCCTCGCCGCCGAAACCTCACGCTCGCGGCCGCCGCCACCACCCTTCTCCTCGCCATCGGATGTGGTCCCGTCCGCGGATATCCCGGTGCCGGCCGGCCCGCCGCGGAGACCGCGACCCTTCGCGCCAACCCCTTCTGGAGCGGGATCCTGGCCACGGTGCGGGCGGTCGACGGATTCGAAGTGAACAGTCAGATCGACCTCGAGGTGCTCGCCGGACGACGAACCCTCACCCTCGAACTCGGACCGGTGTCGCTCCAGTCGCTGCAGCAGGCCGGCCGCCAGACGCAGCAGATGCTCGCGATGACCAACGTCGAGTGGAAGACCACGACCACGATCACCGCCGACTTCGAAGCAGGCACCGAATACGCGATCAGCGGCAGCTGGTCGGAGCCCGCCTACACCGTGGAGATCCAGCGGTACGACGATCGTTCGGTGGTGACCTCGACCGACGTCACCGCGACCAAGGGCGCGTTCTGACCGCTCGGATCACGCCTCCACCTTCAACGCGCCGAGACAACCACGAATCCGCGTCACCACCGATTCGCGGCCGAGGATCGCCAGGGTGTCGAAGATCGGCGGGCTGACCGGCCCGCCGCTCACCGCGATGCGGAGCGGCTGGGCGATCCGGCCGAGATTTCCATCCGCGTGGGTCTCCGCGAATGCGGTGATCATCGATTCGAGCGTCGCGGCGTCGAAGACCTCGGACGCCTCCAGCGACGGCAGGATCGACTCGAGCAGGGCCAGCCCGGTGGGTTCACCCTTGAACATCGCCTTCCGGACCGGCTTGTTGACGGTCCATTCGATCTCGTCGTCCGCCGCGATGAGGAAACGGTTCGTGCGGAACGGTTCGTCGAGCGTCTTGCTCCGTTCGTGACTCGCATCGCAGAGCACGCGGAACTGCGAGGCGTCGAGCCGCTCGAGAAACATGGGATGGAAGGCTTCGGCGTGCACGCGGGCCCGGTCGTGGAATCCGTCCGCATCCATGGCCTGGATCGCGTCGAGATTGAAGGCGAGCAGCTTGTCGCGATCGAACTTCGCCGGGGTCTTCTGCACGCGGTCCAGACCGAAGTTCCCGGCGAGGAAATCCAGNTCGAACTTCTCGAGATCGTCNCCCGCGCTCCAGCCGTTGAGGGCGAGGAAGTTGCAGAGCGCTTCGGGGAGATANCCGGATCGGCGGAAGTCCGAGACGTTGATCTCCGGAAGTTCCACCTCGAGCAGNGCCGCNGCGGCTTCGAGCGNCTCGAGNTCGAGCTGGACGGTCTTGTCCCCGAGCCAGGTCGTCCACGNCTCGNNCGGGACGATCGGCTCGCCCCCCGCGTCGANCGGCGGTGAATCGATNCCGCGTTCCCGCACCGCCGCTCGCAGGGTCTTGTCCTTGTCGCGTTTGCTCATCTTCGAGCCGTCGGGATTGAAGATGAGCGAGAGGTGACCGTAGACCGGCCGCTCGAATCCGAGCGCGTCCTGGAGCACGAGATGCTTCGCGGTGTTGTTGAAGTGCTCCTGGGCCCGAAGGACGTGGGAGACCTTCATCGTCGCGTCGTCGACCACCACCGCGAAGTGGTAGGTCGGAAAGCCGTCGGCCTTGCGGATCACGAAGTCGTCGACCTCGCCCGCCGGAAGCGTCGCCTCCCCGAGCACCTCGTCCACGATGGTGATCGGCGCATCGGGCGTTCGAAAACGAATCACCGACGGTTCACCCGCGGCCAGCTTCGCCGCCACCTCGTCGGGTGAGAGCGTTAGCGCAGCGCGGTCGTAGCGATACGCCAGTTTCGCCTCCCGGGCCGCCTTCCGCTTGGCGTCGAGTTCCGCCGGCGTGTCGAAGGCGTGGTAGGCCTTGCCCTCCGCGACCAGCCGCTCCAGCAGTTCGGCGTAGACGGGAAGTCGTTCACTCTGGAAATACGGGCCGTGGTCTCCACCCCCCTGGTCGCCGTGGGTCGGACCCTCGTCCCAGCCGATGCCGAGCCAGTCGAGATCGTTCATGAATCCGAGACTCGCCGCCTCGGAACTCCGCTTTCGATCGGTATCCTCGATGCGGAGCACGAACCGGCCGTCCCGACCTCGGGCGAACGCCCAGCAGAAGAGCGCAGTTCGCGCCCCTCCGACGTGAAGGCTTCCGGAGGGGCTCGGCGCGAAACGGGTGACGACGGTCATCGGCGGTTTCCGATCGGAGAAGGAGGGGCCTCGGGGGATCCGGTCGACGGATCCGGTGGAATCGGACAGGATACCGTTCGCCCGCGAAATCGCATCGCCCGACCCCGCGACCCGCGGCATCAGGAGGACGACTTGGACGACTGGATCGACCTTTCGGACGGATGTCTCGGACTGCTCGCCGACACCCACGGACGCGCCGAACGCACCACCGAGGCCCTCGATCGACTCCTCGAGGCCGGCGCGACCACGATCCTCCACCTGGGCGACGTCGGCGGCGAACGGGTGATCGACCGGCTGGCCGGCCTGCCGGTGCACCTCCTCTTCGGCAACGTCGACGAGGAACGGTCGCTCGCCTCCTATGCGATCGCCCTGGAGCTTCGTCCACACCACCCCGCGGCTCGATTCCGGATGGGTGGCCGTCGAATCATCGCGACGCACGGACATCTCGACTCGGTGATCGAAGACGCCTTCAAGGCCGGCCCCGACTACCTTCTCCACGGTCACACCCACGTGGTCCGAGACGAGACGATCGAAGCGGTGCGGGTCCTCAATCCCGGTGCGGTCCATCGCGCGAAGGTCCACACCGTGGCCACGCTCGAACCGGCCTCGGGACGATTCACCATCCTCGAGATACCGTGAAATCCCCGGACTGCCGGGGGCTCCCGGCGCTCCCGCACCTCGATTCGATCGACGCGAATCCCGAAGGAACCTGGAGCGAACCGAAAGTCATGCCGAACCTCGTGCTGCTCGCCCAGATCGCCACGTCCTGCATGCTCACCGGCCTCATCTGGACGATCCAGGTGGTGCACTATCCGCTCTTCGCCTCGGTGGGCGCGGACCGGTTCGTCGCGTATGGGGCGTCGCACGCCCGCCTCATCACCTTCGTGGTCGGCCCCCTGATGCTCGCGGAAGCGGCGACTGCGATCGCCTTCCTCGTGATCCGCCCGCCCTCGATCCCGATGTGGATTCCCGTGGCCGGCGGAATCCTGCTCGCCACGGTGTGGCTGACCACCGCCTTCGTCTCGGTGCCGTGCCACGCCCGGCTCGCGGAGGGTTTCGACGCCGACGCGCACCGACGACTCGTTGACACCAACTGGATCCGGACCATCGCCTGGTCCGCCCGGGCCGCTGTTCTTCTCTGGGCCGGCTGGCTAGCCTTGCACGCCGCCGGCGCCGACGGCTGACCGGACCGGCCCCGCTTCTTCAATCTCCCTCTCCGATCACTCCCCCCACCCCCTCCGAGCGCCTCATGACCTCGACCCTCGACACCCCCCGAACCATCCCCACCGGCCTTCCCACGAACCTCGCCGAACTCCGCGCCTCCGGGTGGGAATCCCGGTCGGTCAAGGAGGAACTTCGGGCGAATCTCGTCCGGACGCTCGAGCAGGGCGAGACGCTCTTCCCCGGCATCGTGGGATTCGACGACACCGTCATCCCCGAGATCGTGCTGGGGATCCTCGCCGGCCACGACCTGCTCTTCCTCGGAGAGAAGGGCCAGGCGAAGAGCCGGCTCATGAGGCTCCTGCCCGGTTTCCTCGACGAATGGCTTCCCTACCTTGACGTCCCGGAAAGCCCGGTGCACGAGGATCCCGAAGCACCGATCACCGGCCCCGGACGTCGCGCCGTCGAAGGCGTCGGCCCGGCCGACGTGCCCATCGCCTGGTGGCATCGTTCGGATCGCTACGCGGAGCGGCTCGCCCCGGGGACCAAGTTCGCCGATCTGATCGGCGAGATCGACCCCGCCCGGATCGTGGGTGGCGCGAGCCTCGGGGCCGAAGAGGCGATCTCGTTCGGCCTCGTTCCCCGCATGCACCGCGGCATCTTCGCGATGAACGAACTCCCCGACCTCGACGAACTCGTCCAGACCGGCCTGTTCAACATCCTCGAGGAACGCGATGTCCAGATCCGCGGCTACCCGGTCAGCTTCGAGCTCGACGTGACGCTGGTCTTCAGCGCGAACCCGTCGACGTTCAACCGGTCGGGCAAGGTGATCCCCCAGCTGAAGGACCGGATCGGATCCACCATCCGCACCCACTACCCCGAGGATCGCGCCACCGGCATCGAGATCACCCGGCAGGAGGCGGACCTCGACCTGGGCGGCACGCACCCCGTCCGGGTGCCGCCGTTCATGGACGCGATCATCGAGGAGATCTCGCTCGCCGCCCGTCGCTCGCCGTACGTCGATCACGAGAGCGGCGTCTCCGCCCGATTCGCGGTCGCCAACTGGCGCGCGATGGTCGCGTCGGCCCGTCGCCGAGGGATCATGCTCGGCGAATCCTCCGCGGTGCCTCGGATCTGCGACCTCGCCCACCTTCATTCGACCGCGATCGGCAAACTCGAACTCGACCTGATGGGAAGCCACCAGCTCGACGAGGCCCGGGTGCTCGATGCGGTGATCGCGGAAGCGGTCGCCACCGTGTTCAAGGAGATCGTCGACGANGACGGACTCGAGGACATCGCGTCGATCTTCGGCAAGGGCGTGCGGATCGAGGTCGGTGATCTGGTCCCGTCGTCGAACTACGCGGCCCTCATGGACCGGGTGCCGGAGGCCTGGACGAAGGCGATGGAGGTGAATCGGGCCGACGATCCCGCGGTCCGGGCGTCCTGCGTCGAATTCGTGCTCGCGGGCCTGCATGCGACCGACCGGATCTCGAGAAGCCAGCGATTCGGCAAGACCCTCTACGAGTCCGGCGAATGAGCGACGCCTCCGACCGAGATCCGCGCCCGGCGCTGGGCGGTGTGTTCCACACGTATCGGGGCTACGACCCCGCGGCGTTCCCGCCGCCGACCGCGCCACCCTCGGATGGGCTCCGCGGCCTCGGGGACGAGATGATCGCGTCCGGGGGAAGACGTCGCTTCACGCCCGAGGAACTCGCGGAGGCGATCCGACTCCCACCCGAGGCGCTCGCGGGACTCGGACCGTCGATCGACGCGATCCTCGCGCGACTGGAATCCCGCAAGGACAAGATCCTCGCGACCTGGAACCCGACGCCGACCGCCGTCGACGCCGCCGCGACCGTCGACGAACTCGCCCGCCCGGTTCTGGCCGATGAAAGCCTCGAAGACGGCGTTCGCGGCAGACTGGCCCGGGAGATCCGGGAACGGCAGATCCACGGGCTCGAACGATTGTGGTACCTCCTGGACCGTGACACCCCCGTCCGCGGCAAGATCCCCGGAATCGTGCAGGCGATGGGGGATCAGGATCGCGTCGAAGGCCTCCGCGATGGCTGGGCCTTTCGCGGTCGCCGGGTCCCCACGATCGAGGAAGCCTTCGAGATCCGCGACGAACTGGAAGCCATCGACCGCCTGCTCGAGCAGCTGAAGGAGGCCTTGCGGGACGCGAAGCCCGTGATCGTGGACCTCGAGGAACTTCGGGAGTTCGTGGAGGAGGCGGACCTCGAGAACTTCGCCGAGGTCCGTCGCCGCGCCGAAGAACTCCTCCGGCAGGCCGCGGAACGAGAAGGGCTGGTCGAGGACGGGGACGGCTGGTCGCTCGGTCCCTCGGCGATGCGGAAGTACCAGCAGGCCCTGCTCGCCTCCGTGTTCGATTCGATGCAAGGCGGGCGACACGGGCGACATGACCCGGTCGACCACGACGATGGTGCCCACGAACTCCCGTCGACCCGCCCCTGGGCGTTCGGCGACCCGATCGCGGGACTCGACCTGCCGGCATCCATCCTGAACTGCGTGGCCCGAGAGGCGGCCGCGGGCGGTGATCCGACCCACCCGTCGCTCCGGGGCGAGGACCTCGAGGTCCACCGGACCCGGGCGACCACCAAGTGCGCGACGGTCGTGATCATGGACATGTCCGGATCGATGCGCTGGGGCGGGCAGTACGTGGCCTGCAAGAAGATGGCCCTCGCCCTCGAGGGGCTGGTTCGCCGCGAGTATCCCGGCGATCGCCTCCACTTCATGGAGATGTACAGCGTCGCCCGGGTGGTGCCCAGAGGCGACCTCATGAACCTGCTGCCAAAGCCGGTGACCATCAACGATCCCGTGGTCAGGCTCCGGGCGGACATGTCGGATCCGGACATCACCGAGCAGGACCTCCCACCGCACTTCACGAACATCCAGCACGCCCTCCGCCTGGCGAGGCGGCTGCTCGCCAACGCGGACACTCCGAATCGCCAGGTCGTCTTGATCACGGACGGGCTCCCGACCGCCCACTTCGAGGACGACGACCTCTTCCTCCTCTATCCCCCGGATCCCCGAACCGAAGCCGCGACCATGCGTGAAGCCGCGCTGCTGGGGCGGGAAGGCGGCGTCCTCAACGTGTTTCTCGTCCCGAGCTGGAGCCAGAACGAGGAGGACGTCCGCTTCGCCCACCGCCTCGCGGAATCGACGGCCGGACGCGTCGTCTTCACGGGCGGCGAAGACCTCGATCGCTTCGTGATCTGGGACTACCTTTCGAAGCGGCGACAGGTCATCGCGCGTTGAAGCCCGACCCGCCGGTCGAAACGTCAATCCCGGACTCCGGAATCCGACGAGACATCCAACGCTCGCCGGCGGCCCGATCTGCAAAAAAGCGGCTGGAATACGCGGGTTCCTTGCCGGGGGGCATTGCCGGAAAGTCGAAGCCGACCGATACTCGAGGCGCGGCGAAAGCACGTCGCGAATCGCGTGGCATCCGGTCGCCGGAGCGCGGTTGAACTGCTGGAGATAGAACCACCGGCCACCATTCCGCTTTTTGAAACGCCGATGGACAGAGGTCTCGTTCGACCTTGAGACGGGAGAAGAATCGATCCGAATGCGTCGCTCACGGGCGATGCGATGGCACTCAGGCAGCATCAGGACCGCCGGGCACCGGAAATGCCCGGCCGCAGAAACCTCAGGTACTTCACGGCACATCACGGCACATCAAGGCACATCAAGAAGGCAAAGGAATGCCCATGTCGAGCCCCCGCAACATCGAATCGTTCATCCTCGAGGAAGGATCCACCATGGAGGTCACTGAGAACAATCCCCCGGCCAGCGAGTACTTCGGTCGGCTGACCTTCAGTGGCGACGTGATGCTCAAGCGGCTTCCGCCCGACGTGGCGTTGAGCCTCTCAAGCACGATTGAAAACGGACACTCCCTCGATCCGATGGTCGCCAACACCGTCGCCGCCGCGATGAAGGAGTGGGCGATCGAGCACGGCGCCACCCACTTCTGTCACTGGTTCCATCCGCTCACCGGCTCGACCGCCGAGAAGCACGACGCCTTCCTGTCGGTCAACGCCGACGGCGTGGCGATCGAGAAGTTCTCCGGAAACGCCCTGATCGTGGGCGAGCCCGACGCGAGTTCGTTCCCCTCCGGCGGGATTCGCGACACCTACGAGGCCCGCGGCTACACCGCCTGGGACGGCAACAGTCCCGCGTTCCTCCTCACCACGACCGAAGGCGTCACCACCCTCTGCATCCCCACCGCCTTCGTGAGCTACACGGGCGAGGCGCTGGACATGAAGACGCCGCTGATTCGCTCCGCCCAGGCGGTCGCGAAGCAGGCGGGTCGCATTCTGCGTTTCTTCGGCGCCGACGCCGAGGTCAATCAGGTGATCGGGACCCTCGGCTGCGAGCAGGAGTACTTCCTNATCGATCAGGAACTCTTCCGCGAGCGCCTCGACCTCGTGACCTGCGGCCGCACGCTGCTCGGCGCGAGCGCCCCGAAGGGCCACCAACTCGACGACCACTACTTCGGCACCATTCCCGCCCGCGTCCTCTCCTTCATGACCGAAGCCGAGTCGAGGCTGTTCGAACTGGGCGTGCCGGTCAAGACCCGCCACAACGAAGTCGCCCCCGGGCAGTACGAGGTCGCTCCGACCTTCGAGACCACCAACGTGGCGGCCGATCACCAGATGCTCCTGATGCACGTGCTCCGAGACGTCGCCCGCCGGCACGGCTTCGAGTGCCTCATGCACGAGAAGCCGTTCGCGGGAATCAACGGATCCGGCAAGCACATCAACTGGTCGCTCTCCACGGACACCGGGATCAACCTGCTCGACCCGAAGGCCGACACCCACACCAACCTCCAGTTCCTGGTGTTCCTCTGCGCGGTGATCCGCGCCGTCGACCTGCACGCGGACCTGCTCCGCGCCTCGATCGCGTCCGTGGGCAACGACCATCGCCTCGGCGCGAACGAAGCCCCCCCGGCGATCATGTCGATTTTCCTCGGCGAAATGCTCACCGACATCCTCGACCAGTTCGAGGCCGGCAAACCGCGAAAGACCATGAAGGGCGGAAAGCTCGACATGAACGCGGACGGCCTCGCGGACATCCCCCGTCACAGCGGTGACCGGAATCGCACCAGCCCGTTCGCATTCACCGGCAACAAGTTCGAGTTCCGGGCCGTCGGCTCGACCGCCAGCGTCGCCTGGCCGACCACCGTGCTCAACACCATGATCGCGGAGAGTCTCGACTTCATGGCCGGCCAGCTCGAAAAACGCGCCGGCAAGAAGCCGACCGCGGCGAAGCAGGAATCCGCGGCCCGCAGCCTCCTGAAGGAAATCGCCAGAGACCATCGCAGAGTCTGCTTCGACGGCGACGGTTACGGCGAGGAATGGACGGCGGAAGCCGAGCGTCGCGGACTTTCGAACGTCCGCGACTCCGCCCACGCCCTTCCGGCGTTCAAATCACGCCAGGCGACCTCCCTGTTCTCCAAGTACGGCGTGCTTTCCGGCCGCGAATTGAAGGCTCGAGCCGACGTGCTGATCGAGCAGTACGTCGCGAAACTGGAGATCGAGGGACGCACGATGTCCTGCCTCCTCCGCACCGAGGTCCTTCCCGCCGCGCTTCGGACCCAGGCGGAACTCGCGGACGTGGTCGGCGCGACGCAGGTCGCGGGTGTCGAATGCCCGGACTCGGAAGCCGAACTCCGGCTGATCGTGGGACTCGTCTCGGAACTTCGGACCGCGGTCGATGAGATCGACGCCGCCCTCGCGAAGGGCG
>NZFT01000076.1 GCA_002690755.1 Phycisphaerae bacterium
CGGAATCACCATCCCACACCAGGATTCGCCCGTCGGGCCTGAAGTGTCTCCCATCCGGAGGCCCCCGCCGAGGCAGTCAGGAGAGAGCCATGCCACGAGTTCGCAAGGGTGCGGCCCGTACCAAGGCCAGACGTCGGACACTGCGGAAGGCCCGCGGTTACTACGGAACGAAGAGTCGCCACAAGCAACAGGCGAAGGTCGCGTTGATGCGAGCCGGACGGTTCGCCTTTCGCGATCGTCGGACCCGAAAGCGCGACTATCGCCGCCTCTGGATCACTCGCATCACGGCCGCGTGCCGGATGCGTGGAACCCGCTACAGCGTCTTCATGAACGGGCTGCAGCGGGCCGGCGTCCTCCTGAACCGGAAGATGCTGAGCCAGATCGCGATCGAGGATCCGTCGACCTTCGACGCCCTTGTCGAGACGGCCAACGCCAACGCCGCCGCACACGCGGCCTGATCGCCTTCACCGGATCGGAACCGCCATCGTGCGGACCGATCTCCTGCGGCCCTCCCCCGACCGGGGTGGGACACCCGCGACACCATCACGCCGCACCCGTCGACACGTCGGCGGGAACGGCTGGTCGAGGACAGAACTGGATGACCACCCGAACCATCCGCGACTTCGGCAAGAGGCAGGACGGTCTTCGCATTCCCGACCTCGTCCGGGTTCAGCGAGACGCCTACGACAGATTCCTCCAGCTCGACGTCGAGCCCGAGAAGCGGGCGACGAGTTTCGGTCTTGAAGGACTCCTCCGCGAGGTCTTCCCGATCGAAAGCTACGACGGATCGATGCGACTCGAGTACGTCAACTACTCGATCGACGAGCCCCGCTACAACCCCGACGAATGCCGCGAGCTCCGGCTCACCTACGGCATGCCGTTCCGGGTCCGGGTCCGATTCCATCGTGACGGCGTCGCCGAGACTCCGGAAGAGGACATCTATCTCGGCGAGATCCCGATCATGGCCGGGGTCCGGCTCCCGTGGGAGACCGCACGTGCGAGCAACTTCTCCGGTGGCGGCGAGTTCATCGTCAACGGTGCCGAACGCGTCATCGTCAGCCAGCTGCACCGCTCCCCCGGTGTCGACTTCTCGATCGCCTCGAGCTTCGGGGACCGCCCGCTCCACAGCGCCCGGATCATTCCGGAACGCGGTTCGTGGATCGAGCTCGAGGTCACGAAGAAGGACGTGCTGGCGATGCGGATCGACCAGTCGACCAAGCTCGCCGCGACCACGTTCCTTCGCGCCTTGAGCGAGGAGTTCTCCTCGACCGACCAGCTCCTCGAGCTGTTCTACGACATCAAGGACGTGAAGGTCGAGAAGCTTCAGCCCGAGTACTTCTCGGCGGAGATGATCGTCGACACCGACACCGGCGAGGAACTCTGCTCGGTCGGGCGGGTCATCGGCGATGCGATCGAGGCGATCCAGGCCTCGGAACTGAAGAGCATCCGCGTCATCACCGACGCCGCCGACCCCCTGATCCTGAACACCCTGGCCGAAGAGCGGCTCGACTTCCTCGCCGAGGTGACCGAGCACGAGGCGGCCCTGCTCAAGATCTACGGTCGACTTCGTCCGGGCAACCCACCCCAGCTCGACAAGGCCAAGGCCCTCTTCGACGAGAAGTTCTTCGACGACAACCGCTATCGACTCGGCCGGGTCGGTCGGTTCCGCATCAACCGGAAGTTCGAGGACGACAAGGTCTACAAGGTCCGCGACGAGGGCGAACAGTACCTCTACGCCGAGGACTTCCTGGCCGTGGTCCGGTACATGATGGATCTCCGGGCGAAGCGAAACCGGGCGCACGTCGACGACATCGACCACCTCGGCAACCGTCGCCTCCGGACGCTCGACGAACTCGCGGTCGAAGAGATGCGCAAGGGCTTCCTGAAGCTCCGGCGCACCGTGCAGGAGCGGATGAGCGTCAAGGATCCGGACGAACTGAGCCGGATCAGCGACCTCGTCAACTCCAAGAGCATCTCCAGCGCCATCGATTTCTTCTTTGGTCGTTCCGAGCTTTCGCAGGTGGTCGACCAGACCAACCCGCTCTCGATGCTCGTGCACGAACGCCGGCTTTCGGCCCTGGGCCCCGGCGGCCTGAACCGGAAGCGCGCGGGCTTCGAGGTTCGTGACGTCCACATCTCGCATTACGGGCGGATCTGCCCGATCGAGACGCCGGAAGGCACCAACATCGGCCTGATCGCGTCCCTCGGAATCTATTCCGAGATCGACGACTACGGTTTCCTCAAGACCCCCTACCGCAAGGTGAAGAGCGGCAAGGTCACCAGCACCGTCGATCTGCTTCGCGCCGACGAGGAACTCCAGCGGGTGCTCGCCACCAGCGACGCGATCGACGAAAGCGGCCGGCTCAGGGAAGGCAACCTCCTCGCCCGCAAGGACGGGGATCTGCTCCTCGTCGACGCCGGCGAGGTCGAATACGTCGACATCTCCGCCAAGCAGATCGTCGGCATCTCCGCATCCCTCATCCCGTTCCTCGAGCACGACGACGCGAACCGCGCCCTCATGGGCTCGAACATGCAGCGACAGGCCGTGCCGCTGATCAAGGTCGATCCCCCGCTGGTCTCCACCGGCATGGAACGTGAGATCGGCCCCTATTCGGGCATGATCGTCACCGCCCGACGGCCCGGCGAGGTCACCTTCGTCGACTCTTCGCGGATCGTCATCGACAACGCCGACGAGTACGACCTGCGGAAGTTCGTCGGATTGAACGAGCGAACCTGCCAGAACCAGAAGCCGGTCGTCAAGATCGGGGACAAGGTCGAGGCCGGTCAGATCGTGGCGGACGGTGCGTCCACCGAGATGGGCCAGCTGGCCATCGGACGAAACGCCCTGGTCGCCTTCAACACCTTCGACGGATACAACTTCGAAGACGCGATCGTGATCAACGAACGCCTGGTGAAGGATGACGCCTTCACGTCGATCCACATCGATTCCTTCGAAGTCGAGATCCGGGAGACGAAGCTCGGCCGCGAGGAGTTCACCGCGGACATTCCGAACGTCTCCGAGAAGATGCTTCGAAACCTCGACGACGCCGGAATCATCCGAATGGGTGCCCGCGTCGGCCCCGGCGACATTCTCGTCGGCAAGGTGAGTCCCAAGAGCAAGTCCGAGCTCAGCCCCGAAGAGAAGCTTCTCCACGCGATCTTCGGACGCGCCGGCGAGGATGTGAAGAACGACTCGCTCGAGGTGCCCGCGGGCACCAACGGCGTGGTCATCGGCACCCGGCACTTCAGCCGCCGGATGCACCTCAACGACGACCAGAAGAAGCAGCTCACGAAGGACATGCAGGCCTACGAGGAGTCCATGGACCAGCGGCAGATCGCCCTGTTCCGGGAGATGGTCGGCCGAATCAACGCCATCACCGAATCGGAGATGATCGACCCCTCCACCCGACAGAAGGTCGGTGCGAGCGACATTCCCGAAGTCATCCTCGAGCAGCTCGAGAACTTCAACGACAAGTGGATCAAGGGCTCCAAGGAGGCCCGGACCACGGCGATCGACGAGAAGAACCGCTTCTGGCCCCGCATCGAAGGCATCGAGAAGGAGAAGCAGCGTCGCCTCGCCCACATGAAGCGCGGTGACGAGCTCGCCTCCGGCGTCCTCGAGATGGTCAAGGTCTACGTCGCCACCAAGCGACACCTGTCAGTCGGTGACAAGATGGCCGGCCGCCACGGCAACAAGGGCGTCATCGCCCGGATCGTGCCGGAAGAGGACATGCCTTTCCTCGAAGATGGCACCCCGGTCGATCTTCTGCTCAACCCGCTCGGCGTGCCGAGCCGGATGAACGTCGGCCAGATCCTCGAGGTGCACCTCGGGTGGGCTGGTGCCGTGCTCGGCTTCCAGGCCATCACGCCGGTCTTCGACGGCGCCACGGAAACCGAGATCTTCGGCGCGGTTCGAGAAGCGAACGAACACGTCCAGTCGCACCTTGACGCGTTCGAAGCCACCGGCCAGAACCCGGGCCATCCTCGCGAGCTTCTCGCCCGCATGCCGGTCGACGGCAAGATCCAGCTTCACGACGGACGCAGCGGCGAGCCGTTCAAGGAGCGGACCACCGTCGGCTACATGTACATGCTGAAGCTCCACCACCTCGTGGACGACAAGATCCACGCCCGCTCGACCGGACCGTACTCGCTGATCACCCAGCAGCCGCTCGGTGGCAAAGCCCGCACGGGCGGACAGCGGTTCGGCGAGATGGAGGTCTGGGGCCTGGAGGCGTACGGCGCCGCCTACGTCCTGCAGGAACTCCTGACCGTCAAGAGCGACGACGTCGAAGGCCGGACCAAGATCTACGATTCCATGGTGAAGGGAACGAACACCCTCCAAGCCGGCATGCCGGTGGTGTTCGACGTCCTCTGCCACGAGATCAAGGGTCTCGGCATGAACATCTCTCTGGAGAAGGAACAGGAGGAGACCGGCTCGGTTCTCTGACCGCCCCCCGGCTTCCGAACGTCCCCTTCCAACCACTATTCGCAGCAACCCGCCTGCGGGAGTACGACCGAACATGTCTGAAAACGTCTTTGATCGCGTCAACGACTACGGCTCGGTGAAGATCACCCTGGCCAGCCCCAACGACATTCGAAGCTGGAGCTTCGGAGAGGTCAANCGGCCCGAGACCATCAACTACCGCACCTACCGTCCCGAGAAGGACGGTCTCTTCTGCGAACGGATCTTCGGACCCGAGCGCGACTACGAGTGCGCGTGCGGCAAGTACAAGGGCACGAANTACAAGGGCATCATCTGCGACCGCTGCGGTGTGAAGGTCACCCACTCCCGCGTNCGTCGCAAGCGGATGGGCCACATCAACCTCGCGGCNCCGATCGTCCACATCTGGTTCTTCAAGGCGATGCCGTCACGCCTCGGAAACCTGCTGGACATGAAGACCGGTGATCTCGAGAAGATCATCTACTTCCAGGACTACGTGGTCACCGATCCGGGCGACACCGAGCTGACCCCCCGTCAGGTTCTGACCGAGGACGAGTATCGCGAGGCCCGCGAGAAGTTCGGCGCCAGCGCCTTCACCGCGATGATGGGCGCGGAGGCGATTCGCGAACTCCTCGATCAGCTCGATCTCACCGAGATCGCGTTCCAGCTTCGGGACGACCTCGACAAGACCCGCAGCAAGCAGAAGAAGAAGGACCTCTCCAAGCGGCTGAAGATCGTCGAGCAGATTCGCGGATCCGAGAACGATCCGACCTGGATGGTCCTNGATGTCGTCCCGGTGATNCCGCCGGACCTCCGACCCCTGGTCCTCCTGGAGAGCGGCAACTTCGCCACCAGCGACCTCAACGACCTCTACCGNCGGATCATCAACCGGAACAACCGACTCAAGAAGCTGATGGACCTCAACGCCCCCGAGGTCATCATCCGAAACGAGAAGCGGATGCTCCAGCAGGCGGTCGATGCGCTGTTCGACAACGGTCGATGCCGTCGTCCGGTCCTCGGCTCCTCGAACCGACCGCTCAAGTCGATCACCGACATGATCAAGGGCAAGCAGGGTCGTTTCCGCGAGAACCTGCTCGGCAAGCGGGTCGACTACTCGGCNCGATCCGTGATCGTGGTCGGTCCGGAACTGAAGCTCTGGCAGTGCGGTCTCCCCAAGAAGATCGCCCTCGAACTCTTCCAGCCCTTCATCATCCGGAAGCTCAAGCAGCACGGATACGCCGACACCATCAAGAGCGCGAAGCGAATGCTCGAACGGAGGGACCCGGAAGTCTGGGACATCCTCGAGCAGGTGATCCGCAACCATCCGGTGCTTCTGAACCGCGCCCCCACNCTTCACCGCATGGGCATCCAGGCCTTCGAGCCGGTGCTGGTGGAAGGCAACGCGATCAAGATCCACCCGCTGGTCTGCACCGGCTACAACGCCGACTTCGACGGCGACCAGATGGCGGTCCACCTTCCCCTCTCGCTCGAGGCGCAGGCCGAGGCCCACGTCCTCATGCTCTCGCTGCACAACGTGTTCAGCCCGGCGAACGGCAACCCGATCGTGAGTCCCTCGCAGGACATCGTGATGGGCGTGGCCTTCCTCACCGAGGAGAACGGCGACGAAGCGAACCGGAAGATCGAGGATCTGCGGGTCTTCAAGGANGAGATGGAGGCGATGCTCGCCTTCGACTTCGGCGAGATCGACGTTCACGAGCACATCCAGGTGCGACTCAAGGACTTCGTGAACATCGCGAACGACGAGAAGGGCGAAGTCGAGAAGATGCCCGACAATCGTCGGGTACGGACCACCGTCGGCCGGATCATCTTCAACGAGATCCTGCCCGAGCGGGAGCGGATGCCCTACTACAACTGCTTCCTCAGCAAGAAGGGTTGCGCCCGCGTCATCGACGAGACCTACGAGCGTCTCGGCAAGGCCGCGACCATCGATCTCCTCGACGCGATGAAGGAGGTCGGCTTCAAGCACTCGACCACTTCCGGACTCTCGTTCGGCGTCAACGACCTNCGAATCCCCGCCGAGAAGAAGGAACTCCTCGACAAGGCCCAGAAGATCGTCGACCGGATCGAAAAGCAGTATCAGAGCGGTGCGATCACCGAGCGGGAACGTCACAACGCCCTCCTCGACATCTGGGCGACCTGCCGGAAGGATCTNACCGAGAAGCTGATCCACGCCCTCAAGGAGGATCGCCGCGACCCGGTGACGCACGAGGAGACCTCGATCATCGAGGGCGAAGGCGTGAGGTACCTCAACCCCGTGTACCTGTTCATGAACTCGGGTGCCCGAGGCAACAACAGCCAGATGCAGCAGCTCGCCGGCATGCGAGGCCTGATGGCGAAGCCGAGCGGCGAGATCATCGAGACACCGATCCGGGCGAACTTCCGCGAAGGCCTGAACGTGCTCGAGTACTTCTCATCCACCCATGGCGCCCGCAAGGGACTGGCCGACACCGCGCTGAAGACCGCGGACTCCGGGTATCTCACCCGGAAGCTCTGCGACGTCGCCCAGTCGGTGGTGGTCATCGAGGACGACTGCGGCACGAACCAGGGCATCGCCAAGCGGGCGATCTTCAAGGGTGAGGAGGTCGACGTTCCACTCGCCGACCAGATCATCGGTCGGACCAGCCTGATGGACATCCGTGATCCCATCCTGGATCGNCTCATCGNCAAGAAGGACCAGATCATCGACGAAGTCGCCGCCAAGCGGATCGACGAACTCGGGATCCCGTCGGTCCACGTCCGAAGCCCCCTCACCTGTTTCACCCCGCGTGGCGTCTGTGCCGCGTGCTACGGTCGCGACCTCTCCACCGGTCAGCCGGTGGAAGCCGGCCTTGCGGTGGGCATCATCGCGGCCCAGTCCATCGGCGAGCCNGGCACGCAGCTCACGATGCGGACGTTCCACACGGGCGGCACCGCGACCCGCTCCCTCGTCGAGACCAGCTGGTCCGCCCCCGCGGGCGGCATCNTCAAGATCGTCGACTGCAACGAGGTCGAGGTCACGGAAGACGATGGCAGCATCAGGTTCGTCGCCCTCAAGCGGAACGGCGAGGTCCATCTCGAAGACGACAAGGGTCGCGAGATCGACAAGTTCAAGGTCCCCTATGGCGCGACGCTGCGTCACAAGAACGGCACCAAGGTCTCGAAGGGTTCGACCATCGTCGAGTGGAACCCCCACATGAACCCGATCCTCGCGGAAAAGGGTGGCGTGGTGCAGTTCGAGAATCTCGTCGAGGACCAGTCCTACAAGGTCGAGAAGACCAAGGCCGGCAAGGTCGAGAAGATCGTGACCTCGCACACCGGCGATCGGACGCCGCAGATCAAGATCGTCGACGAGAAGGCCGAGTCCACACTCGACTTCCACCACCTGCCGGCGAACGCCCGCATCGAGGTGGAGGACGGCGACACGATCGTGATCGGTCGAATGCTCGCCCGAGTGCCCAAGGGTGCCGGACGTTCCGCCGACATCGTGGGTGGTCTGCCGCGGGTCACCGAGATCTTCGAAGCCCGGATTCCCAAGGATCCCGCGGTCATGGCGGAGATCTCCGGTCGGGTCGAACTCGATCCCGACAAGCGGAAGGGCAAGATGGCGATCCTCATCCACCCGGATGGCGATCTCGATCCGGTCCCCCACTACGCCCCGCAGGGTACGGCGTTGCTCGTCCACACCGGCGACCGCGTCGACGCGGGCGACCGTCTCACCGACGGACCGCTCGTGCCCGCCGACATCCTCAAGATCAAGGGTGAGGACGAACTTCACCTCTACATGCTCGACGAGGTGCAGAACGTATATCGGGCCCAGGGCGTGCCGATTTCCGACAAGCACATCGAGGTCATCCTTCGTCAGATGCTCGGCAAGGTGAAGATCACCGATCCGGGCGACAGCGACCTGCTTCCGAACGACGTCGTCGACAAGTGGCAGCATCGCGAGTGGAACAACCGACTCACGGGCATGCTCCGGATCGAGGATCCGGGCGACACCGATCTCCCGGTCGGCGCCATGGTCGCCAAGTCGGAGATCAAGGACGCCAACGACAAGGCGAAGGAAGACGAGAAGGCGACCGCCAAGACCAAGAAGCCTCGGCCGGTCAAGGCGCAGCCCCTGCTCCTCGGCATCACCAAGGCGTCGCTCCAGGCCGAGTCGTTCCTCTCGGGCGCCAGCTTCCAGGAGACCACCAAGGTCCTCACCGAAGCGTCGCTCAAGGGTGCGGTCGACACGCTCCGTGGTCTCAAGGAGAACGTGCTGCTGGGCCACCTCATCCCCGCCGGCACCGGCTTCTCGGAGTACACCAAGATGCAGGTCAAGCGACTGGTCGACGAGCCGGAAATTGATCTCGCGGCCGAGATGCAGATGCGTCAGGACGCCGCGCTGGAAGCGGAACGAGCGGGTGCCGAACGTCGCGACGCCGTCGTCGAGGTGATCACCCCCGAGAAGCTTCAGGAGACCGGCGTCGGCGAGGAGTGATCCTCACCACCCACTTTCGTTGATCCACGCGGGGAACGGCCGACCGGTCGTTCCCCGCGTTTTTCATGCACCGTCATGAGCCGTGAAGAACCGACGAACCACGTCCACCGCCGCCCGCGACCCGGTCGGCCCACGCCCGGATCAACGAATTCGAAAACCGGAGTACGACTCGGCCCGCCTCGCGGCCGACAGCCTCCGTGCTCCGAGCCGGTCTCGGGTCGGTGTCCGTCGGTTGCTCGACGCCCCTCGTCCTTCCCTCGTCCAGGGTGGCCGGACGCCGCGCGACGATCTCACCGCTCGAGCATGAAACCCGCGATGAGTTCGTTGAACCCCGCCTGATTCTCGAGAAAGAAGAAGAGGTGCCCGCCAGGCTTCGCTTCGAAGATCTCGAGCCTCGATCCGGGGATCACCGAGTGAATCCATGCCTGACTTCGCCACGGAACCATGCTCTTGCGACTGGTGATGACCAGCGTGAGCAGATCGATCCGGGGAATGAGGTCACGCCAGTCCTGGAGCGAGTGATTGGACAGAAGCGTCGCCGCATGAGCGCTGGGGAACTTCAGATTCTCCGCGAGGATCCACTCGTGAACCTTCGGCTTGAACTGTTTGCTCAACATGTGCCCGCTCGTCGTCCCGGTGAATCCGACCGGATCCGGAGCGACGAGCGGATCGCAGGTCTCGATCAACGTCGACCATGGAAAGATCTCGCCCGCGTCGGCCGCCGACGCCGCGGACGCGGTGTCCCTGAGCGTCGGCACCGATGGTTCATGTTCGATGACCATCCGTGCCGACCGGTCGCGGCCGTGGAGATCCCAGTATCCCCACATGACCGAGGCGCCCATCGAATGCCCGAGACGCGTGATCTCGTCGAGTCCTCGGTGCTCGATGNACNCCCGGACATCGCGAGCCAGCCTGCTGATCCGGCAGCCGTGCGCGGGCCGCTCGCCGTGTCCACGATGGTCGAGCGCGACGCGATGGAAGCGATCCGCGAGTCCCCCGAACTACTCGCGGAACATCGACGCCGACTGCGACCAGCCGGGAAGCATGAGCAGCGTCGGGCCGGAACCGGCCTCGAGCCAGGAGATCCCGACGTCATCATTCGTGCGGAACATGTTTCGTTCCAGTCGAGGTCTCATGCGGCCTCGTCACCCTCGTCTTCGAGACGTGCNCGATCCCCGGCGGGCGGTGCGGCGAGCAGCACCTCCTGAAGCATCATGCGCCATTCGCCGTAGACGTAGGGGATGTCACGTTCATCATGGATCGCCCGGATCCGCTGGTGGGCCCGTTCCGCCAGCACCGGCACCACCTCGTTCGCCCGAGGATCGCAGAAGAAGACACGACATCCGGACGGCCGTCCCGACCGCGCCGTGCAGAGCCGGCCGTCCTGCCACGGGCAGTTCCCGCGTTCGACCGCGGCGACGACATCCTCGATCGAGACGCCGCGTCCCTCGTCCTCGCAGATCCTGACGCAGCGGGCCACTTCCAGCCCGCTCGCGTAGAGACGATGGCCATGGGCCTCGAAGCGACAGCAGTTTCCGCTGGCGAGGCAGAGCGGTCCGACTTCACGGATCGCCTCCGCGATCTCCAGATGCACGNCTTCGATCGCCTCGACCACCTCGGATCGGACGACCGCATCGAACCACGCACGCACGGTCTCGAGCGGCGTGGCCCTCACCAGGGCTTCCCTTCCGAGTCACGCTGCTCGACCAGCCGCTCCACGATCGACTCGACCGTGAAGAGCTGACCCTTTCCCATACCGGGACACGGCGTGTTCTTCTTCATCCGGTTCCACGCCCGCTCGTCCCGCAGCACCTCCGGCCAGAACGGCCAGGTCCGACATTGGACGGGCCGGACCTCGTAGAGCCCGCAGAGCGCCTTGCCGGGAACGGTCTCGCGATCGAGGAAGACGCAGTCGTAGCCGTGTTCGGTGTCGACCTCGTTGAGCGAGCGATGTCCATCGATCATCCGCGTGTGACGGACGAGGAACTCCGGGTAGTCCAGCCCGAGATGCGAGGCCATCGCCCGTCCCTCGTCGTCGTCGAACCAGACGGCGCCCTCCCCGCCGGTGCAGCAGTTGCCACAGCACGTGCACTCGAAACGGAGCCCGTCCTCGTACCAGGGTCCGGTACCGCCGGTGGTTCCCCGCCTCGAGTTCGAATCGCCGGTGGCCATGCGCTTTCCGCCTCCTCGGACCGTCTCTCGATGCCTGCGTGCCGTCAGTTGGAAAGCCGGCCGCCGGGCGTTCCCCATGAATCGCCGGAATCGCCGGAATCGCCGGAATCGCCGGAATCGCCGGAATCTCCGGAATCGCCGGCATCGCCTGAATCGCGACCGTCCCACGGTCCGCCCGGCCCGGGGGGTGGATCGCCTTCGCCCCATTCGTCGATCACGATCGAATGCACCTCGGACCGACCGTGACGCGGCGACAGGTCGGCGAGTTCGTCGGGACGTTCGTCGTGGGCCACGCGTTCGATCGAATACATCGCGGCCATGATCCAGTCGCCGCTCCCCTCGACCGCGGCCTCCACCAGGTCCTCCGCCTCGTCGAGACTTCGAGCGGTGGCCCAGATCGAGATATAGGCCCCACCGGACTTCGGCTCCGCGGGATCGGCCATCGCGATGGCGTGCCAGAGCGTGTGGCCGAGTTCACGCCCGCCGTCATCGACGTTCGAACTCGGATCGACATCGAGTTGGAGGCCCCAGTCCGCCCGAAGCTGCAACAACAGTTCGTCGAGATCCGGCGAATGCTCGTCCTCCATCACGAGGATCTCCCGCATCCGGTAGGGCGGGTCGATCTCGTCGAAGGCGTCCTCGAGCCAGATCCGCGACACCGTGCCCAGTCCGTGCCGTTCGAGGATCGACTCGACCTCATCGCGAAGATCGGTCTGGCAGTGGATGGTGATGGTCTTCCACGCGTCGAGGAAGACCTCGAGAAAAGGCTCCTCCGCGGTCGCACCGACACCGAGGGAGACCTCTTCCAGCAGGATCGGTTCGAAGTCGTTCCAGGTCCGCATGAAGTCATCGATGAAGACGGACTCGCCCGCCATGTACACGTCGATCGACCGGTAGGCGTCCACCGAGCCGATTTCGACCACCGGTGCGACCTCGCCCGGCAGCAGTTCGAAGAGGTCGAGCAGCAGCGGGCGAAGCCCTTCGTGGCTCGTCGCGACCTGAAACGCGTAGGTGTCCGGCTCCTCGCCCTCGCTGGCCACGAAGTCGACGAGGTATCCCTGGAGCGGCGGTGGTGCGTCGAGCCGCTCGACACCGAGCGGGAGCGCATAACCGTCCAACACCACGCGTTGAAGATCGGATCGAAGCTTGAAGTCCCGCATCGCCTTCATTGTATCGGGGGACCAGCCCCTGTCGCCTGCGATGCACGACGGGAAATCCCGGTATATTCCGACTCGCCGATTCGCCCCTGAAGGTGCGGTCGACTCGATCACGGAGAACCCATCGCATGAGCGAACGCGCGCACTGGGGAAGCAGGACCGGATTCATCCTCGCCGCCGCGGGCTCCGCGGTCGGGCTGGGGAACATCTGGAAGTTCCCCTACATCACCGGAACCAACGGCGGTGGCTGGTTCGTCCTCATCTACCTCGCGTGCATCGTCCTGGTGGGACTGCCGATCCTCGTCGCGGAGATCATGATCGGCCGCGCCGCACAGGCTCAGCCGGTGGTCGCGTTCGAACGCCTGAAGGGCCGCGCCTCCGGGTGGTCGGTGATCGGCTGGATGGGCATCGTCGCGTCCTTTCTCATCCTGAGTTTCTACATCGTGGTGGCGGGTTGGTCGATGGACTACACCGTCAAGCACCTCGTCGACTTCGGCAAGCCGGTCCGCGAACAGGCGGTGGCCCAGAGCATGGCCTACGAAGCCGTCGCGAGCACCGACTCGATGCGGGCCGATCTCGTGGACGCCCGCGCCTCCCGGATCGCGGCCCGACGGATCGACGTGCTGGAGGCGGGCGTGTCCCCCGGAACCCTCGCCCTGCATGCGGAATTCGTCGCCGCGATGTCCGCCACCGACGACGCGGACGTTTCCGCGGATGTTCGTCGCGCTCGACTGCGAAGCGATCCCGAAGTCCGGAACGCGGTCGACGCGGTCGAAGCGATGGCCCCGGCGATGGCCGAAGCCCGCTCGGCGGCCGCCGCCGAAGCGAAGGCGGAATTCGACGGTCTCACCGACGAGGAGATCCGCCACCGCGCCACCGAACAACGGCGCCGGAATCTGATCGGCGAAGGCATGGGGGCCCGATTCGGCGCCCTCGCGTCCGACGGCTGGACCGGTACCTTCTGGGCCGCGGTGTTCATGTTCGTGACCATGACCATCGTCGCCGCCGGCGTCGGCCGCGGCATCGAAGCCGCCTGCCGGGTGCTGATGCCGGTGCTCATCGCGATGATCATCGGCATGGTGATCTTCGCCGCGACGCTTCCCGGGTTCTCCGAAGGTCTGTCGTTCGTCTTCAAGCCCGATGCGTCGGCCCTCAAGCCGTCCGGGGTCCTCGAAGCGCTCGGGCACGCGTTCTTCACCCTTTCCCTCGGCATGGGGGCGTTGATCACCTACGGCTCGTACCAGAAACGCGGCACGCCGCTCCTCGGGCAGGCCGTGTGGATCGCGGGACTCGACACCGGCATCGCCCTGCTCGCCTGCATGATGATGTTCCCCATCGTCTTCAGCTTCGGGCAGGATCCCGGCGCCGGACCGGGCCTGGTGTTCATCTCGATGCCGCTGGCCTTCGCGGAAATGGGCTCGGGCGGCATCCTCCTCGGCGCGGTGTTCTTCTTCCTGCTCTCGATCGCCGCCCTCACCAGCGCCATCTCGCTGCTGGAAGTCGCGGCGAGCTACTTCATCGATCGTTGGAACTGGTCGCGTCCGAAGGCCGCGATCATCATCGGTTCGACGATCTTCGCGGTCGGAGTGCTCGTCGCCTTCAGCATGTCGGAGGGCTTCCTGCTCGCGTCGTGGACCGCGGGCTTCGGCATGAGCCTCTTCGACACCTTCGACTTCATCGCGAGCAACTGGCTGCTCCCCGCGGGCGGCCTCCTGATCGCCATCTACGCCGGTTGGTTCCTGCCCGCGAAGATCCGCAACAGCGAACTCGCCGGCCACGGTTCGGCGATGATCCTCACCTGGCTGTTCCTCCTCCGCTTCGTCGCCCCCGGCATGGTCCTGCTCGTGCTCGCCCAGAAGATCGGGCTGTACGACGCCAACGAACTGCTTCACTCGATCTGGAACTGATCCCCACCCGCCGCGTACCGCGGCCCGGAGCCCTCCTGCATGCAACCCTTTCTCGATGGCATGAACGAGTTCATCGGCGCGATCAACGGCGTCATCTGGGCCGACTGGGTCCTGTACGTCGTCCTCGGTGTCGGCGTCCTCTTCACGCTGTGGTCCGGTTTCTGCCAGTACCGGGCGCTGGTGCACGGCACCGCGGTGACTGCGGGCAAGTTCGACGACAAGGACGATCCAGGCGCGATCAACCACTTCCAGGCCCTGTCCGCGGCGCTGTCCGCGACGGTCGGGCTCGGCAACATCGGCGGCGTCGCGGTCGCGATCGCCCTCGGCGGACCGGGTGCGGTCTTCTGGATGTGGATGGTCGGGCTCGCGGGCATGGCGCTCAAGACGACCTCGGTCACCCTGTCGATGCTCTATCGGGACGTGAGCGATCCGGACAACCCGAAGGGTGGTCCGATGTACGTCGCGAAGCGGGCCTTCGCCGACTGGGGCCTCGCCCCGCTGGGCATGGCCGTCGGCGTGATCTTCTGCATCACCCTGCTGATCTCGGCGATCACCGGCGGGAACATGTTCCAGGCCTGGAACGTCGGGGTCCAGACGAAGGAAGCCCTCGGAATTCCGGCGATCGGCGTGGGGATCATCCTGGCCATCGTGGTCGGTGCGGTGATCATCGGCGGGATCAAGCGGATCGGCCACGTCGCGGGAATCCTCGTCCCCTTCATGTGCGTGCTCTACCTGCTGGCCGGCGGCGTCGTCCTGCTGATGAACATCAGCGCCATCCCCTCGATCCTCGGCCTGATCGTCCAGAGCGCCTTCAGCCCGACCGACGCCGGCGGCGCGTTCATCGGCGGCACGGCCGGATACGCGTTCCTCTGGGGCATGAAGCGAGCCCTGTTCTCGAGTGAAGCCGGACAGGGATCCTCCCCCATCGCCCATAGTGCGGCGAAGACCAAGGAGCCGGTGCGCGAAGCGGTC
This sequence comes from Phycisphaerae bacterium, assembly GCA_002690755.1. GTDB lineage: Bacteria > Planctomycetota > Phycisphaerae > Phycisphaerales > SM1A02 > UBA12014. The sequence goes on from NZFT01000076.1 coordinate 15,130, forward strand.
GTCGCCGGTCTCGAGCCGTTCATCGACACCATCATCGTGTGCACCCTGACCGCCCTGGTCATCCTCTCCACCGGCGCCTGGGATCGTGGGGCGACGGGCGAAGCGACGCTCGCCGCGACCCCGGCGGTCAGCCAGTCCGACGCGGGCTGGAACATCGGCGTTTTCGGCGACGCGGACCCGGACGACGACGACGACGCGGAGACCTGGTATGTCCCGCTCCCCGGGAAGCACAAGGCGGCGAAGGCCACCACTGGAAAGGACTGGGGAATCGGCGACGCGGTCTTCATGATCGCCGAGACCGATCAGCTCGACGACGACACCGGTTCGCAGCGGGTCCGGGTCTACGGCGAGGTCGACGAACTCGAGAACGGCGGCTTCGTCGCGATCTTCGAGGAAGGCTCGATCACCAGCGACGCCCCGCCCACCTTCATCGACAACGAGATGTACAAGGACTATCCGGGCGCGACGCTCACCGCCCACGCCTTCGACCGGGCGATCCCGGGGCTGGGGACCTGGTTGATCCTCATCGCCTCCTGGCTCTTCGCCATCTCGACCATGATCTCCTGGAGCTACTACGGCGAGCAGGGCATGGTCTTCATGCTCGGCAAGGGAAGCGTGCTTCCGTACAAGATCTTCTACTGCCTGATGATCATCGTCTCCACGCTCCCGATCATCACCAGCGACAAGGAGCTGGACAACTTCACCGCCCTCGGCACCGGCGTCATGCTCTGGGCCAACATCCCGATCATGCTGGTCTTCGGCGGCATCGCGATGAAGGCGTATCACGACTACGGCCGNCGACTNCGTTCCGGCGANTTCCACGCNCACGGNGCCCGTTCCNTNAAGGACATGNCCGANGAATGANCNGATCGGNNCCGCGTCANNACGACGCGGCGCTGGTGACCATCGCCGCCGCGACCGTGGCNGANGCCGCGGTCGCGGCGTTGCGCGCNGNGGCCGANGANCGNGATCTCGGCCAGGAGGTCCGCGGCATCGACAGTCTTCCCGAACGCGGGATCCAGCCGGTGCTCGCGACCGGCTTCGAGGCGGCGGGGCTTCATCCGCTTCGCGAAGTCCGGTTCCCCCAACGCGCGGGCGAACCGGTCCGAAGCGTCGGAACCCGCTGCGATTTCGTGCTTCGCACCACCGACACGCCGCTCGATCTCGGTGACGACGTCGATGCGGAGGAAGATGATGTGGACGAAGCGGCGGACGAAGGTCCGGGGCTCTTCGCCGAACTGGATCCGGAGCCCGACCCGACCCCGATCGCGATGGATCCGGAATCGGCGTTCTGGCTGGAGGTGAAGACCGGTGCCGCCTGCCGCGACCTCGGGGATGCGGGTGATCTCACCACCCTGCCCAAGCGGACCACGATCGATCTCGCCCGACTCGCCCACGCCCGGGGCGTGCGTCATGCCGCGGTGCTGGTCGTCGCCTTCGGGCCCGACGAAGCGACCCTCGCCCACGACGCCCACGCCCTCGACCGACACGCCGCCGAGCAGGGACTCCCCACCCTCGGGGCGATCGTCCGGACGTTTCCCCTGACCGACCGCCACGGCAACGCCGCCGGTCTCGTCGCGGTGATACCGGTCGGTCGAGCCTGATTCGAATCCCACCCCCGAAGAACGCTCACGCGCTCGAATCGAGCCGCTCGAGCATCACCGTCGCCGCTTCGGTCGCCGGATCGTGTCCATCGAACATCGCCCGGACCCGTTCGAGACGGCCGCGCATCGCCGCCAGTGTGGCGGGATCTTCGAGCAAGGGGAGCGCCGCATCGATGATCGGCTTCGCACCGAGGGACTGGACGTACGGCACGAACTCCGGCACCACCTCCTCGCCGGCCACGATGTTCGGCAGCAGCTTGAAGGGAATCCGGACCATCGCTCCCGACACCAGCGTCTGCCAACGCGGAATCGCGTAGCTCCCGATCATCGGACAGGCCTGCTTCGTGAGATCGAGACTCACCGTGCCGCTGGTGGCGAGGGCGAGATCCGCCCAGGAGATCGCCGCGTCGAGCACCTCCCGTTTCACGACCACCCCGGCCGGAAGCGGATCGGCCAGCGTCCGAACCAGTGCGGCGATGCGTTCGTTCGCGGCGAGCACCACCGCCGTCGCCTCCGGATGCCGTGCGCGGATCGCGGCGAACGCCGCGAACTGATGCCGCAGGTTTCCCTTGATCTCGCCGCTCCGGCTTCCGGGAAGGATGAGGATCCGCGGACCGCCCGACGGAAGATCCCGTCGTTCCACCTCGAGGGCGGACTCGTCGAGCGGACGGGCCAGCACCGGATGACCGATGAAGGTCGCGTCGACGCCGTGACCCCCGAACCACTCGGGCTCGAACGGCAGGTTGCAGAGCACGTGGTCGCTCCATCGCTGGAGTTTGCGAACCCGCCAGTGTCCCCAGGCCCAGACCTTCGGTGCGATGAGGTGGACCGTCCCCGCGCCCCGCCTCCGGAGTCGTTTGCAGATCGGGAAGTTGGCCGAGGGACTGTCGACCGGCACGTGGAGATCGACCCGGTTCGCGGCCGCCCAGCGGTCGATGCGGTCGATGGTCCGCTTCATCTCGAAGACCTTGAGAAACCCCCCGAGCCCCATCACGCCGTCCTCGCTGGTTCGTTCCACGATCTCGGCCCCGGCGGCCGCCATCCGCGGCCCGCCCCACGCCACCACCCGCAGCGTCGGATCCCGCTCCAGAAGGGCCCGGACCACGGGGGCCGCCTGGATGTCCGCGCTGGGCTCGAACGCGGTGAGCAGGATCGTCCGCCGCGGAGTCGAGGCCTCGGGATTCGCGGGCGACTGGGTCATCCGGCGCAGGATACCGGGATCCGCGATTCCCCCGCCGTCGACCTCGGCCGTTCGGTAACATCCCGGACTCTCCGCATTCCCCGGTACCGATCGAGGCGACCTCGTCCATGCTCAAGCGCACCCAACACTGCAACGAACTCCGCACGGCCCACGAGGGCGAGACCACCACCCTCGCGGGCTGGGTCAACACCTATCGCGAGCACTCGAAGTCGCTGGTCTTCATCGACCTCCGGGACCGCCACGGCCTGACCCAGATCGTCTTCGACCTCGCGGACTCCCCCGCCGCGATCGTGGACGTGGCCCAGGGACTTCGCCGCGAGGACGTCATCGCGATCCGGGGACTGGTTCGGAAGCGCGGCGGCGGAGCGAACCCCAAGCTCGACACCGGCGAGATCGAGGTCGTCGCCACCGAGCTCGAGGTGCTCAACAAGGCGGAGACGCCGCCGATCCTCCCCGACGATCAGGAGGCCGAGAAGATGGGCGAGGAGGTCCGACTCCGGAACCGCTACATCGATCTCCGCCGGCCGAAGATGCAGCGCATCCTGGAGACCCGGTCGAAGATCGCGCAGTTCACCCGTGCCTACTTCCACCAGCGCGACTTCCTCGAGATCGAGACGCCGCTGCTCATCAAGTCGACGCCCGAGGGCGCCCGCGACTTCGTGGTGCCGAGCCGGCTGGAGGCCGGGGCCTGGTACGCGCTGCCCCAGAGCCCGCAGCTNTTCAAGCAGATCCTCATGATCGCGGGCTGCGACCGGTACATCCAGATCCCCAAGTGCCTTNGGGACGANGACCCNCGNGCCGACCGGCAGGCGGAGTTCACGCAGATCGACCTNGAGATGAGNTTCATCGACCAGGAGGACGTNCTCGACACCATGGGNGGNTTCGCGACCGAACTCTGGAAGGANACGCTGGGCGTCGACATCGGCGAGATCCCCCGGATGACCTGGCACGAGGCGATGGAGACCTACGGNATCGACCGNCCNGACCTCCGCTTCGGNCTCGAGATCTCCGACATCAGCGACCTCGCNGCGAAGACCGACTTCAAGGTNTTCACCGGCGCGATGGAGNAGACCAGCCCNATGGGNTCNGGCGTNGTNAAGGCNTTCCGGGTCCCCGGCGGCGTCGAGAAGCTNACCCGCAAGATGACCGACGGATANTCCGANTGGGTGAAGACNTTCGGNGCCGGCGGCGTGCCGACCACCAAGTGCACCGGCGACGGCTTCGAGTCGGGCGTCGGCCGCTTCGTCGANCCNATCGCCGCGGANCTNATCGAACGNCTCGGCTGCGAGAAGGGCGACACCGTCTTCTTCGCNGCGGACACCTGGGAGNTCGCGACCCGCGCNATCGGTGAACTCCGGATCCGGATCGCCCGCGATCTCGACCTGATCGACCACGACGCGTGGAAGTTCGTCTGGGTCGTCGACTTCCCGATGTTCGAGCTCGACGAGGAATCGAACCGCTGGGTCGCCCTCCACCACCCCTTCACCGCGCCCAAGCCCGGGCAGGAGGGCCTGCTGGAGACGGATCCCGGCAAGTGCATCAGCGCCGGCTACGACCTCGTGGTCAACGGCAGCGAGATCGGCGGCGGTTCGGTCAGAATCCACCGCCCCGACGTCCAGCAGAAGGTCTTCGACCTGATCGGGCTGAGCCCCGACGAGGCCGAGGCGAAGTTCGGCTTCCTGCTCCGGGCGCTCAAGCACGGCGCCCCGCCGCACGGCGGCATCGCCTTCGGACTCGACCGGCTGGTGATGCACATCGTCGGCACCGACAACATCCGTGACGTCATCGCGTTCCCGAAGACGCAGTCGGGGGGCGATCTGATGATCGACGCACCGTCCGCGATCGATGACGCCCAGCTGGTCGAGCTCAACGTCCGCTCGACGGTGCCGCCCCCCACCGCCTGAGCCGGTCGATCGCGGTGCTTCCGCCGATGTCGATCACGCNGNCACGGGTGGCGGGTCGTCGTCGGGCGCGAGCCGCGNGATGATCCGGGCCCCGACCGCGTCGCCCCACACGTTGACCGTGGTGCGGCACATGTCGAGGATCCGGTCGACGCCGATGATCACGCCGATCGCTTCGAGCGGCAGCGGCTGGATCCCGCGGCCCGCCAGACTGGTGTTGACGGCGGTGACCACGATGACCATGGTCACCAGGCCCGCGCTGGGAATGCCCGCGGCACCCACCGCGGCGAGGGTGGCGGTCACCACCACGATCACCAGTTCCCCGACGCCGAGCTCGATGCCCCAGAGCTGGAACATGAACACCACCGCGACCGCCTCGTAGAGCGCGGTCCCGTCCATGTTCACGGTCGCCCCGAGCGGCAGCACGAAGTTCGAACTNCGCTTGCTGCANCCGCCCTCGTCGATCGCGGTCTCGATGGTGACCGGAAGCGTNGCCGAACTGGAGTCGGTGCCNAACGCGGTCAGNAGNGCCTTNCGCATCTTGAAGAAGAANGCGTAGGGNTTNGTGCGNGTGAAGATCATCAGGACCAGCGGNAGNGTGACGAAGGCGTGGAGNGCNAGTCCCGCGAGCACCGTCAGCATGTAGGCCCCCAGCGGGCCNGCGATNGANCCGAGNCCGATCTTCGCCACCGTGCCGGTGACCAGCATGAACACNCCGATCGGNGTNAGCCAGAGGATCCAGAGCACCAGNCGCATCACCCCGTCGAAGAGCGACTGGAAGACCGCGATCGCCGGGGCCCCGGCGGATCCACTCGCGGCGAGGGCGAGCCCCAGCAGGAGCGCGAAGACGATCACCCCCAGCGTGCGTCCTCCGGCGAGCTCCGCGAAGAAGTTGGTGGGGATGATCTGCTCGAGGATGTTCATCCACGCCCCCGCCAGCCCCTTCTCGTTCGCGGTTCCCATCGCGTTCCGAAGGCCGCTGTTCGTCTCGTACGCGGCAGCCCCGTCGTCCTGAAGACTGGCGACCGCGTCCGGCGAGAGGCCGACCCCGGGGGAGATGGCGGTGACCAGCACCGCGCCGAGGATCACCGCGGCGAGCATGGTCGAGAAGTAGTACAGGAGCGTGCTGCCCCCGATCACCCCGAGCCTCGACGGATCGCCGATCGAGGTCACCCCCACCACCACCGAGAGAAACACCAGCGGCAGGACCAGCAGCATGAGCGGCCGGACCAGAATGAGCTTGCCCACGTCCATCCACTGGTTGCCGACCGCGGTCGGGTCCGAGGCGGCGCCATGGAGCCACTGCCCGAGAATCACCCCGGCGACGAGGCCGACCAGGATGAACGTGGTGATNAGTTTGTCTCTGCGCATGCGGAGAGGGTACGGAAATCACACCGGTCGCGGGGCGGAACCGCGATCATTCGCCCGCGATCAGTGGCCCGCGAGCCACCGTTCGGCGTCGATCGCGGCTCGGCATCCCATGCCGGCCGCGGTGATCGCCTGGCGGTAGACGTGGTCCGCGACGTCGCCCGCGGCGAAGACGCCCTCGAGGTTGGTCGCGCTGGATCCGCCGTCCGGAAGGGCGACGTATCCGCTGTCGTCGAAGTCGATTCCGCTCTCCTGAAGGAACGCGGTGGCCGGGGCGTGTCCGATCGCGACGAACAGGCCGCTCACCGGGAGCTCGCTCCGATCGCCGGTGACGGTGTCCTCGAGCACGAGGCCGGTGATGAAGTCCTCGCCCACGACGTCGACCACCTGGCTGTTCCAGTGCATCTGGACGTTCTCCGCGGAGAGCACCCGGTCCTGCATCGTCTTCGAGGCCCGGAGCTTGTCGCGGCGATGGATGATGTGCACCGTGGAGGCGAACTTGGTGAGGTACGCGGCCTCCTCCATCGCGGTGTCTCCGCCGCCCACGACCGCGAGCGGCTTGTCGCGGAACACGGGGAGCGCGCCATCGCAGACCGCACAGGCCGAGACGCCGCCACCGTTGGTGGCGAGTCGCAGTTCGTTGTCGAGACCGATCCAGTTCGCAGTGGCCCCGGTGGCGATGATCACCGAACGGGTCCGCACGAGGTCACCGTTGGAAAGGTGGAGCTCCATCGGGGATTCGCCGAAGCCGCACTTCTCGACGTCCGCACCGAGCACCCGCGTTCCGAAGCGTTCAGCCTGCTTCTGGAACATCATCATCATCTCGGGGCCGGTCACGCCGTCGGGGAATCCAGGGTAGTTCTCGACGTCGGTGGTGAGCATGAGCTGCCCGCCCGGAAGCACCGGCGCGGGGTTCTGCTTCGGTACGCCGACGATGCAGAGGGGCGAGAGATTGGCCCGTGCGGCGTAGATCGCCGCCGTCCATCCCGCCGGACCGGATCCGATGATCACCACGTCTTCGATCCGTTCGTCTGCGTTCTGATCGCTCATGCCGTCGTGCTCCGATTCATTCATCCAAACTGCCGTTCATGCCTGCCGTCGATGCGGGTTCGGCGATTGATTCGACGCCCCGCGACACCCTTCACCCGGAGGTGCTCAGTCGATGAGCCCCTGCTCGCGAGCGAGCGCCCGCAGCGGCGGCCAGACGACCATGTCGCCGGTCATCCCGTCGAGACTCGATTCCTTGAAGCCCGAATCCTCGTGATCGTCACCGCGGCCGTAGACGATGCAGTTGGAGACGAAGATCCGACCGTAGTCGGTCTCGACCGCTTCCTTGCGACTCCCGACGTAGTCGAAGAGCAGACGACCGTACCCCTTGTCGTAGGGATCGAAGTCGAATCGCTTCGGGATGAAGCGGACGTACGCCTTCTCGCGATCCTCCGGCCACTTGCCGTACTCGACCCGGTAGCCGCAGAGACCGCAGCCGAGGATCGTCCCGTTGATCTCCACCGCGAGCTGGTTCCGGGCGGCGAAGAGGGCCGTCATGTCCGCGATCGATTCCGCGACGATCGCGTAGCGGACCTCGTTGAGCCGGGAGTATTCGCTGGGCAGGGCCTGGATCGGGTCGTAGGGCTTGATCTTCCAGCGTCGCCACCAGTCGTCATAGACGTCGGTGAGCTTCTCCTTCGACGCGTCGAGGCTGCCGTGGATCTCCGCGATCCGCTCCCAGCGCTTGCTCGCACCGAAGCGGGTCAGCGGCGTGCCCTCGGACTGGATCACCCCGAAAACCTCGGCGAGCCGCTCCGGATCCGGCGCCCCGTTGTCGAGGAAGACCTCGTCGAGCACGGCCTCGAACACCAGTCGGTCGCCCTCGGGCAGTTCCAGACGCTTCAGACGCTCGGTGTCGGACACCTTCAGGAACGGAAGTTCCTTGGTGGCGATCCGGCTGTAGACGTCGGCGGGGATGCGGTCGACGGAGGTGTACATCGCATCACGCATCACCGAAAGCGACTCGGCGAGGAGTCGCATCGCCGTCGACTTCTCGGCGAGCATCTGACGGTCGCAGAGATGTCGAAGGACGCGGGCGTTGGAGACCGCGGCGTCGAATCCGGCGTCGTACTCGCCGGCCTCGATCTGCGTGTAGAGATTCGCGGCCGTCCAGGTGGCGAAGGCGTCGAACGCCTGCATGTAGGGGAACTCGACCTCGACTTCACCGTCGGGCTCGAGTCGCACCACGGCGGCGAGGCCGGCATCGCGGTACCGCGCGTCGACGGCATCGCTTCCGTAGGGAAGCCCGATGATCACCTTGTCCGCGGCGGTCGCCAGCGCCGCCGCGACCTCCTTGTTCGTGGTCGCCCAGTCGCTGACCGCGGCCCAGTCGTCCATCTTGGGATGGATCGTGGTCTGGTTGAACCCGGGACCGATCGCCATCGGCGGATCGGTCATGTCCAGATAGGCGTCGAAGAGGCCCTGCCAGGCGGTGCTTTCCGCCCGGGCCTGCTTGCGAATGTTGTCGTTGAGCTGCTTGGTGACGCCCGAATCCGCAGCCGAAAGCGGCGCGGCGAGGCACAGGCCGGCGGCGCCGGCGGCGATGGTGGTGAGCAGTCGGATCGACATGCGGACTCCCGATGGGGCGGACGTGGGGATTCAGGACGGGAGTTTCGTGGCGTCGACCGCGACGAATCCTCCGAATGAACTTTGAAATGTAGCAGATGGACCCCCTGTCGATCGCCCCGACGAGGCCGCTCGGGCGGCTACACTCCGGAAATTCGCCGCCCCGGAGGAGCCACGGATGTCCGCCACGTCTCGACCGACCATGCCCGACCGTCTCAACGTCCTCCTCATCGGAGGCGGCGGTCGTGAACACGCCCTCGCCTGGCGGCTCTCGCAGTCGCCGAAACTGGGCCGCCTCTGGGTGGACGCCAAGGCGAACGCCGCGTTGCTGGCCATCGGCACCCCATGCTCCGAGCCGATCGAGAAGAAGGCGTTGTTCCGCCTCAACCGATGGTGCGACAAGGAGGAGATCGGCCTCGTGGTCATCGGGCCGGAAGTCCCGCTCGCCGAGGGCTGGGCCGACGAACTCGCGAGCGAGACCCGACTGGTCTTCGGCCCCGGCCGGGCCGCGGCCCGGCTCGAAGCCGACAAGTCCTGGGCGAAGGAGATCATGCGGGCATCCTCGATTCCGACCGCCGAAGGACGATCCTTCAGTGAGCGGGGCCCCGCCCTCGCCTACGCCGCCAGCCGAGAGGAAGGCTGCGTGGTCAAGGCCAGCGGACTCGCCGCCGGCAAAGGGGTCCTGGTGTGCCCCACCGCCGAGGAGGCGGTCGAGGCCGTGGACTCCATCATGGGTGACCCCGAACGCCACACATCGGGGAGTTTCGGCACCGCCGGCGACACGATCGTGATCGAGGAACTGCTCACCGGTCAGGAGATGAGCGTGCTCGCCCTGGTCGACGGCCGCAACATCTGGGTCCTCGATCCCTGCCAGGATCACAAGCAGCTCGGCGAGGGTGACGTCGGCCCGAACACCGGCGGCATGGGCGCCTACTGCCCGACGCCGCTGGCCACCCCCGAAATGATGTCCCGGATCGAACGGGACGTGCTCGTCCCGACCATCGATGGTCTCCGCCGCGAGGGAATCACCTTCCGGGGCGTGCTGTACGCGGGCCTGATGCTCACGACCACCGGGCCGAAGGTCCTCGAATACAACTGCCGATTCGGCGACCCCGAGTGCCAGCCGTTGATGGCCCGACTCGAGGGCGATCTTCTCGACGTGCTCTGGTCGACCGCCGCCGGACGCCTCGACGACCTGGAGACCGGTCTCACCTCGGATCCCCGGACCGCGTGCTGCGTGGTCATGTGCAGCGAGGGCTATCCGGGGTCGATCACCAAGGGCCATCCGATCACCGGAATCGAGGAAGCGGAGGCCGAAGCGGGCCCCGGCGAGTCGGTCAAGGTCTTCCAGGCCGGTACCGCCGTCGACGATCGCGGCCGGACGGTGACCTCGGGCGGGCGGGTGCTCGGGGTGACGGCCCTCGCCCGGGACCTTCAGGCCGCCCAGTCGCTNGCNAATCGGGCTGCGGATCGGATCGAGTTCGCCGGTGCCTTCTTCCGCCGGGACATCGGTGGCCGGGTCATGTCCCCGACCCCCTGACCCCCTGACCCCGGAAATTGCTCGATCCGGGAACCCACCCGTTTCTGGCTCATCTTTGATGGTGCAGTTCGATTCCGGGTGAACTCTCCATCGTCGACGACGTTGCAGGCTGGTTCCAGCCCGGGTTACACTGTTCGTTCGGGCTCACCGCGCAGGATGCGCGGGAACCTCCCGTTTCTTCTTTCGTATGTATCCCGAATTCCGATCCGCCCCCCGTATGGATTACGGTGGCAATTGAAACCGGGAACGAGGCGGCCTGTCCGCCGGCTCGTCCAGAGCTGATTTTGGAGATCTGACGCATGATGCTGAGAACGTTCGCCGCCCTGGGACTCTGCTCCCTCGTCGCCGCCTCGGCCATCGCGACCACGACCGCACCCGCGGTCGAATCGCGAAAGACCGACGCCCGCGCAAGCGACGACACCCGCAAGGTCGGCATCAGTCCCGAGACCTTCGGCACCCGGCTTCAGCTCCCGCCGCTCATGGGCCGGCCGATGATGAAGCGGTCGTCCTCCACCGAGGTCCGACCCGCGACGGTGGTCCGGAAGAAGCCGACCGATCAGCTTCAGATCCCCCTCGTGTCGAATGGCGCGAGCAACGCGACCGGACGTCTGGTCATCAAGTTCAACGACGACCTCAAGGCGCGAGCCTCGATGGCGGCGGGAACGCGAGCGGTCAGCCTCACCGGGCACGATCTCTCCTCCGCCGAGATGACGATCGCCCGCTTCGGCGGCACCATGCGTCAGCTCGTACCGATGCCCGCAAGCAAGATCGAAGCGATCGAGCAGAAGGCCTTCGAGCGCAGCAACCGCATCCAGCCCGACCTCGCGTCGATGATGCTCGTCGAATTCGAAAACACGCTCGATGAGAAGCAGCTTCTGGCCGCGGCCCGTCAGCTCAACGACCTCGACGTGATCCAGTGGGTCGAGATCGAACAGCCGCTCAAGCGAGCCTCCGCCGGTCCGCCCCCGCAGGGCTGCGACGCCGGCAACGCGGTGATCTGCAATCGCCCGAACCCGAACCCCGGCGCCGGCTGCTGGGATGGCCCCGGCACCGCGGCCCCCTTCCTCGGCTTCTGCAACCCCGATCCCGGCAACGCGATGGACGCGGCCGAGTACGGCTGTGCCGATGTCGCCTGCTGCGACCTCGTGAGTGGACTCAACGAGAACTGCGGCGAAGAAGATGGTGCTCAAGGCTGGGACGTCTACTGTGCCGCCCTCGCGAACCTCTTCTGCCAGGGTTCCGTCTACGACACCTCGAATCCGACGTTGCAGAGCCCCGACCGGTATGACGGCTGTCTTTCGAATTATGACCCGGACGGCGATCCGCTCGACCCGGCTGTCGCCGTCCTGCCCGAGGACGCGATCCCCAACATCGTCTTCGGCAACGTCGCGGGTGCCCTGCTCGGTCCCTGCGACGAGGCCCACCCGGCACCCGGTTGCAGCCAGCCCGCGTGCTGTGCTTCCGTTTGCGTGATCGACCCGACCTGCTGCACCGACGAGTGGGACGAGAACTGCGTCACGCTCACCCAGGCCACCCCGAGCTGCGAACCCGAGCCGACCCCGGGCGTCGATCCCACCCCTGACTTCGCGTCCTACTTCGATCCGGCGAATCGCCGGGCGGTGGGCTCGCAGGCGTACACGGTCGCCTTCCCCGCCGGGGAACCCGGTGACGTCGCCGATCCCGCCGACAGCAAGACCTGGTTCCTGGCCAGTGGCTTCCTGGGTGGCGGACACGACCTCGCCGGTATGGAGCGGTTCGTCGGTCAGGTCTGGCGGAACTATGGCAGTGCCGGATCCGGCTCGAGCGCCGGCTCCGCCGTCCTGCCCGAGCCCGACATGGTCTGGCTCTACGGCGCCCAGTATCAGGTCGTCGAGCAGTCCAAGGTGACGACCGAAGTATGGAACGAAGCGGTCGCGGGTGGCTTCTCGGTCAATCCCGACCTCACCGTCCCCCCCGGCCCCGACAACCCCTTCCCGAACTTCACCCAGTCCGACCCGAGCTTCCCGTGGGATGAAGTCCGCTTCGTGCCCACCGGCCGGCTCAGCCAGGCGGCGGTCATCGAATTCGCCGCGTATGCCGGCATTCCGTCGGCATCCGGCGATCTGATCTTCACCCACGAGGATCTTCTCTCCACCACGCTGCCCGGAACCACGACCGAGTGGGCCTCGACCAACGTCGAACCCGACCAGACCCAGACCCTCATCGATGCGGGCAACGCCAACCATGGCACGGCCTGCCTCGGCGTGATCGGCAGTCGCAACAACGGCATCGGCACTCGGGGCATCGCCTCCGAGTGCGAACTCTGGTTCTTCCCGTCGGTCAGCCTCGAGGAGGGCGAACGACTCGTCGCCTCGATCCTGGCGGCGGCGAACACCCTCGATCAGGGCGCCGTCGTGAACTACTCGATCGGCTTCGGCGATCAGCCCATCACCACCGTCGCACCGGTCTACACCGCCCTCGCGGTGGCGACCGACGCCGGCCTCATCAACGTCTGTGCCGCCGGCAACTCGGCGGTCGCGGTCGACGAGCCCGCGGGCGAACAGCCCGTCGCGATCGTCGTCGGCGCTTGCGAGCCCGGCTTCGAGAACGGAGACCCCCGTCCCCCGTGCCCGGCCCCCGGCCCGATCCGACGGTCGAACTTCAGCAACTTCACCGGTGACGGCACCGTTCACGTCATGGCCTGGGGCAGTGCCGGCGCGACCACCGGCTACGGTGACCTCTTCAACGGCGAGACCAGCACCGATCCGAGCGACACTCCGCCCCCCTTGCTGACCAACCGCCTCCGCGCCTACAGCGGCCCGCGGCCCGGCGGATCGACCGTCCCGGACCCGAACGGCGGACCGCCGATCGAGATCCCCGGTTTCGGCGGTGGCTTCAGCGGCACCAGTTTCGCTTCGCCGCAGATCGCCGGCGCCATGGTCTGGATTCAGGGNGTCTCCCAGATGTTCTACGGCACCAGCATNTCGACCGANCAGATNCTCGGTGGTTCCGCCGGTCCCTCGATCGTCACGGGCGCGGAGAACTGCTATCAGCTTCCTGACGGCACTGAATTCGGCAATGACAATCCGAATGGCGGCGACTACTTCGCCGAGGAGGAAGGCCACAACATCGGGATCTTCCCGAATCTCCCCGGCTGTGCCCTGAACGTGCTCACGGTCATCGGGACCAACATCAGCGGCGGCTTCCAGGTGTACCACGGTGACCTGATCAACGGCCGTGCGTTCTCCCTTGGAAACAACGACAACAACAAGGTCGTGATCCGCTCCGAGTTCGCTGGCCAGGGGCCCGCCGAAGGTGGCCTTGCCTATCTCGCCAACGGCCAGACCACCGACCTCGGGGTCAACTGGTTCACCGGCTACGAGACCCAGGACGTCGCGACCTGTTCGCTCACCGTCGCATCGCAGGCGACCGCCAGCGTGGTGATCGAACTGGCGTGGGCCTACAACTTCCGGACCGAGCGGTTCCAGGCCCTGGGCGCGACGGTGATGACGCCGTTCGAGCAGCAGAACAACTACGACATGGGCGCCTTCGTGGTTCCCTCGTCCTACTTCTCGGAGCCGGAGGGCGAAGTCTCGGTTCGCATCTACGCGGTCGGACTCGGCTTCCTCGGGACCTCGAACTACAAGACCCTGTACGACGAAGTCTCCCTCAACATCAACGACCCCAATCAGCCGAACGATCCCTGATCGATCGGCTCGGGATCAATCCATCAGTCATCCAGGCCCCCGTCGACTCCGGTCGACGGGGGCTTTTTCTGGACGGACGCCTCCCGCGGCCCGTCGCCCTGCGGCCTGATGCCGCCCATTCACCTCGTGCTTCCGGCGTTCGTTTCCACCGCCACCCACCGCGTCCGAGAATCAGGCCGAGATCGATCGCCCCGCTGGCGCCGTCGCGGGAGACCACGAAGTTTCAATTTGTTCTGAAATCGATACCCGTGGAGCCAGACGGGGAGCTAGTCTTTCGGGCAGGCCGATCTCACCCCGGACGGCTCGCACCACCCCCATGAGCCTCTCCCCCGTCAATCCTCCCCGTTCCACCGACGAAGCCGCCCCTGCGGAAGATCCTCTGGATCGCAGCAAGGACGCCTTCATCGCCCACTGGGCGGACATGGGCTCGAGCTGGGGTGTTCCACGATCCGTGGCCGAGGTCCACGCACTCCTCTTCATCGAGGGTCGCCCGTTGTGCGCCGAGGACATCATGGAACGGCTTCAAGTGAGCCGCGGCAGCGTTTCGACCACGCTCCGAACCCTTGCCGACTGGGGAATCGTCACCCGCAGTCGCCAAAGGGGGGAGCGCAAGGAGTTCTTCGAGGCCGAACAGGATGTGTGGAACCTGTTGAGCCTCATCGTCCGCGCGCGTAAACGCCGCGAACTCGAACCACTGCTGGCGGCACTCGAGGACACCAAGTCCGTCGCCGACGGCGACGCCTCCGCCGATCCCGATACGCTGAAGGCACACCTCGCCCGCCTCGACTCGATGCACGACGCACTCCGACGGCTCGACCGCCTCAGCGACCGGTTCATCGGCCGTGGCGGCAAGGGCCTCGACGTCGCGGTACGTCTTCTCTCTTCGTTCCTCTGACCTCCCCTTCCCAAGGCGCCGACACATGTCGATCCTGCCCGGCCGGACAACCCCCCACCAGTCGCTCGGCGAAGCCTCGCAACCGGACGTCACCCCCTTCATGGCCCTGCCCGAGACGGTGGAGCTCGCGTGGCGGGCGCTGCAGCCGACGGACGCGACGGACGCGAGGACGCCCGCCTACGGACCCGCGATGGTTCGGGCCCGGCTGCACGGGGATGGGATCGAGATCGAACTGCACGAGGATCGAGAGCGCACCGGACTCCGAATGATCGCCTGCGAGGTTTCCGCCTCGATCGTCCGACGGGATGACCGGACCATGCGAGTGCTTCGCTGGGCGACCGACGCCGGCGAATCACTGGCGAGGATCGTGGTGGAGGCGGGGCAGCCTCCGGTGATTCGCACCACCCTCCCGACCCGCCTGGGACTTCCC